>WRGD01000139.1 GCA_009787355.1 Defluviitaleaceae bacterium | reverse complement strand
ATGGATATGGATATGGATATGGATATGGATATGGATATGGATATGGATATGGATATGGATATGGATATGGATATGGATATGGATATGGATATGGATAACTTATTGAAAATATTATACATTAGTTCATTTCGGAAGTCAATACTTTTTTTTATTTTTTTTACAAAATATCTTGTTATGTTCCAATTTTTTTAATAATAAAATTTTTATAGAGATAATTTTTGGTATCAATAATCTACTTTTGTTTAAAAAACGCATAAACTATGCTATACTTAATTATAGTAAATTTAATAAATTGGTACTATTCAATTTTGCAATAAAAGGGGGAATTTTATGTGTGGTATAGTTGGATATATAGGAAATAAAGGAGCTACACATATTTTAATAAAATCTTTAAAAAGATTGGAATACAGGGGATACGATTCTTCTGGCATAGCTATTTTAAATAAAAAATTGAAAATTGTTAAAGCAAAAGGGAAAATAATAAATCTTGAAGAAAAACTAAAAAAAGAAAATTTAAATGGAAATTTAGGTATAGCACATACAAGGTGGGCAACGCATGGAGAACCTAGTGATATAAACTCCCACCCTCATACTAGCAATAATGGTCTTTTTACAATTGTCCATAATGGAATTTTGGAAAATTATAAAGAAATAAAAAATAACTTGCAAAAAGAAGGTTATAATTTTTTATCTGATACAGATACAGAAGTTATATCAAATTTTATTGAATATCAATATGAAAAAACAAAAGATTTATTAGAATCCATTTCTAAATTTTTAAAAGAAGGAAAGGGTTCTTTTTCATTAGGGATACTTTTTGAAAATGAAAATACAATATATACTGTAAAAAAGCAAAGTCCACTTGTTATCGGAATCGGAACAAATGAAAATTTTATTTCTTCAGATATATCTGCAACTTTAGAATATACCAAAAATTATTATATTTTAGAAGAAGAAGAAATAGGCATAGTAAAAAAAGATAATATACAAATTTTTGATAAAAATAAAAATGAAATAAAAAAAGATATATACGTAGTAGATTTTGATGTTTCTGCAGCAGAAAAAAATGGTTTTGACCATTTTATGTTAAAAGAAATATATGAGCAACCAACAGCAATAAGAAATACAATAAATCCAAGAGTTATAAACGATGAAATAGATTTAAAAATAGATATAGATGCAAAAGAAATAAACAAAATCCATGTAGTTGCCTGTGGTAGTGCAGCACATGCTGGTATTGTTTTTAAAAATATAGTTGAATCTTTAGCAAGAATACCTACAGAAGTATATTTGGCATCTGAGTTTAGATATCAAAATCCAATTTTAGAAGAAAATGATTTGATATTAGTAATAAGTCAGTCTGGAGAAACTGCTGATACATTAGCAGCTCTAAGACACGGAAAAACTAATGGTGTAAAAACACTTTCGATAGTAAATGTTCTAGGTAGTTCTATAGCAAGAGAAAGTGATTTGAATTTATTTACATGGGCTGGTCCTGAAATAGCTGTTGCAACAACAAAGGCATACTCTGCACAAATATCTTTACTATATTTGTTAGGGATAAAATTTGCATTTCAAAGAAAGAAAATAACAAAAGAAACAGAAAAATTACTAGTTGGAGAAATATTGACTATACCAGAAAAAATAGAAAACATATTAAAAATTAGTGAAAATCAAATAAAGGAACTATCGAAAAAATACAAAAATAATAAGAGTATATTTTTTATAGGTCGTGGACTAGATTATGCTGCTGTTTTGGAGGGTTCTTTAAAATTAAAAGAAATATCATATATACACAGTGAAGCATATGCAGCAGGAGAATTAAAACATGGTACGATATCATTAATAGAAGATAGAACACTTGTTATATCTTGTATAACACAAAAACATATATTTGAAAAAACAATGAGCAATCTTCAAGAAGTAAAAGCAAGAGGTGCAGAATCTATAATAATAACAAATGAAGAAGCTTACATTAAAGAAATAAATGTTGATGTAGATAAAAGCAATTTGTTAATCATACCTAAGATAAATGATTATTTTACACCCAGCTTAACAGCTATATATATGCAGCTTTTTTCTTATTATATCTCTAGAGAGCTTGGTTCGGATATAGATATGCCAAGAAATTTGGCAAAGTCTGTAACGGTTGAATAGATTTACTCAAAATATACTTACATTTTTTAACAAACAATGAACATAAAAAACTAGCGAAATTATAAGTATAAAATTTTGCTAGTTTTTTTGATTACAGTTTAAATTTTGAATATGCTATAATGTATAAAAATGTTGTTATAAAAATATACAAAAAAAGTTGTTAGGATAGTCTATTACTGTTATAATAAATGAACATTAATATAATATATAGGGTGATGCAAAATGAAGAAAGTCATTTTTTATTTAACATTTTTTATTTTTAATAGTTTTTTTGTAAAAGATATATTTGCAGAACAGCATTTAGATATAACAGGTACAGCAGTAATTTTAATGGAAAGAAGTACAGGTCGTGTTGTATACGAAAGAAATGCAGATACTCCAATATACCCAGCAAGTATGATAAAAGTTTTAACAGCTATTGTATTATTAGACCATACAGATATAAACGATATAGTTCGTGTTGGAAATTCAATATACCATGTTCCTTTTGGTTCTAGTATTGCAAGTCATTTTTACGGAGAGCATATAACTGTACATAATCTATTAAGAGGCTTGTTGTTACCGTCTGGAAATGATACAGCAAATATAGTTGCAGCTCACGTTTCATATGTTGTATCTGGCGAAGATATGGATTTTGCTGAGGCAGAACAATTTTTTGCAAATTTAATGAACGAACGTGCAAGAAGTATAGGTGCTGTAAATTCTAATTTTACAAATGCACACGGGTTTCATGACCCTCTTATGCAGGTAACAGCAAGAGATTTAGCTAAAATTACAGATTATGCAATGAATAACAGTATAATTATGTCTGTTGCTTCCGAAATATCTTTTATAGGAGAAAGTGCTCCAAATCCAGATGGAAATTTAAATACAAGAGAAATAGATTGGAGTAATACAAATAGATTACTAGTTGGTGAATTTTTTAATGAAGATGTTACAGGTTTAAAAACAGGATTTCATACTCCTGCGGGATGGTGTTTTATTGGTACAGCATATAGAGATGGTATAGAGCTTATAAGCGTTATAGCTGGTTCTTATGCAAATGTTAGATGGGTAGATACAAATGCTTTATTTGATTATTCCTTTGAAAATTATGAAATAACAACAATACATAATCCTAGTAATGTTATAGAAACAATTAATATTCAAAATTCTAGATGGGGTGATGAAAGCACAGTAAACACATTTGGAACAACTAGTTTTTCTCATTATATAAGTATTGAAGAATTATCACAAATAAATAGAGATATAGTGTTTTTCGAAAATTTATTATATACCCCTGAATATGGAAATGAAAATGATGAAATTTTATTTTTAGCTCCACTCTATGCTGGAGATGTTGTTGGCAATGTTATCTATTCTTTAAATGGTGTAGAGCTTTTTAGAGATAATATAGTAGTTCCAAAAGATGTACTTCCTTGGTCTATCCTTTCAAGTATAGGATTTGTCACAAATTATTTAATAGAGAATCCTTTTTCAATATTCGGACTTAGTTTTATGCTTGCTATAATATTTTTCGGAATAATATGCTATCAATTTACAAATATCGTAATAAACATAAGAAGAAAAAGATTGAAAAGCAAGGGTTCAAAAAAATATAAATTTTAACTAAAGAAAGGAATATTAAATTATACACTATGAAAATGGATAAAAGCAAAATTTATATATCTAGTATTATAGTTTTTATAATTATCTCTGGTTTTGTGTATATTAATTTTTTTCAAAATGAAATACAAAGCACATCAACACAAACAATAAGATTACAAAGAGAACCTTATAACACAGAAATAAATATATATGACAATTCAAATTTTCAAAATACTTTTGAGATAGAAAATACAAAAAATACTATTATCATATTTATATCTGGTGAAGTTGAAAATCCAAATGTTTTTGAACTCCCGTATGGTTCTAGAGTCATAGATGCTATAGAAATTGCTGGTGGTGCAACTGATAACGCAGATATAAATAAAATAAATCTTGCAAGAATAATAAGTGATTCTGAACATATAATAATACCACATTATACGGAGCAAAATATAGTAACTGAAATGCAAAATACTCAAAATACAAATAATAGTAGTGGACTTATAAATATAAATACAGCAGATAGTGCTACACTTCAAAATCTGCCAGGTATAGGTCCATCTATTAGTCAAAACATTATAAGATATAGAGAACAACACGGAAATTTTACATCAATAGAACAAATACAAAATGTAAATAGAATAGGTCAAAATATTTTTAATGGTATACGAGATTTAATAACAGTTAATTAGAAATAAAATATAGAAATAAAGGAAACACCATGTTAAACAATTTCAT
This sequence comes from Defluviitaleaceae bacterium, assembly GCA_009787355.1. Taxonomy (GTDB): domain Bacteria; phylum Bacillota; class Clostridia; order Lachnospirales; family UBA5962; genus WRGD01. The sequence goes on along the minus strand of WRGD01000139.1, from coordinate 28,670 downwards.
TTTAAGTGTAAGTAGTGTTGCACCAACAATAATTTTACTTGCTTTGGGTATGTTTTTGAAAAAAGCAAAATTTATAAACAAAGCTTTTCTAACAGATGCAAATAAGTTAGTATTTTATTTAGGTATACCTGCTTTACTTTTTACTAATATATACAATACAAATATTCATGACATATTCGATTTAAAATTTACTATATTTATAATATCATCTACAACACTTTGGTTTTTTATAGTTTGGATTTTTTCTTATTTTATTTTAAGAAAAAATTTCTATAGTGTAATTGGCTCTTTTGTACAAGGCTCATTTAGAAGCAATGTACCTATTTTAGCACTTCCTATTTTGATAAATATATTGGGAACTGAAGATGCTGCAAAAGGAACACTTGGAATAGCTTTTCTTATACCACTTTATAGCATTATGTCTATTGTTTTGTTATCTCTACATAATGAAAACAATAAAAATATAAGCATAAAAAAAATGATATTAGAAATTTTAAAAAATCCACTCTTGATAGCAATAATTATAGGCTCTATATTTTCTATTACAAATACTACATTGCCTTTTATTCTTATTACTCCTATTACAATGATAGCAGGTTTTAGTACACCCACGGCTCTTATATGCCTTGGTGGCGGTATAGTTTTTAGTAAATTTTCCGATGGTTTTAAATATGTTGTATATTCAAGTATATTAAAACTTATTATTATGCCAATATTTGTAGGTGTTTTGGCATATATATTTGGGTTTAATGGTACTGATTTTGTTATAATAATTATCATGGCTGCTTTACCTACTTCTGTATCTTCCTATGTAATGGCTGTGGAACTTGGTGGAGACACTTATATTGCATCTACAAATATAGTCATTACAACTGTTTTATCTGGTATTACTTTAACATTTTGGATATTTTTTTTGATAAATATGGGTTTCTTATAATATGAATTAGATTTACAAAAATTTAACATATAAAATAAAGAGTAAGAGGAATTTATGTCGAAGATATTAGTAGTAGACGATGAAAAGTCTATAGTAAAGGGAATAAAATTTAGTTTAGAACAAGATAAAATGGATGTGGATGTTGCATACGATGGTGAAGAAGCAATAAATCTTGCAACTGAAAATGATTATCATCTTATAATTTTGGATATAATGCTACCAAAAATTGATGGGTTGGAAGTTTGTCAGAATATAAGAGAATTTTCAAATGTACCCATTATTATGTTAACAGCCAAAGGAGAACCGATGGATAAAGTAATGGGACTTGATTTTGGAGCAGATGATTATATTACAAAACCTTTTAACATTGTAGAATTAAAGTCAAGGATAAAAGCAATACTTAGAAGAACAACGATAAAAGAAAGCAAAATAGAAGACATAAATACAATTACTTTTAGAGATTTAAAAATAGACATAAAAAAGAGGCAAGTTTATGTAAAAAATGAAGAAATAAATTTGACAATAAAGGAATTTGATATACTAGAGCTTTTTATGACAAATGAAGGTAAAATATATAGTAGAGATGATTTGTTAAAAATAGTATGGGGAGATAATTATATAGGAGATATACGTACAGTAGATGTTCATGTAAGAAGATTAAGAGAAAAATTGGAAGAAATACCCTCAAATCCAAGATATATTTTTACAAAATGGGGGATAGGATATTATTTTTGCTAAATAAACGTAAGAAACGAAATGTTGAAAATCATTTTGTTTCTTACGTTTATTTTTTTTATATTTTAATTTGAAAAAAATCACTAAATAATATATTATTTAGTGGATGCTGTTATAAGAACGTTGACAACATCCACTAAAAACAACATTTATAAATAATTTTAAGTGGTGATTTTATATCAAACATTTAGAAAACAAAAAAATGCAAAAATTCGTTTAAATAAGGATAAAAATGTTAAAATGAGTAAAAAAACAAAAGAGAATATTATAGATAACATCATAGATAACTATTTAAGTGTAGAGAAATCTATTGTTGAACAGCTTTATATGAAACATGATATTCACGGAGGTACTGTTGGAAGCCAAAGAGAAGATGTTTGGAAACAGCTGTTTGAAATGATTGTTCCTAAAAAATTCGTTATTGAAGAATCGATTTTTATTATTGATTCTTCTTGGAATAATAAGAAAAGCAGAAGTGAGAAACAAATTGGCATTTCAAAAGAAGTAGATTTAGCTATCATTGATGAAAATTATACTCCTTATATATTTAGGTATGGAAAATTGAAATTTGTACCCATTGAGGCGGTCGCAGTAGTTAAATTGAAGATAATTTAGAGAAAGTTTCATTACTTACGTTTAATTTTCAATTAAACCAACTGCTTATGATTATTAACAATCCAATGCTTTTCCCTCATCTTGCTTATGTAAGAATGTTTAATAAGCTAGAAACTCCTAATGAACTCGAAAATAAAAAATAAGGATTAATAATTTATAATGATGGAATCAAAAAATGTTAAATATAAAGTTATTACTCCAATATTTTCTTATGGTATTAGTGCTAAACATCCTGAAATTCGTGCTTCATCTATAAAAGGAATGATGCGTTACATGTTTCGTATTGCTCAGCCCATACTAGATACTAAAGATTTATTAGAACTTGAAAATGCAATCTTTGGGAACGCTGAAAGCATAGCTTCACCTGTTAGACTATCCGTTTTATCTTCTAAAATCAATACTAGCTCATGTGAATTTCTTCTCCATGATAATAAAAAAAATGGGAAAAACAATTCTAAAAATTGTATATTTCCAAATGAAAACTTTAGCCTTCTAGTAAGAACTAGAAAGAATTCGCTAAAAGAATTAAATTGGTACATAGATTTGATAGAGTTATCATTTTTACTTATCGGGCTTGGTCAAAGAAGTCGTAAAGGGCGTGGAAGAATTATGATTTTAAATGAAAATCAACCTACTAGCTGTGAAGTAAAAAATAGTATTCTAAGTAAGTTGAATAACATTTATAAAGAGCAAAATAATGAAAACTCAAAAGAGTTTTATAAATGTGATAATATGATTGTTTCAAAGAATGTTTCCTCAAATGTTAAACGACCAGTTATTAAGAAAATTTTATTTGGAGATATTGAAAAAAATAGCTGGAAAAGTTTTTTGAAGTCAGTTGACACTGCTTCTCATGAGATTAAATCAGAATTAAAGCCGCATCGAATTGATGGAAAAGCATATTATGCAACTGGCTCAGCACTTTCAAATAATAAATTTGCTTCGTCAATTATTGTAGGTCTTGCACATACAAAAGAAGGCTATTTGCCGATTTATACTTGTGTGAAAGCGGTTGCTAATAAAGAAGTCTTGGATAAACAAAAAACTAAAAAAGAATGGGAAACTTTTGTTGATAAAGTTGAACGCAAAGGAGTGAGCAATTAATGGGGAAAGCATTATTTGCATTTACAATAGGTCCAGTAAAATCATTTGTAGAAAATGGTCGTAAGATGAATGACTTATACGCTGGTAGTCGTTTGTTATCGAAGTTAACAAAGTGTGCTGTTGAATTTCTTGAAGAAAAAAGCGAAAATAAAAACATAGAAGTGATTTTTCCTTTACCTTCTAAAGAGTTTGACAGTTTGCCAAATCGCTTACTTGCAAATATAGAAAACTATTGTGAAGAGCAACATAAAAAGTTAGCAGAAGATTTAAGTTGCCATGTAAAAAAGAATTTTGAGGAAATATATAAGAAAGAATTTACAAAATTTAAAAACTTTAATATTTCAGAAAGTGATTTAAAAAAAGCTGAAAATCAACTTAAAAATTTTCTTGAATTTTACTGGCTATTTCAACCTTATAATTGTGATGAAGAATACAACGAAGCTTATCAAGATATATTTCATAATTTACATTCAGTGAAAAGTATAAGACAATTTAAACAGTTAAATGAGCCGTGGGGTAGAAAGTGTAGTTTACACCCAGAATACAATGCAATATTTGTTAAGAAAAATGAAAAATGTAACTATCCACATAACACGAACCCTAATGAAATTATTGATATTTCAAATGTCGAAAGCCTGAATTATAAAGTTAAACAAAATGAAGCATTGTCTGCTGTTGCTATGCTTAAAAGACTTTACGGTGATAATGAAGTTCGTTCTATACGAGAAATTGTACTTAAGAAAACTTTAGATTTTAATAATAACTTATTAGGTGCCAAATGGTATAAAGAAAATATAACTTGTGAAGTTAGGAATATTCAAACCCAGTTAGTCAATGCAATTTATGACGTATATAATAAGCTTCCCAAAAATAACGATGAATATTCATTAGAAATATTTGAGATAGCTGAAAAGCTAGTTGAAAACTTGAAAAATAAATCATTTAAACTTCAACAATACTATGCGTTGCTGAAATTTGATGGCGATTACATGGGAACTAAATACCTTGAATTAAAATCAAAAAGCGAACATAAAAAATTAAGCAAAAAAATATGCAATTTTGCTATTTGTGCCGAAGAAATGATTAAAAAAGTCGGCGGTATTTGTATTTATGCTGGTGGTGAAGATATTTTAGCCATTTTGCCCCTGGAAGAACTTTGGGAAACATTGCAAGAACTTCATTTTAAATTTGGTGAAATGCTAAAAATGCCGTGTGTAGAACCATTTACTTTTTCCTCTGGGATTGTCATTGCCCATTTGATGCAACCTTTAAAAGATGTAATGTACCAAGCAAATAAAGCTGAAAAACTTGCCAAAGAAGCTAATAACAAAAATTCTTTTTCAGTTTCTTTAATGAAGCGAGGTTCTGAAATCCGACATATTACTTATTCTTTTGAAGCTGAATATGAGAAGCTTGAATCTCTCAAATGTTTGATTAATCTATTCAAAGAGGATACGAATTCAAAAACCTTTATTTATGATATTAGTCAAACATTAAACAAATTGTCTTTTGACATAGAAGAAGAAATAGCTACTACGCTTATAGAACAATCTCTTCAAAGTAAGGGAATATGTAAATCCGATGAAGTTTTAAAACATTTAAATGTTTTGTATGAAAATAAAAATCATGAAAATTTTCTTAATATGCTTAATATCGTTGGGTTTTTATCAAAGGAGGTAATGCAAAATTGATTTATAAGATTAAAGCAATTGACCAATTGTTCTTTCGCCTCGGTACACCTTTTGAAGCAGAGGGAGAAACTCATTTGCTTGGCAGTGCTTTCCCTCCTATTCCAAGCACTTACTCAGGAATGTTTAAGCCTTTTGTTTCAAAAAATTGCAAATCTGAATATGAAAATAATAAAAGTAATGAAAAAAATATTAACCATGCTTTAAAAATCTCTTACAATGGAGTTTTGTATAAAGATAATTTTTGCTTTCCACAGCCGTTAGATATGTTTATATCCAAATCATATGATTTTACTTCTGAAAAAGAAATTAAAGAAAAACAACAGTATGAATTAAAAACAATGGAGCTTATGTGTAGACCAATGTCAAACTTTCCTCTTAAATATTGTTTAATTAAATCGAATTTACCTACAGAGAATACGAATGAAAAAAAGATGAAAACTCTAGAAGACATTTATATTGAAGAAGGCGACTTGATTAGCTACCTAAAAGGAGAAGATAGTTTTATTAATGGATTTTCATTAAATAACCATTTATCAAGAGAAAGAAAGCTTGGCATAAAAATTAACTCTAAAAGTATCGATAAAAGAGAGCTTGATAAAGACGATTATAAAAAAGATAATAATTTGTACGAAATTGAAATGGTTCGACCACATGCCGATTTACAGCTTGCTGTTGAAGTGAAAGGCATTGAAATTGAGAATATAAAACTTAATAGACTTGGTGGAGAAAGTAAAATTGCAGAAATACAGCGATTGTCAGAAAAAACTCTTAATATTCCAAAACTTGAAAGTGATTCTAAGTATTTTAAACTTTATTTAGCAACGCCAGCGATTTTTGAAAATGGCTGGTTTCCACAATGGATTGACGACAATGAAGCAAAGATAGGAAAATTTCATGGCAAAAAGAGAAATATAAAAGTTAAACTTATAGCAGCAACCGTCGGAAGATATGTTCCAGCGGGTGGTTTTGGTCAAGAAAAAGAGAATGAAAAATATCAACCGAGAGAAATGCGTTATGCAGTTCCAGCAGGTAGTGTTTACTACTTTGAAATTTTAGAAGGCACCTTTGAAGATGCTGTTCATTTATTTCACCAAAAATGTATGAGTGATTACCGTTTAAATTATGGTTTTAAACGACCAAAAGTTTCATATGACCGTTTGCGTTATTGCGACCGTGGTTTTGGTTACGTTTTAGTCGGTACAGTTAATAAAGAACAGGAGGAGAAATTTAAAAGTGTTTGAGCATAAAAAATTAATGTTGTTGTATACACTTACGTCTGCACATGTAGGTAGTGGCGATAATTTAAGTTATATTGATTTGCCAATTCAACGAGAAAAACATACAAACTTTCCCAAAATAGAAGCTTCTAGCTTAAAGGGAAGTATTAGAGAAGCAATGATTAACAGTATAAAAAAAGATAAATTAAGTGAAGAAGATAAAATAAATCGTATACTTGGAAGTTGGGAGAATGGAGATACTCCTTCAGCTGTTTCAATTTCGGACGCTAGAATTTTATTTTTTCCCGTTAAGTCTGCAAAAGGAATTTTTGCATGGGTAATTTGTCCAACTGTGGTTAGGCGTTTTCTACAAGATTGTAAGTTGATTGAAATTGATTGTCCAAGTTTAGAAGAATTAGTAGAACAATTAGATAATTTAAGTTTGGAAAACAAAATATTAACTTATAATGGTTTTTGTAGTTTGGTTATGAACGGGAAGAACGGAAGTAATGAGAAGAAAGTTATGCTTGAAGAAATTCTTTTTGATAGCGAGCCATGTGATAAATTTAAAGCTTGGATTGATGAAGTTACTGAAAAATTTCTTTCAAACAAACCTAATGAACTTACTCTCAAAAACGATGAATTTAAAAAAAAGGTAACAATGATTTCGGATGAAGATTTTGAATACTTCGTAACACAGTCAACTGAAGTTGTTACACGAATTAAAATTAATCATGAAACGGGTATTGTTGAAGATGGTGCACTTTTTACAGAAGAATATTTACCACCTGAAAGTATTTTGTATAGCTTGCTGTTTTTTTCGGAAGAGAAAAATAATGAAGAAAATAATAAAGAAAATAATAGAATGTCAGCTAAGTGTATTGAAAAAGAAATGTTCGGTATGATTTCAGACGGCTTATTACAAATTGGTGGTAATACAACCCTCGGTAAAGGATTGTTTAAAATTCACTTGGAGGATACTAGCGATGAGTGTAAATAAAAAATATAACGATGAACGTGCCAAATATGCTTATGATTTTGCTTTTCGTATTTCAGAAGAAAAAAATGAAAAACTTCAAAAAGAATTTCGTAGTTTAGCACGAAGTTTTCCAGTAATGATACAAAACAATGGTCTTTGTGCGTCTATTGCTTTTTTGCAAGCTAAATGTAAACTTCACCATGAAAAATTGTACCTTTCAATTGAAGGATGGTTAATTAAACAAAATTTCATAGATAAAAATAAATGTTTGATGGATGGAATTGTTGAATTAAGTCGTGATGATTATCGTATTGTAAGTAAAGAAATAATGGCTTATTTACTTTGGGTAAAACGTTTTGCAGAGGGGTTGTTGAAAGATGAATAAGAAAAATAACAACAATCATAGTAAACAACCTAAATCTAAAGAAAATAATATCGAATTTAATCTTCCTAAAAGTTCAGCTAAATTTTTTTTAGGGAAAGAAAATAAAATTGAACTAGATAATATGTATTTGCTACATCATCGTTATTCTATGCAGTTAAAAAATAGGAAGTTAAAAAACAAACCCGATAGTCTTTTAAAGTCTATCAAAATACCTACTAAAGATAATAAAATACCAATTAAAATAAATGAAGACATTGTGAAAAATCTAAATCGTAAACTTAATGAACGAACAGAAAAATTAGCAAAGCTATGCAATTTTTGTGAACCTATTTGCTACAAATACAAACCTATAGACAAATTAGCTATTGGAATTGGTGAAACTTCCCCTTACGATTCAACTTTACTGATGACACTACACTCACTATATGGAACGCCTTATTTGCCTGCTAGTGCAATTAAAGGAATATTAAGAAGCTATTGGCACAATCTTTTAATACAAAAACAAAATTTAAAAGATAAAAATAATACAGAACTAACAGAAGCTAATAAAAAGGAATTAAAATCACTATTTGGAACCGAAGAAAAACAAGGCGGACTTATATTTTTTGATATTTTTCCAAAAAAATATGAATTATGTTTCGATGTGCTAACACCTCATTATCAAAAGTATTACCAAAATAAAGAAGAACCTACCGATGACCAAAAAATAAATATTTTAACTTTTCCTTGTGTAAAGGATTCAGAGTTTGAGATTTATATTGCTTGGGGTGATATTGAGCTTTGGAAAAGATATAAGGAAAAATTAAACGAAAATATTGTAAATGCTTTTAATGAATATGGTATTGGTGCAAAAACGGCTTATGGCTATGGCTTAGGGACTGGTTAGATGACTTATGAATAAAAAATATATTGCTAGAACTAATAAAAATAAAGACGGCACACTCCCAGATAGAGAAGAATTAAGAGAGCAACCTCTTATAGAACATTTAGAAAATGTAGAAAAAAACGCTGTACATTTTGGTGCAAAAATCGGTGTTGAGGAACTTTGCAAAATAGTCGCAATGTATCACGACATTGGTAAAAGTACGGTTGGCTTTCAAGATTATTTAGCTGGAAAAACTAAAAAACATGAAGGCGGTCATAGCATATACGGAGCAAAGCTTGTTTATAACGAATTAACTAAAAATGACATAGGTATAGCTGAGATAATAGCAAATATTATATTAGGACACCATGGTTCACTTGTTGACAATATTGACCACCAAGGAGAAAACGTAATTTTAGACAAGCTCGAAAAAGAACTTAATGAACAAATTGAGATAAAAAATTTAAATATTAATTTTGACATTGAAAAAGCTAAGCAAGAATTAAAGTGCTTTTTAGAAAAATTTGAAAAAAACGAAAAGATTTTTATGGTTTCTTTTTTAATAAAATACATTTTTTCTTGTCTTGTTGATGCGGATAGGCTTGATGCATACCATTTTGCTACAAATACAGTTTATTCAGAAACAAAACCAAATTGGAATTTATATATAAATAAACTTGAAGAACATCTTAAATCAAAAGAAAATAGTAACGATATAGGAAAAATACGAAAACAAATATCAGAAGACGCTAAAAAATCTAGTAAAAAATCAAAAGGAACATACAAACTAGAAGTCGAAACGGGTGGTGGTAAAACCCTAGCAAGTTTACGTTTTGCTATGGAACACGCAAAAATACACAATATGGATAGAGTGATATATGTAATACCATTTTTGTCTATAATAGACCAAACAGCAATGGAATTAAAAGAATTACTTGGTGAAGATGTTGTTTTAGAGCATACTTCTAATGTGATTTTTGAAGATGAAAAAACAGAAGAACAGAAAGAGAAAGCATACAGACTACAAACAGAACGTTGGGACAGTTCGGTTGTTATCACAACGCTTGTACAGTTTTTAGAAAGTGGTTTTTCAGCACGTGGTACGAACTTGCGTAAATTACACAATATGTCAAATAGCGTACTTATCTTTGATGAAGTACAAAGTATGCCGATTAAATGCTATCATTTATTTAATGGATTTATTAATTTTTTAGTAAAATCTTGTGAAAGCACCGTTTTACTATGTACAGCTACGCAACCGCATTTAGATAAAGTAGATAAACCAGTTATACTTTCAATGTCAGAATCTATAACAACTGTAACTATGCCAAAAAGAACAGATATAAAAAATTGTATAAAACAAGATGAGTACAGAATAAACGAAGTTTCTAATTTTATAAAAGAAAAGTTTAATACTTCTTTACTTGCTATATTTAATACAAAAAAAGCCGCACTAGAGGTTTATTTGTCATTGAAAGAACACTGCGAAAAAGAAAATATAAAAATAATACATCTAAGTACAAATATGTGTAGTAGTCATCGCAAGAAAAATATAGCACATATGCGTGAAAAATTAAAAAATAAAGAAAAAATTATCTGTATCTCAACACAATTGATAGAAGCAGGAATAGATATATCTTTTGAATGTGTAGTGCGTTCAATAGCTGGATTAGATAGCATACACCAAGCAGCAGGGCGGTGTAATAGGCATGGAGAATATCGAGAACCAAAAGAAGTATATGTGATAAATCCAGATTTTGAAAATTTAGATATGCTTCCAGATATAAAAATAGGTGCAGATGTTACAAAGCGTGTATTTAGAGAAAATGGATATATAGATGATTATTATAAATATTATTTATATAAACAAAAAGATAAGATGGACTATAATACAACGCTTGATAAACAAAGTCCTATAACAATATATAATTTACTAACAACAAATAATAGAGGAGTTACATCTTATCGGGATAAGAAAAGCAATGAACAAAGACATATTTTTTTAAAGCATGCTATAAAAACAGCGAGCGATGAATTTTTTGTTATAGAAAAAGGTCAAGAGACTATAGTTATTATATACGATGAAAGCCAAAGCTTGTTAGATGAATACGATAAACTTAAAGAATATGAAATAAAAGAAAAAGTAAGGATTATAAAAAAACTAGGTGCATATAGTATAGGCATATATCCACACCAATTAAAAACATTAGGTGAACACATAAAAGAAATAAATGGCATAAAAAGATTATCAAAAAGTTATTATAATGAAGAATTTGGTTTTGATCCAAATGGCAAGTTAGAATTGCTTGTTTTTTAGGAGTTAATGTATGAATATAAATGGTATAGATAAAAAATGGAATAGTGTAGAATTTAAAGTACATGGTAGATATGCACTTTTTAGTGATCCTGTTACACGTCCAGGTGGCGAAAAATTTAGTTACCCAGTACCTACATACCAAGCATTAAAAGGTATATTAGAAAGTGTGTATTGGAAACCAACTATTATATGGCATATAGATGCTGTGCGTGTAATTAAAAAAATACAAACAGAAAGCAAAGGTATACGTACTATAAAACTAAACAGTTCAGGGCAAGATTTAAGTTTTTACACATATTTAAAAGATGTAGAATACCAAGTTATAGGACATTTTGAATGGAATGAGAATAGACCCGAGTTATCATACGATAGAAATGAGAACAAACACCACAACATAGCAAAACGAAGTATAGAGCAAGGTGGTCGAAGAGATGTTTTTCTTGGTACAAGCGAATGTTCTGCGTATGTAGAACCGTGTGAATTTGGAAGTGGATGTAGTTTTTATGATAACTATGGAGAAATGCATTTGGGTGTTATGTTTCATGGTTTTGATTACCCAGATGAAACTGGTATAAAATCACTAGGTATAAGATTAACAAGACCAGTTATGAAAGATGGTGTAATAATATTTGACAAACCAAAAGAGATAGATAAATCTATGAAAAGAGTAATTTTGCAATATGGACAAAAATATCATTTTAAAAAGTTTGAAAGTGGGGTGAATTTTAGTAGTGTGGATGCATAGGCTTGTTGAAAATTATGATAGGGTTGAAAATGTGGCAAATGATATAACCCCGCTTAGCCATAAACTACAAAATGTTGATTATGAGATACTACTTAATGATAAAGGTGAATTTATAGAGTTAAAAGAATTAAAAATAAAAATACCTATACCAGTTACGGAAAAAAGTGCAGGTAGAACGAGTGGAATTTCGCCACACCCTTTGCATGAAAATACAAAATATCTTTTGCCTAGCGGTAAAGGTTATAACTCTTATCTTGAACTTTTAAACAAATGGAAGGATAAAAATCAGAAACTGAAAGCGGTATATAATTATATTGTGAACCAAACACTACAATCTGATTTAGATAGTAAAAAAACAAATTATGATGAAAAGACTTTTATAGCGTTTAGTGTTGAAATAAAAGGAGACCCAATAACAGAATTATGGGAAGACAAAGCTATTGCAGAAGCATGGCATAATTATTATTACAAATCTATTATTAAATCATCAATGTTATGTTATATAAATGGTGTCTCCACAAATGATATAGAAGAAAAAATTGCGACAAGTCATCCAAAGGGCATAAATTCTTATTCTTCAACTTATGGTGCAAAGCTTATTTCTGCAAATGATGCAACCGGTTATACTTACAAAGGGCGTTTTAAAAAGCCAGAACAAACAAATCAAATCAGTTATAATTCTAGCCAAAAATCTCATGCAATGCTTGCATATTTAGTAGAAAAGTATGGTTACAAATGCGATAGCGGTGTTATATTAACATATGCAATAGGACAAAGTCCGAGAATTCCAGAGTGGTCTAAGCTAACTAACGAAATAGATACATGGGGCGAAGATTTTAATGAAATCGAAGAAACAGCGGAAACTTTATTAAATAAAAATTATGCAGATGGTATACATAATTCCTTGCGTGGATATAAGCTCACTGAAAAGTTAAAAGAACATAACTGCAAAATAGCAATTATAGCATTAGACGCAGCTACAACTGGGAGGCTAAGTGTAACGTATTACCAAGAGTTAGATACAGATGAATATCACAAAAAGTTAATATACTGGCACGAGAATTGTAACTGGCATATGGAGTCTTATGTTGAGGATAAAAAAAGTGATAAAAAAAGTGATAAAAAATCTAAAAAAAGAGTGGAATATATATCTGCACCGAGAGTAGACGATATACTTAGTTTGGTTTTTGGAAGTAAAAAAGATTTTAGTGATTTTAAAGATGCGAGTTTTAAAAAAATACAAAAACGCCAGCGTGAGCAGATGCTTTTTACTATTTTTAGTGAAAAACCACTTGATAAAAATTATATAACATCTGCATTACGCAGAGTTTCAAATCCATATTCTTTTGAGCCTTGGGCATATAAAAAAGCGATAAACATAACATGTGCATTATTAAAAATGTATTACAAAAACAAAGGGGAGGAAATAAGTTTGAAATTAGAAAAAAATAAAACAGACAGAAGCTATTTGTACGGCAGGTTGCTTGCCTATGCAGAACGTTTAGAAGACTATGCAAAATATAAGAAAGGAAATGATAAAGGCGGACAAACAAATGCACTAAGGTATAGAAGTGCTTTTGTATCTAAACCTTACAGAACATGGCTAATAATAGATAGACAATTAGACCCTTACCGTAAAATGTTAAGTAGTATAAATTCGCTTCATTGGCTTCAAAATGGTATAGATGAAATACTTAGCCTTTTTGAAGACGGTGAGTTTGAAAACGACAAACCGTTAGAAGGTAAATATTTATTAAGCTATAGTTTGCAAAGGATAGAATTTAAAAATAATAAGAACATAAAAATAAAAGACTTAGATGAGGATACAATTGATGAGTAACATATTAAAAAACAAAATAGATTTTGCAATAATAATAAGTGTAAAAAATGCTAACCCAAATGGAGACCCGCTTAATGGAAATAGACCACGAATAAACTATGATGGATATGGTGAAATAAGTGATGTTGCACTAAAACGAAAAATACGTAATCGTTTGCTAGATAGGGGTTGTAATGTTTTAATGCAAACAAGTGATTATAAAAACGATAAATATCTAAGTATAAAAGATAGATACGATAATAATGAACGTATAAAAGCAGACAAAGGAAATAAAAATGCAGAAAAAAAAGCAGAAATAGCTTGCAAAGAATGGATAGATGTACGCACTTTTGGACAAGTTTTAGCTGGTGTAGACGATGTATCAGCTTCTATAGCTATTCGTGGTCCACTTAGTATACAATCAGCTTTTAGTGTAGAACCTGTAAACAGCACAAGCATTCAAATAACTAAAAGTATGAATACTACAACAAATGATAAAAAAGGCAGCGATACTATGGGAATGAAGCATCGCATAGATTTTGGGATATATTTAACATACGGTTCTATAGTTCCACAACTAGCATCTAAAACAGGCTTTACAGAAGAAGACGTAAAACAAATAAAAGAAGCGATGAGAACACTTTTTGAAAATGATGCAACTTCTGCAAGACCTTCTGGAAGTATGGAAGTTTTAAAACTGATATGGTGGGAACAAAAAGAAGGCGAAAAAGTTGTTTCTTCTGCAAAAATACACCGTAGTTTGAAAGTAAATCAAGATGGTACATACACACTAGATAATACAGGTGTAAATGTAGAAGAGATAGATGGAATATAAAATACAAAGAATGATTTATGATGAAGAAGATTACCTCATGCTATCGGGCATTCAACATTTTGAATTTTGTAAACGTCAATGGGCTTTAATCGATATTGAACAACAATGGCAAGAAAACGTAAAAACAATCGAAGGAGGATATGTTCATCAAAAAGTTGACAAACCTTTTACACGTGAAAAACGTGGTGATAAGTTAATTGTACGTGCATTACCAGTAAAATCTAACTATCTTGGTATTAGCGGTATTTGTGATGTGGTAGAATTTATTAGAGATAAAGAAGGTGTCCCAATTGACGGTATGGACGGACTCTATTTAGCCTACCCCATTGAATACAAAAGAGGTAAACCTAAAACAGGCAATGAAGATATTTTGCAGCTAATAGCACAAGCAATGTGCCTTGAAGAAATGTTGCTTTGTGAAGTGAAAACTGGTTACATTTTTTACAATGAAATTAAACACCGAATAGAAGTTCCTATTACAATAGAAATGAAAGAAAAATTAAAAAATATTACTAAAGAAATGCACGATATGTATAAACGCAAATATACGCCAAAAGTTAAAACAGGTAAATTTTGCAACAATTGCTCTTTAAAAGATATTTGCTTGCCTGAATTAATGAATAAGCAAACAGTAAAAAGGTACATTGAGGGGAGGTTATCGCAATTAGAAAACTCCTAAATACTTTATTTATAACCCAAACGGACGTATATTTGTCCTTAGATGGTGATAATGTTGTCGTTTTAAAAGATGATGAAAAATTAGGACGTGTACCTCTTCACAACTTAGAATCTATTGTTACATTTGGCTATACAGGTGCAAGCCCAGCACTTATGGGGTATTGTGCTAAGCAAAATATTTCTATTGTTTTTTTAAAGTCGAATGGTCGCTTTTTAGCTCGGGTAATTGGTGAAAGTAAAGGCAATGTAACACTTAGAAAAAAACAATATCTAATCTCGGAAGATGAAGACCACTCCGCTAAAATAGCACGTAACTTTATTATCGGAAAAGTTTATAATAGTAAATGGGTACTTGAACGAATGACAAGAGATTATCCTCTACGTATTGACGTTGTGAAATTTAAAGAAATATCTAAACATCTTTCTAGCCTAATTTTAGAAATAAAAGTATGTGAAAATTTAGAACGTTTACGAGGTTTGGAAGGTCAAGCAGCATATAGTTACAATAAAATTTTTGACGATATGATTTTACAACAAAAAGAAGATTTTTATTTTGACACACGTTCTCGTCGACCTCCTTTAGATAATATGAATGCAATGCTTTCTTTTGCATATACACTGCTAACTAACGATACATCAGCAGCTTGTGAGACTGTTGGTTTGGATGCTTATGTAGGATTTCTTCACAGGGATAGACCCGGCAGAGCTTCTTTAGCATTAGATTTAATTGAAGAATTAAGAGAAGTGTTTGCAGATAGATTTGTCTTATCTTTAGTAAATAGAAAAATTGTAGGTAAAGATGATTTTTTGAAAAAAGAGAACAGCTCTGTTTTAATGACCGATGAAGCACGAAAAAAATTTTTAAGTTCATGGCAAGAGAAAAAGCAAGAACAAATAACTCATCCTTATCTAGGTGAAAAAATTGCATGGGGACTTGTTCCCCATGCACAAGCTTTATTATTAGCAAGATATTTACGTGGTGATTTAGATGAATATCCACCATTTTTATGGAAGTAATGAGTCGCACTTATCGTGGTGCGTGGATTGAACTATGGAAGTAATGAAAGTAGGTGATGAAACTGTTAGTGCTAATTACTTATGACGTTAGTACAATAACTGCTACAGGAAGAAAAAGGTTGCAAAAAATAGCGAAAATTTGTCAAAATTATGGTCAACGGGTTCAAAATTCTGTTTTTGAATGTATAGTAGATAATACACAATTGTTAGAATTAAAAATTAAGCTGAAAAGTGTTATGAATACAAGCGAAGATAGCCTTAGAATTTATCAAATGGGAAATAACTATAAAAATAAAGTTGAACATTTTGGTATAAAAGAAGCTTTGGATTTAGAAGCACCTCTTATTTTGTAATAAAATATTAATACACAAAATTCTAAAATTCAAATATTGGAGAGAAATATGCTAAGATATAAATTTCATGATTTCTTTAGACCAGTTCTTGAAGTTATTAAAGATGGAAATGTTTATAGTAGTAAAGAAATTATAGCTAGGGTAGATAAACATATGAATTTGACTAATGAAGAAAAAGACGATTTAATTAAATCTGGAGGTGAACCAAAATATGTTAACAGAATTGCGTGGGCTAGGACATATTTAAAAGCAGCAGGTCTTATTTTAAACCCAGAAAGGGCAAAATTTCAAATTACTGATTTAGGTATCCAACTTTTAAATAAATATGATGTTATTGATTTAAAAACATTAGAGCAATATCCTGAATTTTTGGAATTTCAAAATAGAAAAGGTAGGAAAGCAAGAACTAAAAACAATGATTACGATTTATCAAATGGAAGTAAAGAAAATTCTATAGAAAATAACGATGATTTAACACCACAAGAAAAGTTAGACAGTGCGTTAAATGAAATAAATACACAAATATATACAGAATTGAAGGAAAAACTCCAAACGGTTGACCCTTATAAATTTGAAATTATATGTAAAGATTTACTTATAGCTATGGGTTACGGTGGTAGTTCTGAAGAACTTTCATACGTAACAAAAAGAAGCGGTGATGGTGGAATAGATGCTGTTATTAAACAAGACCCACTTGGAATAAGTACGATTTATGTCCAATCAAAAAGATATAAGGGAAAAGTATCAGAAAAAGATATAAGAGATTTTCTTGGTGCTTTAGCTCAAAAAACCACAAGAAATGGAATATTTATAACAACTGGTTATTTTTCTAATGCCGCTACACAAGCAATTATTTCTGCAAATAATATGAATATTATAAAAATCGATGGAGATAGTTTAGTTGATTATATGTTCAAATATAAGTTAGGAACAGAAGTAAAAAACACATATGTAGAATATAGAATAAATTATGATTATTTCGATGAATTGTAAATAAATTTATTAAAGACTAATTATTTAAAAATAAAAATTTATTGTAAATATTATTTTCTAAAATTTTATTTTAGTGCGAACTTTAAGCGAGCATATTTTTGTTAGGAGTTTCGCACCTGAATTTTGTTGATTTAATTTATAAATATGTTAATAATTGAAAAATCATCTTTACTTAATTGTAATTTAATTATATAATTTGTAAAAATAAACGATTTTAAATGCCAAAGTTTATGTATAGACTTTAAAATTCCTTAAAATCGGAGTCGCACTCCTCGTGAGTGCGTGGATTGAAATAAAAAAAACGAACCCCAGCAAAACCAAACTACAAAGTCGCACTCCTCGTGAGTGCGTGGATTGAAATACTTCTGTTGATGAAACGGGAAGCCCGAAAATAAGTCGCACTCCTCGTGAGTGCGTGGATTGAAATTGCAAAAGTGTCAATTTCTACCCTTTTAGGGTGAGTCGCACTCCTCGTGAGTGCGTGGATTGAAATGGCAATAAAGATGAACTTTTCAAAATCGGAGAAAGTCGCACTCCTCGTGAGTGCGTGGATTGAAATTAGTGCTTCATACAAATAAAAATATTTATCCTTTGTCGCACTCCTCGTGAGTGCGTGGATTGAAATATATTAATCGCTAGCCCGCCTTGCGGCGGGCATATGTCGCACTCCTCGTGAGTGCGTGGATTGAAATATAGATTTGAAAGGCGAGCAGTATCATATAAAAAGGTCGCACTCCTCGTGAGTGCGTGGATTGAAATAATATCCTTAAAAGAAGCGGAAAAAGAATCAAAAGTCGCACTCCTCGTGAGTGCGTGGATTGAAATAAGGTCTTAGAATTGTGCAAAATCAAGAACAGCAAGTCGCACTCCTCGTGAGTGCGTGGATTGAAATACAAGTGGGCAGGCTATAGCTTTCACGGGTTTAGGTCGCACTCCTCGTGAGTGCGTGGATTGAAATAAAACGCCGAACGCATGGCGGATGCCCCTGAATTGTCGCACTCCTCGTGAGTGCGTGGATTGAAATAATTGCTTTTTGCACATTTATAAAGGGGGAGCTAGTCGCACTCCTCGTGAGTGCGTGGATTGAAATCCCGAGCAAACTGTTCGGCACCGAGAGGCACTTGAGTCGCACTCCTCGTGAGTGCGTGGATTGAAATACTTGCCAAGCGGTTTTGTATTTCCCTGCCTAATGTCGCACTCCTCGTGAGTGCGTGGATTGAAATATCCAGCAATTCCGCTTCACGTATCATATTCAAAAGTCGCACTCCTCGTGAGTGCGTGGATTGAAATGTTGCCCTAGACGATATTGCCTGTTTTCTGATTGGTCGCACTCCTCGTGAGTGCGTGGATTGAAATTGACTTAAAATCATTCAAAAGTCTTTCTTTCCTAGTCGCACTCCTCGTGAGTGCGTGGATTGAAATGGCGATTGTTGGATATACGACGATGCCATAGTACAGTCGCACTCCTCGTGAGTGCGTGGATTGAAATATATTCTAGAGGCTTCCCATACCTTTTGTTTCTTGGGTCGCACTCCTCGTGAGTGCGTGGATTGAAATAGACCCCCAAAATTGGCGGGTTGGAACTCCTACAGTCGCACTCCTCGTGAGTGCGTGGATTGAAATTTAGGTAATTCATTATAACGATAAAATTGGAATTGTCGCACTCCTCGTGAGTGCGTGGATTGAAATAATTATATTAGCACCACCAATATTAATTATTTTAGTCGCACTCCTCGTGAGTGCGTGGATTGAAATATATAAAGCTTTGGAATGAAGAGCGTTTTGAGAGTCGCACTCCTCGTGAGTGTGACTGGATTAAAATAATATAAGTGTTTTTAAAAAAGATATAATTTTATTTGAATTTTCATTACAATATTTTTACATATGTAATATTTTTGTTCATAATCCTATATAGTTAAAAATACATTTTAATTTTTGTTTGTAACTTTATATATATTTTGTTACAATCATTTAGTTAGATTTTAGATTATAAGGGGAGGCTTATGGCATTTTATGAAAACGAATAAAGCTATAGTAATGCGTAGTTTTGGACTACTTTTAATACTCATATTCCATTTGATAACATTTTCTTTTGTTTTTTCGTATTTATTTTTTATATTAAACATTAGATTAAGCTTTTTTGCTCAGGTTATACTATCTCAGATATTTAGTTTTTTCTTGCCATTTTTGATTTATTTGTTAATAACAGGTAAAAAAATAAACGATATAATACCGTTAAAAACACTTTCGATAAAAAATACAATGTTTATTTTTGCTATTGTTTTTTCTGCAATACCTTTAGCAAATTTAATATCTTTTATAAGTTCTTTGTTTTTTACAAATCAAATAGAAAATATTTTACTACCAGCAATCACTAATTATCCACTTGGTTTACTTTTATTATCTATAGCTGTTACACCATCTATACTAGAGGAAATTATATTTAGGGGAGTTTTTTATAAAGAGCTAGAAAAATTACCAATAAAAACTGCTGCAATTCTTAATGGACTATTTTTTGGAATTATACATATGAATTTTCAGCAATTTTTCTATACATTTATCTTAGGTATACTTCTAACATATATTTTTTATTATACAAAATCTATACTTGCCCCTATGCTTGCACATTTTATATTTAATGGATTTTCTGTTGTTTACACATACTGGGTATTAAATAATTTTAATTTTACAGAAAATCGAATAAATGAAATAATAGATAATCAGGAAACTTCTATATTTGGTATTGTATTCATTTCACTTATTTTGATACTCTGTTTTTTTGTTTTTGTAAATTTAATGAAAAAATTCGTTGAATATAATACACAAAAACAAAATATATGATATAATAGAAAATATAAGTATAATATAGTTTTTGTTTTAGGAGAGTATATGAAAAAAATACTTGTTGCATCATCTGTTTATAATGAAAAATATTATATAGAGTCTGAATTTGAAAAAATACCTATAAATATACAAGAAGAATTGAAAACAATTTGTATAAAAACATCGAATTATTTACATTGTATATTTTTAATAGGTTTTAATGAAGATGGCAGTATTTATTTTGAAGCACGTGCTAAGGATGAAGATAATCTTTTTAAAGAAAACGAAACAGACGAAGTTATAAATATCATTATAGAGCAAAACAAAGAACTTATAGAAAGCTTGACTCTTTGGTACAAAATTTTTATTCTAAAGGAAAATATACAGTAAATGAAACACGAAACAAGACACATCAAAATAGGAGATGTTCACATAAATGGTAATATATTTTTAGCACCAATGGCAGGAGTTACAGATATGGCATTTAGAGAAATATGTAAAGATTACGGTGCCGCTCTTGTTTATTCCGAATTAATAAGTGCAAAAGGAATATTATATGAAAGTTCAAATACCTTTAGACTAACAGATACATCAGAAAAAGAACGCCCTGTTGTACTTCAAATATTCGGCTCTGACCCAAAAATCTTATCCGAAGCAGCAAAAAAAATAGAACATTTACCTTTCGACATACTAGATATAAATATGGGATGCCCTGCTCCTAAAATAGTAAAAAATGGAGATGGTTCTGCACTTATAGAAAATCCAAAACTAGTGGGAGAAATTGTAAAAAGTGTAAGCTCTTCAATAAAAAAACCTCTTACTATAAAAATCAGAAAAGGAATAAATGGGAAAATAACAGCTGTAGAAGTTGCAAAGTATGCACAGGAAAATGGTGTATCTGCCATAACAGTACATGGTAGAACACGTGAACAACAATATGAAGGTGTTGTAGACTTAGATATAATAGCAAAAGTAAAAGAAGCAGTAGAAATACCAGTATTCGCTAGTGGAGATGTAGTAGATATAGAATCTGCAAAACGAACTTTTGAAACTACTTCTTGCGATGCCCTTATGATAGGTCGTGGTTCGTTCGGTAATCCTTGGATATTTAAAAAAATAAATCATTATTTTGAAACTGGAGAAATTTTAGAAGACCCAACCACAAAAGAAAAAGTAGATATGTGCTTATACCATGCAAGAAAATTATGTGAATATAAAGGAGAGCAAATAGCTATAAGAGAGCTACGCAAACAAAGTGGTTGGTATATAAAAAATTTATACGGTAGTACATTAATAAGAGTAGAGATAAATAAGACTAAGACTTTGAAAGAACTCGAAAATTTACTTATGACTCTAATATAAAAAATTTAATTAGAAAAATCGGAAAAGGGGATAATATATGAGTTTACTAAAATATTTAAATGAAACGCCTAAAGAAAATTTGAACATATCTACAATTGCTTTTTTTGCAAATTTAGAAAAAGTAAAAGAAATATCACCAAGCATAGCAAAAAATATTTTAAATGAATTGCAAGACCAACGTAAAAATTTAAAATTAATAGCAAGCGAAAATTTTTCTTCTTTATCTGTGCAATCAGCAATGGGAAATCTACTTACAGATAAATATGCAGAAGGCTATCCATATAATCGATTTTACGCAGGATGCGATAATGTAGACAAAATAGAAGAAGAAGCTGCAAATCTTGCACAAGAACTTTTTGGGGCAGATTATGCCTATGTGCAACCACACTCTGGAGCAGATGCAAACATGGTAGCTTTTCTTTCTATCTTAATGGCAAAAATACAAAAACCATTTTTGGAAGAGCTAGAAACAGACCTTATAAATTTAACAGCCGAAGATTTTCTAAAATTAAGAGAAAAATATGGTAAACAAAAATTACTAGCAATGGATTTATATTCTGGTGGGCATTTAACACATGGATACCGTTTTAACAATTCTGCTATAATGTTCGATGCTTACAATTATACAGTAGATAAAGAAACAAAGTTATTAGATATAGATAATTTAAGAAAAATGGCTCATGAAATAAAACCGCTTATATTTTTAGTTGGTTATAGTGCATACTCAAGAAAAATAAATTTTGCAAAAATGCGTGAAATAGCAGATGAAGTAGGAGCTGTTTTAATGGTAGATATGGCACATTTTGCTGGACTTGTAGCTGGTGGTGTTTTTACAGGAGAATATAATCCAGTTCCTTATGCCCATGTTGTTACAACTACAACACATAAAACATTACGTGGCCCTCGTGGGGGTATGGTACTTTGTAAAAAAGAGTTTAAAGAATATGTAGAAAAAGGATGCCCTAGCTTTTTAGGTGGTCCACTGCCACATGTTATGGCTGCAAAAGCGTTGGCTTTTAAAGAAGCTTTGTCAGATGATTTTAAAAAATATGCTCATAATATAGTAAAAAACTCACAGGCACTTGCAGATTCTTTAATGGAAAAAGGAGTACATATAGTAACAGGTGGCACAGACAACCATCTTTTACTTGTAGATGTATCTAAGTCTTATGGACTAACAGGAAGGCAAGCAGAAAACGCAGTTCGTGAAGGAGGTATAACACTAAATAGAAATGGACTTCCATTTGATATAAATGGTCCGTGGTATACAAGTGGTCTAAGACTAGGTACTCCAGCTGTAACAAGCCTTGGTATGGGAGTAGATGAAATGAAAGAAATAGCAAGTATTATAGACAATATACTAAAAAATACAAAACCTGCTAAAACATCGAGCGGAAAAGCTAGTAAAGCAAAATTTGAAACAGATTTAAATATTATAAAAAGCTCTAAAAAACAAGTTGCTGATTTGCTTTTGAAATTTCCACTTTACCCAGAAATACAAATAGATTAATAAATATTTAAAAGCATGAGGAATCCATGATTATTTTACTACCTATAGTTATATTTTTTATTTTTGGATTATTATTCAAAGTTTACTTATCTTCTAAAGTTAAGAATAGAATAAAAAGTATCGAAAAATTTGTAGAAGAAGAGAACGAATTAAATTTTTCTAGAGCTAAGCCAATTCCAGAAAATTTTTTTATGAATATAAATGTAGATTTTTTTAAAAATGAAATTTTTGAAAATATAGAAAAAAATTTAAACAAAGAAGACAATACTTTATCAGAAATAAGAAAATCTATTTTGGAAAAAACAACAAAACCAATGGTTAGATTATCAGAGAATACATCTAATACAGAATTGAAAAAAAATTATGGTATATCAAATTTAGATAGTATAATATCTGCCGAAGGTAACTACTATGACTATATACATGGTATTAATAATTACTCCACACTTTTAATTAAGCATAATTATTTTGAAGAAGCAATACTATCTTTAGAACATTGTATTTACACACTTAAATGTGATGTATTACCAACTTTTAAAAATTTGATAGATTTATACAAGAAAAATACCGATATACCAAATATAGAAAAATTAAAAAAATATGTAATTGAAAATGATTTGTACAGTGATGAATTTAAAAATAAGATAATTTCTTATATCTAAATGAAATAAAAAAAATACGTAGCTATTATTTATGCCAATAGTTACGTATTTTTTATTTATACTTGTTGTGAAATTTTTGAATTTTCAAAACTCATATGTTCTAAATTATAAATTTCATCAAATAAATTCAAAAATTCCTCATTTGTTTCATGAGAAATAGCTATCACAGTAAGTTCTTTATCTTTAAAAACATTTTTTAAAATATCTATTGCGTGTAATAAATCTATTCCAGAGGTTATTTCATCTAATATTAAAACTTTCGGTTTATGTAATAATGCCCTAGCTAATACGATTCTTTGTTTTTCTCCTCCAGATATGCCTGTAAAATTAGAAATATCTCTATTTAGCTCTTTATCATTTACAAAATCAAAAATCCTAACTGTACTAAGAACATTTTTAAAATCATCGTCGTTTATAGAAGTAGTGAAAAATAGTATATTATCTTTTATAGTGCCTTTGAAAAGTTGTGGATTTTGTCTTACAAATCTTATATTTTTTTGATATGTTTTTCTATCTAAAGTTTTTATATTTTTATTGTCTATAAAAATATCTCCCATATAATTTATAAATTCATATGCAATAGACTTTGCTATAGTAGTTTTTCCAAAACCACTTGGAGCATTTATTACATATTTTTTACCTTTTTCAAATGTAAAATTTAAATTTTTAAATAAATATTTTTCGTTGTAATTTACGGATAAGTTTTGAATATGTATCTTATTTTGAAATTCGTCTAATTTTGTTAATTCTTCTGTATCTGGATAATTAGATTTAGCCTTTTCCAAGATTGTTTTGCACGACTTTATAGAATTAATACTGTCTGAAAGAGCTGTGATAGGATGTATCAAAATTTGCATAAGTTGTATTATAGCTATTAAATTTCCAAAAGTCATATCTCCTTGTATAACAAAATAAGAACCAAGACCAAGTGCAACTACAAATACAAGCATACTTAGTCGTTCTGCTGTTATATTTGAAAATGCTTCTACTATGTCTTTATTAAATCTTGATTTCTCTATAGAAATATTTTCAGTTTTATGTCTATCTAAAAATATATCTTCTTTGTTATAAGATACAATATCTTTTACACCATTTAAACTTTCCGATACAAAAGATACATATCTACTACTACTTTCTGAGTAAGTATTTTTTCGTTTTTTTAGTAAACTAGAAAATAAAAAAGAACTAAGCATAGGTAGTGTAGCAACAAAAATAAGAGCAAATGTTAGCCATAAATTTATCCAAACAAGAGCAGAAAATGCTAGAATAATTTGTATGATATATAGAGGTATACGAAGTTTTGCTGAATAATAAGAGCTTTCTAAAATATCGACATCTGTTGTGAAAAAAGATAATTCTTTGTCTAATTCTTCATCTTTTTGAGTAGCAATTTTAAACAAAAAATTAAATCTGCTATTTTTTATATCTCGCAGTAAATTAAATACATATTTTCGTCTAAAAAATAAACCCTCAAACATTATTATATACTGTAAAAGCCATAAGATTATAAAATTTCTAATAGCTGATAAAAGAGCATCAACAGTTCCAGCTTCTGTAGCATCTACTATATCGGATAACATAAAAGCTGACAATACTTCTGCTATGGCTACAAATAAGAATGAGACAGATGAAATTAGAAATAATAATTTATAATCTTCTTTTTTTATTAAGTTTTTTGGCATTATATTACCTCCGATAAATGAATTTTATTAATATAAATTCTCCTTAGTTTTATTTTATTAAAGTTAATTTTAAAAATTATACACACAAAAAACAAAATTGTCAATTTTTTTAAATTTAAATTTTTGAATTATCAAAAATAACCTTTAATTATATGTTGATTATGTACGATAAAAAGTATATACTATAATTCAGATGATAGTTAAATAATTTAGTCGTGTAGAGACTAAAAGGTTAAATGCGACATTAGATATATTAAAATTTTCACAAATTGTTAAACTATTATAGCACAAATTTATTTGTTTAACAATATTTATTTTCAAGGAAAATTTTATTAGGAAAGAGGGTATGTATGAGAATAGAAAAAATAAGCGACACTCAAATAAAGTTTATACTTACAAAAACTGATTTGTCTGAAAGAGATATACAATTTGGTGAGTTAGAATATGGCTCTGCAAAAACTCAAGAACTTTTTTATGAAATGATGGAACAAGCAAGTATAGAGTACGGTTTTTTATCTGAAAATACACCTCTTATGATAGAGGCAATACCAATAACTTTGGAAAGCATAATGATTATAGTAACAAAAGTTTCAAATATAAAAGATATAGACCAAAATCTTAGAATTTTTAAAGACAATGAAGAAAAACTACTTAATTCAATTCGTAATGTAGGCAAACTCAAGAACACTTTTTCTGATGTGCCGAAAATATCGAAAAATAAAAACAATATTTTAATATACTATTTTAACAGTTTAGATGATATAATAACTGTTTCAAAAAAAATAGTAGGTATTTTTAATGGTGAAAGTTCCGTATATAAATACAACAAAATGTATTTTCTCGTGCTTGAGAGTAAGTATACGCAAAAATCTAATTATATACTTAGTGAATACGGTCAAAAACATATATCTAATACAAAAAATAAGTATCATCTAATGGAGCACGGAGAGATTATAACAGAAAAAAATGCAGTAGAAAATTTTTCTACCATGTAAAGTAAATAAATATGAAAATAGGATTTGTAGGAGCAGGTAAGCTTGGCAATTCTCTTGGGGAATATTTTTTTTATAAAAACCTTACTGTTATTGGATACATAAGTAAGAATAAAAAAAACTCAAGAGAAGCTGCCTATCGTACTAAATCAAGATATTTTGAAAATTTATCTGATTTAGTGGCTGAATGTGATATTATTTTTATAACTGTTCCAGATGCAGAAATAAAAAATATTTGGGAACAAATAAAAAGTTTTAATATAAAAGATAAGATAATTTGTCACTGTAGTGGAGCTATGGTC
Source organism: Defluviitaleaceae bacterium (assembly GCA_009787355.1). Classification (GTDB taxonomy): domain Bacteria; phylum Bacillota; class Clostridia; order Lachnospirales; family UBA5962; genus WRGD01. The sequence continues at coordinate 2,052 of WRGD01000139.1, read as the reverse complement.
TCTAGTGTTTTTTATGATATAGAAAGCACTGGAGCTTTCTCTTATTCTGTACATCCTTTCATGTCTATAAATAATAAAGACTCTTATAGAAAATTTGAAAATGCAATTTTCACTGTAGAAGGTAGTAAAGAGAAAATACAATATATTGAAAATTTATTAAAAAAATTAGGGAACAGAGTACAGGTAATTGATACAAAAAATAAAGTAATATACCACGCTAGTGCTGTTTTTTCTAGTAATTTTTTAGTACCTATAATGTATATTGCTATAGAACTTGCAAAGGTATCTGGATTTAATAATATAGAAGCAATATTTTCTATAGCAGAAGTAACTTTAGAAAATATAAAGAAAGATATTGTTAAAGCTGTTACAGGTCCCGTTGAAAGAAACGATATAGAAACTATAAAATCCCATTTAGATTTTATAGAAAATAACGATTATAAAAAAATATATCTTTTAATGTCCAAAAAACTTATTGATATATGCAGAGTTAAAAATATAGAAATTGATTACACAGAGCTAGAAAATTTTATTATAAAAGAAAATGAAAAGTAGCTATTTATTTGGCTACTTTTTTTGTTTTGGGAGATTTTAAATTGGATTTTTTTGCAGTTTTTATTGGTATAGGAATATCAATTTTTTTAATAATAAAAAAGTTAAATCCTATTTCATCTTTATTGCTTGGTACATTATTAGGTGCTTTTATATCTACAAATAGTTTACAAGAAGTTTTAGATATTTTTGTTACTGGAATATCTAATATGTCTGGAATAAATGCACGTGTTATAAGCGGTGGTATAATGGCAGGTGTTTTAATAGGTTCTGGTGCTATGGAAAAAATAGCAAGATGGATAATAGATATTTTAGGTGAACAAAGAGCTGTAACAGCTTTAGCATTGTCGGCTATGTTATCTACTGCTTTTGGTGTATTTATTACTGTTGGAGTTATTATACTTGGACCAATTGGTATGGAAATGTATAAAAAATCTAATATATCTAAAAGTAGCATTATACTTGCACTTAGTGGAGGAGGAAAAGCTGGAAATATAATATCTCCAAACCCAAATACTGTTGCTGCATCTGAAATTTTTGAATTGCCGCTTAGTTATGTTATGCTAAATGGGATAATACCTGCCATTTTAGGAATTACTTTTACAATAATAATAGCAAACAAGTTAAAGAATAAAAAAGATAATATAGAACAAATAGATGAAGAGATAAAAAAACTTGAAAAAAATAAGCTTCCATCCATATTAAAATCTTTGTCTGCACCATTAATTGCTTTATTTTTATTATCATTTGGACCTATTTTAAATATATTTATAGATATACCATTTCTTATAATAGATATTATGTTTATTTTACCTATATCTGCTATTATAGGTGTTATAATATTAGGCAAAACAAGAGAAATTATTTCATATATAAATCTTGGAATATCAAAAGTAATGCCGGTTATTTTAACAATGATGGGTGTAGGTGCTTTAGGTGAAATGATACATAGGTCTAACTTACCTAATATTATAGAAAATGTTATTTATACATTAAATATTCCTATATTTTTATTAGCTCCTATATCTGGTGCATTTATGTCTTTAGCAACAGGTTCTACATCAAATGGAGTAATACTTGCTGGTAGTTCTTTTGCAAATACGCTTATATACAATGGTATAGCTCCTATATCTGCTGCTATAATGATGCACGCAGGTAGTATGTTTTTAGATACAACACCTCATGGAAATTATATACTTGCAAGTTGTGAAGTTTTTAAAATAACAATGAAAGAAAGAATAAAAATAATACCATATGAAATTATTGTTGGAGGCATAATAATGATTGCAGCAATTTTAATTATGCAAATATAAAAATAAATTGGTAATTTATCAAAGCAATTAAATTGTAAAATTTAAATATTTTTTATTTAAAAAGCACCAAATCTTTTGAAGATTTGGTGCTTTTTTGTGTGTGTGCCGTGCATGGTACAAATCTAGGTGGTGCAAGTCCACTGTAGGGGCTTGTCGTAGCCAACTACTAGCGAAAGGCAAGAGCGTC
>WRGD01000138.1 GCA_009787355.1 Defluviitaleaceae bacterium | reverse complement strand
AAATAAATGAATATAAAGCATTTATTAGATTTCCTGTAACAGTACCACAATTAAAATCTATAATTGGTAAAAATATTAAAATACACAGAAAAGCAAGCAGAATTAGATCTGAAGAACTAGCAGATATGTTGGGTATTGAGAGTTCTACTTTAAGGCATATAGAAAGAGGAAATAAGAATATTAGCCTAAGTGTTTTATTTAAATTATCTGGATTTTTGAGAATTTCTATAGATACTCTTTTCCACGATGCAGGTAAAGAAGTTCTTCCAAGAGACAAGAGCCCAATATTAATAAATGAACTTAATACAATGATAGTACAGTTCGACCCTGAAGAATTAGAAGATTTGACAGTTGTTGTTAGACAATTTTTAAATCTTAAAAATAAGTTAAAAAAAGCCTAGTCGATTGACTAGGCTTTTGTCGTTTATTTAATTATAAAATTTTTTTACTGACCATCTATATAAGGAGTTTCAGAAGTAAGACCCCACAAATGTGTTGTCCAAAAAGATGGAACAGATGGGTCTCCTGTTAATTCCATAGAAAAGTTTGCAACACGGTTATTTACTGCCATAAGAGTTATTGCAGCATTAGTAGGGAAAATAACAGCTGCATCATAAACAGCTCTTTGCCACATTTTTACTGTTTCCAGTAGAAAATCTTCGTCCCACATCTCGTCGGATTCAAATCGGTCAAATATTGCCTGCCACTCTGGACTTGTATAACGTGTATGATTATTTTGAGTTTCTGGACCAAATAAATTTACAGGACTAGGATTAGCTCCAAAATTCCAGCCAATCATAAAAAAGTCTACTTCTCCATTGTCTATTTCATTTGTACGCATATCGTTAAATAAAGGAGTTTCTACTAAACGGTTTTGCCAGAATACTACTCTTAGTCCTACATCTCTCCAATTTTGTATTTCTAGCTGTCTATTTAATTCATTTGCAGGGCTACCAGTTTGAGCTGCATATACTATAGTAAGAGGACTACCATCTGGACGTTCTCTATATCCATCGCCATCTATATCTGCATATCCTGCTTCGTCTAATATTTGTCTTGCTAAACCTGGGTCAAAATTATTACTTGTAGGTATACTACGGTCTATCCAGTCCATACGACGAAGCCCAAAGTATATACTACCAGTTGGAACAGTTAGCCCATTAAAAAGTTCTCTACCAGCTCCAACATGGTCTATAGCTAAGGCTATTGCACGACGTACTGGCTCAGATATCCTTGGTGTTTCGTCTGTTACAACTCTACCTTGTTCTGCGTCCCAACTACCCATTCTAAAACCTAACCAAAAGTTATTATTATTTGTAAAAGGATTGGATAAAAATTGTACATTTGTCATATATCTAAATTGTTCCGTAAATTGTGATTGTGGAAAAGCAAGAGCAATATCATACATACCTTCTTGCATTGCCATAGGGGTCATTAATGGGTCTATTACTTCTATCGTTACAGATTCTAAATTAGGCACCCCACGCCAATAATTTTCATTCCTTACAAGACTTACAGATTCTCCAGGTACCATAGCATTTAATATAAAAGGACCATTTCCAAGAGCTTCATGTCTTGCATTAGGATGCTCCTCCATATCTGCAACTGCTATACCAGCCCAATGGTGCCTAGGTGATGGCGATGACCAAAAACCCAATGCAGGCATTGTTGGAGGAAAGTCTATAAAGTGTATTGTAAGCTGCATTTTATCTTCCGAAAGAACTAGACCAGATATGTAGTCTGCCTCTCCGTTTCTGTATTCTACAGCACCAACTACGTTTGAAATTTGGTTACCCCATCTTGGACCAGTATAGTCTGGGTGAGCTATAACCTCGTGTGCAAATACTAAATCATCCAAAGTTACAGGTACACCATCATGCCAGTAACTAACATGGTTTTTTGTAATTGTTGCTGTTCTTGTTTCTCTATCAAATTCTACAGTTGCAATAGTTCCTGTATTGCTTATATTTAAATCCATACCTACAACAAAAAGAGGTTCATGTGTAAATTCTCTTATTTGAGTATCTATTACACTTATCTGAAAAAGAGAATCGAACATACCCGGTATTGGTGCAGTTTGTGGCATTGCTACTCTTAGCTCTCCACCTGGTATAATAGGATTTGGATTGTTATAGGCAGTAGCAAATTGAGAAGACACTTGCTCTAGAACTTCAAACGGATTGTTTAATATTTCGTCTACTGTAACAGTTTCTTGAGGTGGAGGTGTTATAGTTGTTTGGTTACCATTACCGACTTGACTTGGGGTAGTAACGTTTCCACCACCTCCACACGCTACCAAAAATGTTGTAGCTGCTAATATAGATGAAACTAAATATTTTTTGCTCATTTAAAAAACCTCCTTTATATATATTATATGATTTTTCGTGTATAAAAAATCATATTAGACTAATTAGTGAAATAAATTTATTCACTCTATCATAAAATTATTTGAAATGCAAAAAACAATTTTTAATTGTTTAGTCAGCAAAAATAAATGAAAACGTTTTTCTTTCATTTATTTTTGCTGGTTTTTTTCGAGTGGTTTTCTCGAAAAAAAACCAGCAAAAATAAATGAAAACGTTTTTCTTTCATTTATTTTTGCTGGTTTTTTTCGAGTGGTTTTTTTCGAGTGGTTTTCTCGAAAAAAAACCGCTCATTATCTCCGTTGCTTTGGATTTGCAGCTCTACTTACTGCTTGACCTACACCGTATATACAAATAGTCATTAGAAAAACAAGAAAAGCAGCGGGTACCCATTGCCAAAGTCTATTTGCAAGTACAACAGGATTCATAGCACGAGATATAAGCTGTCCCAAGCTAGGTGTTCCAATAGGAAGCCCAAAACCAATTACTGTAAGTGCAGTTTCAAGCCCTATATTCCCAGCAAGAGAAATTATTGTACCAACCATCATATAAGATAAAATATTTGGAAATATCTTTTTAAATATTATTTTATAATTTGGAGTACCCAATGTTTTTGATGCTTGTACATAATCTTTTGCAGACTCTTGTAATACTCTAGGTCTAATACTAAGTAGCCCACCTGTCCAAATAAAAGATGTCATTATTACAATAAACTGCCACATTCCATAGTTCGGAGATAGTGTAATTAAAACTACTATTACCATAAGAGTAGGCACCATAATAAAGAAATCTGCTACACGAACAGCGATAAAATCGTAATAACTACCATAATAGCTAGAAAAAAGACCAATAGTATATCCTATAAAAAGAGAAAGTATTGTAACAGCAAAGGCAATAGTAAATGTATTTCTTGCACCAAGAAACAACATATTTATCATATCTCTACCACCTTCATCTGTACCCAAACGTCCAAATTGTTGTGGAGATTGGTTTAACTGTCCTAATATAATACGAGTTGTATAACCCTCATCTATAAACATAGGTATTACAAAGGAAAAAATAAGTACAGCTATAAGCATAAAAAAAGATACAAATGCAAATTTATCTTTTTTTATTTCTGCCCAAGACAAATCCCAAAAATTAGGTATTCTTTCAATTTTCATTAAAATCACCTCCTATTTTATACGTATTCTAGGGTCGAAAATTGTAAGCATAATGTCAGATATTAAAAATCCAGCCATAGTTAATATGGAATAAAAAACTACTAGAAAATTAACAATTGGCCAATCTCTTTGACTTACAGAAGTAAAAAATAATTGACCCATACCTTGAAAAGTAAATATATTTTCTATTATTAAAACACCACTAAAAAGACCAGCTATAAGACTACCAGAAGTAGCAGCTATTGGTAACATGGAATTTCTAAAAATATGATTTCTATAAACTTTGTCCATAGAAAGACCTTTTGCTCTAGCTGTTACAGTATAGTCTAAATGTCTTTGTTCGTTTATCTCGTTGGATAAAAATCTTATTACACTAACACCTGATAAAAGACTAATAGATAAAGCAGGTAAAATAACGTGCTGTAATCTACTTCCCCATATCTCAAAAAATGTTCCATTTACTACTCTTACATCTATAGAACCCCTTAGTGGCAATATTCCAAGTATTATACCAAAAAACCACTGCAACACAATAGCAAAAACTACAGTTGGTATAGACATTTGAACAAAATTATAAAAAGATATTATTTTTTCACTTGGCTTATCCCAATTTTTACCTGCAATAATTCCAAGAGGTAAAGCAAATGAATATATTATAACAATAGAAACAATAGATAAAAGAAGCGTATTACCTATTCTTTCTGCAACCATTTCTAAAACAGGTCTTCTATGCACAAGGGATAACCCAAAATCACCACTTAGCATATCTCCTACCCATCTTGTATATCGTATATGCCATGGGTCGTTTAGTCCGTGTAATTCACGCAACTCTTCTTCACGTTCCGAACCTATGGTTGGGTCTTCTACAAACCTACCAGAAAAAGCATCTCCGGGCATAAATTCTGCCAAAATAAATATTAAAAGTGTTACACCAATCAGTTGTGGTATTAGCATAATAATACGTCTAAATGTAGTTTTCCACATAAAAAATCACCTACTTTCTATGGCATAGCAACATAATGTTCTTCGCTTAGTTTTTTTAAATCGTAAACTGTACCATCTTCTTTATAATATCTACTTTTAGAATTTTCGTATTCCTCTGCTATCTTTTTTCTTATTTCAGCATTTTTTTGCCTATTTTTTGTGTCCAAATCTGGAGTCGCAGCCATAAGTCTTTTTGTGTATATATGAACAGGATTTTTGTATATTGTATCTTCTGTACCTTTTTCTACAAACCTAGATTTGTGCATTACCATTAAATTTTTGCACATATATTCAACAACACCTAGGTCGTGGCTAATAAATAAGTATGCTATGCCAAATTCCTCTTGTATATCTTTTAAATAATTTAAGACTTGTGCTTGTACAGATAAATCTAATGCAGATACTGGCTCATCGCAAACTATTAGCTTTGGTTTTAGTGCCAATGCACGTGCTATACCTATACGCTGTCTTTGTCCCCCCGAAAATTGGTGAGGATACTTTAGAATATTTGAAGAAGAAAGACCAACTATAGACAAAAGCTCTTCTACTTTTTTTCTCTCCTCTACCTTTGTAAGTTTTTCGAAATTTCTAAGTGGTTCAGCTATAATATCTAAAACTCTTTCTTTTGGATTCATAGATGAATACACATCTTGAAAAATCATTTGTACATTTTTTCTATAGGGAGAACGATTTTTTCCTATATATTTTGTTATATCTTCCCCATTAAAAACGATTTGTCCGCTATGTATCTTGACAAGCCCAAGTATAGCTTTACCTGTTGTACTTTTTCCACAGCCAGACTCTCCAACAAGACCTACTGTTTCTCCCTCTCCTATGGCAAAACTTATGTCGTCTACAGCTTTTACATGACCTATTGTACGACCCATTAAACCACCTTTTATGGGATAGTAAACTTTTAAATTTTTAACCTCTAATATATTTGCCATAACTATTCCTTTTCTTTTACTTTTTCTATACTAGAATCTTGAAAATGAAAGTTTTTATAACAGCTACAACGTACAAAGTGATTTGGTTCTATTTCTTGCAATTTTGGGTTTTCTTCATGTTCTTTTTCATTTATCCATGGTATTCTTGAAGAAAATCTACATCCATCTCTAGGCATATTCATCAAATCTGGTACAGAGCCGAAAATAGTATTTAATCTATTCGTAGATTTCGATTTTCTAGGTATACTACTAAGCAGAGATTTTGTATATGGATGTTTTGGATTTTCAAATATTTCATCTACATTTGCAAGCTCTACTATCTGACCTGCATACATTACAGCTACTCTATCTGCCATTTCTGCAACTACACCCAAATCGTGCGTTATTAATATTACACTTGCTTTCGACTTTTCTTTTAAATCTCGCATCAAATCTAAAATTTGTGCTTGTATGGTAACATCTAGTGCTGTTGTAGGTTCATCTGCTATAAGTAAAGATGGAGAAAGAGATAGTGCAATAGCAATAATAATACGCTGCCTCATACCACCAGAAAGTTCGTGAGGAAAAGAATTATAAGCAATTTCTGGATTTGGTATTCCTACATCTTCTAAAAGTTCTAATGCTCTATTTTTTCTATCTAGGCTATTTAAGTTTGTGTGTATTACAAACATTTCTTCTATCTGTTTACCTATCCTATGGAGAGGGTTAAGAGCAGAGAGGGGGTCTTGAAAAATCATCCCTATTTCTTTTCCTTTTATTTTGTTAAGACCATGTTCGCTTATAGAAACTAAGTCTTTACCACCAAAATTTATCTCACCTTCTATTTTAGTATAATTTTCATTGTGAAGACGAAGTATAGACATGGCTGTAGCACTTTTTCCACAGCCAGACTCTCCAACTATAGCAAATACCTCATTTTCCATAATATCTAGGTCAATATTATCTACAGCTTTATAATATTGACCATTCATTTTAAAAGAAACACTAAGTTTCTTTATAGACAAAGCTCTATTTTTCATAATTTCCTCGCATATTTTAATTAACTCGCTTACAAGAAACGAGAAGATAAATTTGACTTGTCTACTAAAAAATGTTTTTTAAAAAAATCATTTTTCATAAATATTTATGTTTTAATTAATATATGTGATAAAAATCCATTTGTCAATGAAATTTTGTGATTTTTTTGATTTATTTTAGGTTTTATTAAAATAAACAGATGAATAAAGTCTACTACACAGAAATTTCTTGTTTAAGCATATTCTCAATAAAAATTCCATAACCCTTAGTAGGGTCTTGAACAAAAACATGGGTTATAGCACCTATTATTTTATTGTTTTGTATAATAGGACTACCACTCATTCCTTGAACTATTCCATTTGTTTTTTCTAATAATTCATCATCTGTTATTTTTATTACCATACCTTTAGAATTATCGGATACATTTTTATTTATAGCTTCAATGTTTACTTTGTATAATTTTGGTTCTTTTTCTATATTTGAAATAATAAATGCGTCTCCTGTTTGTATTTCTTCTGTTTTAGCTGCCATCATGGTCATTGATGTGTTTATTTTACTTTCATCTAAATTTCCAAAGATACCATGTTTAGTATTTATTTTTATCTCTCCTATTATTTTATTTTCATTTAAATAGCCTACTAATTCTCCGGGGCTTCCCTTTTTACCTTTTTTTATAGATTCTATTTCTGTTAAGCTAATTTTACCATCTTTTATATTCATTAATTCTTTAGTGTTTGTATCCATTATTCCATGACCTAAAGCTCCAAACTTGCCCGAAAACGGATTATAGTATGTTATGGTTCCTATTCCTTGTATCATATCTCTTACCCAAACACCTATTTTTCTATCTCCTAGGCTATCATCTATTGGAATTATTGTTGTTGTTATCATATTTTCATTTCTTTTTATAACCAAATCTATTTTTTCATGCTCATTTACTATATCTACTAAATCTTCTTTTTTTTCTAATCTTATATTATTTGCAAATATTATATGGTCGCCTATTTGAAGGTTTTTTGCAGGAGTTTGATTATTACCAAAACCATCTATTACATCTCCTATACCAAGCACCATAAGACCATCTGTATTTACTTTTATACCTACTGTTATGCCAACCGGTGTTAAAAATGTATCTTCTATAGATGCAAAAATAGACTCTTCTTTAAAAATATTATTTAAAGAAATGTAGTAAATTAAAGTACATAACATAAGAATATTTGAAGTAGCTATTAGTGATGACCAAAAGTTTATTTTTTTAAATTTCAAAATTTTTGATTTTAATTGTAGCATTTTTAATATATCCCCTTTTTATTGCTTTTGTTTCCGAACTGCTTTTTTACTATGTTTTTTAATATAGTTAAGTTAACCTTTTTTCTATATTGCTATACTTTTTAAGTTTTGGATATGTTACAAATTAGTTGTAAAACAATTAAAAATATTTTTTAAACATTATCAAAATTTACCAGTATTAAAAAATATTTAAAAACAAAAAATATAGCTGTATGTGTTAGCTTTAAAATTATTTGAAAAATTTTAAAATTAATACAGACAAAATATAGATAAATAATAAACATATAGGAGTAAATATGTCCAACAGAAATCAAGCTGAATTAAACTCTATAAGGGAGATTGTTTCTTGCCATATGACAAGTGCCTGTAAACTTGATGATTATGCAAATAAATGTACAGACCCACAAATAAAGCAAATGTTTTCACAAAGTGCACAATCCGCTAGGCAGAGTGCTAGTAAATTAACAAATATGCTTTAATTTTTTAAAATATAGGAGATATAAAACATGAATGAAAAAGAAATGGTTTTAGACGTATTAACAGGTATCAAATCTAGTATTGGTAGTTATGCAAAATGTATAACAGAATGTTCAGACCAAAATTTGAGACAAACTTTTCAACAAATGAGAGATGGAGATGAAAAGTTTCAATACGATTTATACAAAATAGCAGAGCAAAAAGGTTATTATAAACCATCTTGCCAAGCAAACGAGCAAGAAAAAACTGATGTAAAGAATTTTCTGATGCAAGGTGCTCATTAAATAAGACATAAAGAAAAATCCGACATAAGTTCGGATTTTTCTTTATGATAATTTTGTTAATATATAGTTAATATATATCAGTAGGATCCGGTCCAAATTGTGGTGTAAAAAATTTTTGCACTATTCTTGTTCTGTAACCATCTGTGTAAAAACCTATACCAATATATAATTCATTTCCCAACAAATTATTTCTATGTCCTTCACTATCTATCCATCTTTGTACAATTTGATTTGGAGTAGAATTGTGAAGTTGGTCTACATTTTCTGCCAAAGAAGACCACGCAATACCTGCTGCTGCTAGTCTATCAGCTGGTGTAGAATTATTTGAACCGATATGCCCCATAAGATTATTTTCAACTAAATCACGGCTAAAATTTCTTGATACTATAGCTATATCTTCTCTCCATATAAAAGGAGGTAGACCATTATTTTCTCTATACTCATTAGTTAAATCGAAAATTAGCCATTCAAATTCTCTAAATGATATTTGATTTGGAGGATAATTAGATATAGCATATTCAATAATCTCTTCAATTAAATCATTAAATGTATCTAATAAATTAACATTCCCAATATAAGTTGCAAAATCTCTTGCCGATTCCACTTTTTCTATCAGTCTATTGTATTGCTCTGGAAAACGGTTTTGATATATATAAGAAGTACCGTTATTTGCATATATTTTTTGACTGAAAGAAGATATAAAAAATATAGCAAAAATAGTTAAAATAAATTTCATCGTTAAATTACACTTTCAAAAAAAATTAATATTAAATAATTACAAAATTAAGAATTTAAAGCAGCTCCAACAAGTTTATTTATGTCGTCTATGTTGTTGTCGCTCATATATTGCTTTATTCCATCTAAAATATTCATTGTAACACGTGGATTACCAAAATTAGCAGTACCAACACCTATCGCTGTTGCTCCTGCAAGTATAAACTCTAATGCATCTTCTGCATTTGTTATACCACCCATACCTATTATTGGTATTTTAACATCACTTTTTGCTACTCTATATACTGCACCTACAGCTACTGGTTTTACCGATGGTCCTGATAAACCCCCTATTTTGTTTCCTAAAGATGGTTTTTTTCTAAATATATCTATTCGTACACCTATTAGTGTATTAATCATACTTAGAGCATCTGCACCTGCAGCCTCTGCTGCTTTTGATATTTCTACAATGTCCGATAAATTATTTGGGCTTAGTTTTACTATTAATGGGATTTTTGTAACTTTTCGCACTTCACTTACTATTTTTGTTGTAGTTTCTATATCTCTTCCAAAGTTTGCCCATTTATTTTCTGTATCTGGATTTAAAGGACTAAGATTTAACTCTATCATATCGATTCCGTCTACAGAATTTAATCTTTCTACTACGGATACATATTCTTTTATTTCATGCCCACATACGTTTACTATTACATTTGCATTTAAATTTTTCAAAAATGTAATATCATTTTTTATAAAATTTTCAACTCCAGGATTTTGAACACCAATAGAATTTAACATACCTCCATATGTTTCTGTTATTCTAGGTACTGTATCTCCCATCCATTCATCTAACGAAACTCCCTTTGTTGTAAGTGCACCAAGTATGCTTAAATCTGTGTATGTACCATACTCTTTACCACTATTTACTATACCTGCTGCCGTTGTTATTGGTGATTTCCATTCTACTCCTGCAATATTTACCGATAATATCATGTCCAAACCATCTCCTTTGCATTAAATACAGGACCTGTACAACATACTCTTCTATATGCCCATTCTCCATCTTTTGTATGAACTTTCGTTACACAAGCAAGGCAAGCACCGATAGAACAAGCCATATGTTCCTCTAAAGAAACAAAGCATTTTGTATCGTTGCTATCTGCATATTTTGCAACAAATTTTAGCATTATCGTAGGACCACAACTGTAAATAACATCATAGTATGGTTCTGTTTTCATTACAGAAATAACATTTCCATGATGTCCATAACTACCATCATCTGTTGTTATATACACATTATCCGAATATTTTTTAAAATCTTCTTCAAGTATTACTTGACTAACACTTCTAAATCCAAGATAAACGAAAATTTCTGAATCAGGTACTTCATTTTTTATTTTTTTACAAAGCTCAAGTAATGGAGGAGTACCAATACCGCCTCCTACAACTGCAAATTTTTTAGTATTTGGTAATATTCTAAAAGAATTACCAACTGGACCTATACCCTTTATTATTTGTCCTTTTTCGTATTTAGAGATTTGTCTTGTACCACTTCCACCAGCTCTATATACTATTCTAAAAATTCCACTTTCTTTATCTATATCACACAAAGAAAGTGGTCTTGGTAAAACCATAGCAGGATTATCTGTAAAAAGAGAAACAAATTGTCCTGCTTTTGCCTTAGACACCTCTTCAGGAGATTTTATATATAAATCATAAATATCTAAGGCAATTTGGTCATTGCTTATTATTTCTGCTTCAAAAACATCTTTCATAAAACTAATTCCTTTCTAAAAAATTGTATATTTTTTAGTTTTGTAATTTATATTATCACAAAACATATATAAATGTACATAAAAATCAGGTATTATATTAACATTTTTATTACTATATTGCAAATTTTTTGTATGTATGATAGGGTTTAATTTATAGATACGAGTTATATTTTAATATTGATAAATACGAATTAAAATTTATTAGTTTATGAGGTAGAAAAAAATTGAGAAAAAATGATAAATCTCTTATAATAAAAAATGCAAAGGTAGTAGGAAATCAGTCTTTAAAAGAAAAATTAGTAAATATTTTAATTTTGAACGGGATAATTAGTAAAATATATCCAAGTAATGAAAATATATTTGATACAGAAAATTATAAAATTATTTATAGAACATTACCATCACTCGATTTAAAGGGCACATCATACATTAGTTCGGGTTGGATTGATGCACATGTTCATTGCTTTGAAGAAATCGAATTATATTTTGAAATACCAGATATTATAGGAGTTAATAGTGGTGTTACTACAATTGTCGATGCTGGCTCTACAGGAGCAGATAATATAGGGATATTTTATGAAAAAATTAAAAATATAAAAACAAATGTATATTCTTTACTCAATATCTCGAAAACTGGTATAATAGCACAAAATGAGCTTTCTAACTTAAATAACATAAATATTGATATTGCTGTAGAAACCGCCAACAAATATAGTAATTTTATAATAGGTTATAAAGCAAGAATGAGTAAAACTGTAGTTGGTGAAAATGGAATAATACCATTATTAATGGCAAAAGAAATTCAAAAAAATAAATACTTACCTATAATGTGTCATATTGGTTCTTTTCCTCCTAGTTTAGAAGAAATTACAGAAATTCTTGAAAAAGATGATATAATTACTCATTGTTTTAATGGGAAACAAAACGGAATTTTAGATAATAAAACTATGATGATAAAAAGTTGTGCAACAAGAGCATATGAAAAGGGAGTTTTATTTGATGTTGGTCATGGAAAGGATAGTTTTAATTTTAATGTTTCAAAAGTCGCTAAAAATAATGGTATAATTAATTTTACAATAAGCACAGATATTTACAATAAAAATAGAGTAAATGGTCCTGTTTATAATTTAGCAACTACTATGGAAAAATTTTTGTATTTAGGATATTCTCTAGAAGAAGTTATAAGTAGTGTTACAATAAAACCAGCTTTAGCATTAAAATTGAAAAATAAAGGATTAATTAAAGAAGGGTTTGATGCTGATTTGACTATATTTAATATAGAAAATGTATCAGAAAATTGTGCCAAAATTTTAATAGATTCCAATGGTAATAAAGTGAAAACGACAAAATTAATAAAACCTATTATGACGGTAGTTAGGGGTAATTATTATGAATGCCAACTATTATGAGAATAAATTAGATTTAAAAAAAGTAATAAATGCTTCTGGAAAGATGACAATCTTAGGTGTATCCAAGGTAAATAAAAAAGTGATTGATGCTCAAAATTATGGAGCAACAAATTTTTTTGAAATGGATGACTTATACATAAAATCTGGAAAATATATAACAAATTTAATTAACGAAAAAGTAAAATCTAATTCATATTTTGAAGATGCACAAATAGTATCTTGTACCTCGGCTGGTATTGCACAAATGGTTGCAACAACTATAGCAGAAAATATTACAAAAATACAAAATGAAAAACTTAATGCTCCTTTTGATTTTATAAATTTCAAAAAAAGAGAAGTAATTATTGCAAAAGGTCATAATATAAATTATGGTACACCTATAGAAATTATGATAAAGCTAGGAGGAGGAATAGTTGTAGAAGCAGGTTATGCAAATATGTGTAATCTTGATGATTTTAATAATAAACTTACAGAAAATACAACAGCTATTTTATATGTAAAAAGTCATCATACAGTACAAAAAAACATGTTATCATTAGAAGATATGGTTAAATTCAGTAAAAGCAAAAATGTACCTTTAATAGTAGATGCTGCAGCTGAAGAAGATATACTAGCATATTCTAAATTAGGAGCGGATGTAGTAATATTTAGCACTTCAAAAGGGTTAAATGGACCTTCTTCTGCTATTGTTTTAGGAAAGAAAAAATTTATAAATGGATTAAGGATACAAAACAAGGGTATAGGTCGTGCAATGAAAGTAGATAAAAGCACAATTTTTGGAACAATAAGGGCAATAGAAGACTATATATATGATATTTCTAGTAATGAAACAAATAAAATAGATACTTATACTATAGCAACAAAATTTGTAGATAAATTAAATAAAATACAAAATATAAATGCTAGTATTGTTAAAGATAGTGTAAGAGAAATTTATAGAGCAAGTATCCAATGTGAAAAACCAAAAATTGCAGCTAAAATAATTAAAATGCAAAAAGAACAAAGCCCATCAATATATGTTCGAGAATATCAAGCAAATATAGGTATAATAGAGTATGATGTAAGAGCTATATCGGAAGAAGAAATAGAGATTATAATCCAAAGTTTAAAAAATATTATGAAAAATATTGAGGAGCATGATGAATAATATAAAATTTTATAAAAATAGAGTAACGTTAAATGTACTAGTTGGTAACTTAAAAAACGCTGTAGATTGCTATAATGCAGCTGATGGCTATATAGTTCTAGGACTTTTATCAAAAAAATATAAAGATGATATTTCTGCATTAAACGAAATGGAAAAATATTCTACAGAAGTAAATAGTGCAATTTCTATAGGATTAGGAGGAGGAGACCCAGAACAAAGTCATATGGTATCAAGACTTACAAAAGTATTGAAACCACAACATTCCAATCAAGTTTTTACTGGTGTTGGTATAACAAGAGGAGGATGTTCTTCTGTATTTATAAATTGCTTAGTATCTCCAACTGGAAAGGCTGGGTATGTTAATATTGCAACCGGTCCTCTTAGTAGTAAGGAAGAACCAGCAATAGTAAGTATAGAAACTGCTATTTCCATGGCTAAAGATATGGGTGGAAATTCCCTGAAATATTTTCCGATTAATGGATTACAATATAAAGAAGAATATATTAGTGTTGCTAATGCATGTTCTAAATCTAATTTTGGATTAGAACCTACTGGGGGTATAGATTTAGAAAATTTTGAAGAAATACTGAAAATAGCACTAGATGCAGGTGTACCTAAAATAATACCACATATTTATTCTTCTATAATAGATAAAGAGACAGGTAATACAAGAGTTGAAGATGTAGTCAAATTATTTGAAATAGTTAAAGCATTGTTATAGAAAACTTGTACAGGAGGGACTATGAAAATAGCAGCATTTGGAGAAGTTATGATGCGTCTTACCCCACCAATTTATATGATGTTTGAGCAATCTAACCATCTTACATATTCTTTTGTTGGCACAGGAGTTAATATATTAAGTGGTATGTCTAGGTTTGGACATGAAACAAAGATTATTACAACTTTACCTAAAAATACTATTGGTAGAGTTGCTAAAAGTGAATTAAGAAAAATGGGGATTGATGATAAATTTATAAAACAAGAGGGTAACCATATAGGTAGTTACTTAGTTGAAATTGGTTACGGAGAACGACCTTCAATAGTAACTTATCAAAACAGGCTAAACAGCAGTTTTTGTGAAAGTAATTTAGAATATTATAATCTTGATGAAATTGTAAAATGGGCAGATATAGTACACATATGCGGTATAACATTGAGCCTTACTTCTAATGTAAGAAAAATAGCTACTACATTAGCAAATTTTACAAAAAAAAAGGGCAAAACTATTTGTTTTGACTTTAATTTTAGACCAAAATTAAATGAAAATTTTGATATGTCTGAATTAAAATCTGCATATTCAGAAATATTGAATGTCTCTGATATTATTTTTTGTAGCAGTGCAGACCTTATTAGCGAATTTGATGTTGCTACAACACTTAATGAAGTTGAACTTTTTATTCAAACCGCAAAGATGTCTGCAAAACATTATACAAAAGATGGTGGCGAAAAAATATTTTGCAGTAAAATTGATATTTCATATGAAAATGGTACGGGAACAGTAGGTATTATAGTAAAAGGTGAAAATGTTACTATTTCAAAACCTGTTAAAATTGAAACACTTGATAGAATTGGGGCAGGTGATGCTTTTGCCACAGGTGTATTAAACGGTATAGCTAAAAATTGGAATGATGAATTAACTTTAGATTTTGCAATGGCAAATTTTAAATTAGCACATACTACTGTTGGTGATGTTGGAATGTTTGAAGAAGAACAAATTTTATCTTATATGGCTAATCCTAAATTAAATTTGATAAGATAGAAAGAATTTTATGATTTAAAGCATAAGTTTTTTAAATAAACCTATGATAATAAAAATATGTATGTTAAAATATATTTTATTTTTTAATCTTATGAAATCTTTAAATTTTGAGGTATTTATGAAAAAGATTGTATTTTTGAAATTATTAATTTTTAAAATAATTTTCTTGTTTATTTTAATTTTTTACATTATGCGTAAAATGGAAAAATTAATAGTATTTATAAAAAAACAAGATCCAGCTATAAATTCTACAGCAGAATGCTTTTTATATCAAGGTTTGTGGGCTAGATTTTTTCATTACCCTGCACATTTTTTATACAAGAAAAATTTGTTTTTTTTAGCTCGTGTAATTTCTCAGGCTTCTAGGTTTTTAACAGGTATAGAAATACATCCTGGCGCTGTTTTATCTGAAACTGTATTTATAGACCATGGTTCAGGAGTTGTATTTGGTGAAACGAGTGTAATAGGTGAAAATGTAATTGTTTATCAGGGAGTTACACTAGGGGGAACAGGAAAAGATACAGGAAAAAGACATCCAACTGTAGGAAACAATGTAATGATAGGAGCTGGTTCCATGATACTAGGGCCTATAAACATAAAAGATAATGCAAAAATAGGTGCTTTGTCTGTAGTTTTAGAAGATGTAGAAGAAGGTTCTACAGTAGTAGGTATAAAAGGCAGGCTTGAAAATCTCTTGAGATATGGTAAATTATAAATAATATTTAATTTTATGTCTTAAATACTTTGATACATAGTCAAAATTTATAAAAAAATTTGACTAATTTTTTCAAAAAAGATATACTAAGTGGGAACGGTATTTTGTAAATAAATTTATACATTTACAAAATAATTACCATGAGCGAAGGGAGGGAGAAAAATGTCGGAAGTTAGGGTAAAAGAAAATGAAACTTTAGAAAGTGCCCTTCGTAGGTTTAAAAGAAATATTGCAAAAGCTGGAATAATGGGAGAGGTACGTAAAAGAGAGCATTACGATAAACCTAGTGTTAAACGTAAGAAAAAGAGCGAAGCTGCAAGAAAAAGAAAATCAAATTAATTATATAAAGGTCAAAGCTATATGCTTTGACCCAAATTTTTAAAAAGCAACCTTTTGATATCAAAAGGTTGCTTGGATATATAGAAAATAAATATAATACATAAAAAGATTATTGCAATAATACTCCTTCCCTCTAATTAAACCAATAACAATAATAACAATACATGCATTTCTACAAATTTTGAATATCTATTTTAAAAGGACTAGCAGGCATATTATACCCATTGTACAATGTTATATAAGGGGAATCGAAATATCCAAACTCTACTGTATCGTATTTATCTATATTTTCCACTAAAAGACAATTGTTTTCTATTTTTGCAAATTCAAAAATTTTTTTACTATCATTTTTGTTTGATAAAATAACAAAAGGTCTACCATTTATCCATAACCCCATAGCGTATTTAAAACTTATAGTTATTGTTCTATTATTTTCATTATATATAGCCGACTGTACTTGAGGACCTGTTTCTAATTCATTATATTTGTCCGAATATCTTTTATCGGATTGAACTAGTAAAGCTAGACGCTCACCTACAGTTTTTTTATTCTTTGGATGTAAGTCATTGTACTCTCCAGAATCTATTATTACTGCCATTTTTGAATTTGGTATTATTTCAACTAAGTTTCTTTGCATTTCTCTAAACTTAGCCCAGTTTTCACCATTTCCATGAGGGTCTACGTAATTGGCAAGTTGTGTATAGTATACAGGAAGTTGTTCAATCTCATCAGTATAATACTTATATTGATTGTAAGATTCTTCACGTATGTGATTTATTAAATCTTTAAAAAGTTCTGGATAAATGTTAGGACTGTTAGTATTTGACTCTCCTTGATACCAAAGCATGGCGCTTATACTATATCCGAGTATAGGGTATAGCATAGTATTATACACGCAGGTAGGCATATTATAAAACCATGTAGATGGTTCTAGCATTTCCATTTCATGACCTTTTTCATATTCCCATTTACCCGATATTTCTATTTTTTTGCCGTCAAGTTCTATAAAATGTTTATGGCCGTATGCAAATTTTATAGGGTTTGACTCTCCTACCACCCTGATTAATATAGTAGCTTGACCATTAGTTAATATACCATTAGGTATTTTAAGTCTAGCTGGTGGATATTGATAAGATATTTGTCCAATGTATACATCATTTATCCAAATTTTTATAGAATCTGTTACTCTACCAAAATCTATATAACATTCTTTTACATTTCTTATATTTGGATGAGCTATGGTAATAAATTTTTTATACCAAACAGAACCAAATTTAATTATTTTAGAATTATCAAGTAATGTAGTAGTTTTAGTAGTATATTCTTCAAATTCATCATCATCAAATTCATCATCATCAAATTCATCATCATCAAGCTCATCAGAAACTTTAAAATAAGTAATCTCATGCCAATCATTTAAAATACCTTTGTCATTTTTCTCTAATTCTTCATGCCATTTTGTTACTCTTTTTTGATTTTCTTCTTCTATTTTTGCTACAAGATTATTATCTTCATATGGTAGAAATTTTTCATATAAATCTGGATAATTTTTAATTATTTCTTTTGGTAGCCATGCTTCAACAGGTGTACCACCAGCAGCTATATTTATTAATCCAATAGGGGTATCTTTTAAAAGATTAAGTTCTAAATATTTCTTTGCAAAAAAATACGGTACAGCAAACATATTAAGTAAATCATCACCCATTGCTTTTGTCCATTCGCCTTTTGCATAAGGCTCTTTATGAAAACCGTATTTTTTCTCTATATGAAATGCATGTATTCTAATATCTTCGTTTATAAATTTGTCAAGCAGTGGTTTTGTACGGCTTAAAGGTTGTTCCATATTTGACTGACCAGCACATAGAAATACCAATCCCACATATGTATCAATATTTATTTCTTCATCTTCACTTTTTATATTTAATGTATAAGGGCCTCCTTCTTTAGCTGGCCATATTTCTAGGTGTATTTCAAAATCTCCATGTTCATTAGACATTACCTCATCTGGTGATCTATCTGAAAGAATGCTATTATTTTTTTTATCTAATAATTTAATACTTACATTTGTGTGTTTTTTTGTATTTCCCCAAATTTTAGCTAAAGGTTCTATTACCATACCATCACTAAAAATACTTGGCAATTTTAAATATTTTGTACTCAAGGTGTGATTTCTCCTATTCTAAGATTATGTGTAATTATTAATATATCTTTTATACTAGTATAATACCATATTTCTAACCAATATTATTGAAAAATTCAAAAAATATTTATTAATATTGGTATACTTATAAGTTAAGTATAAAAAAGAAAAGACATGCTTTATCTTTTGCTTTAGTAACTCATATTCCTCTTCTTCTTACTTTGTAATCTTCTCTTGACTTATATTCTATTACCTGAATTATTTACTTTCATGCTTTGAAGTACCTTATAAAAAAGAAAGTTTGCAAAAATAAGTATTTTATGCTATTATTACACGACATTTTATTTAGAACCCACACATAACTATCGTTAAAAAATAGGTGCCAATTAAATATTGGTATTTTTTAAGCAAAGATATTATGGAGGTAAAACCTAGGAGGAAACAATGGGAAATCTCATTTCAATGAAACAATTATTAGAAGCAGGTGTTCACTTTGGTCATCAAACAAGAAGATGGAATCCAAAAATGAGCAAATATATTTTTGCAGAACGTAATGGTATATATATTATAGATTTGCAAAAAACAGTAAAAAAGTTTGAAGAAGCATATCATGCAATGTCTGAAATAGCAAGCGAAGGCGGAGATATACTTTTTGTTGGTACAAAAAAACAAGCACAAGATTCCATAAGAGAAGAAGCTGTAAGATGCGGTATGTACCATGTTACAGAGCGTTGGCTTGGTGGTATGCTTACCAATTTTAAAACAATAAAAGGTCGTATAGCTAGACTTAAAGAGCTGGAAAAAATGGAGGAAGATGGAACATTTGACTCTTTACCAAAAAAAGAAGTGTTAGGTCTACTAAACGAAAAAAATAAGTTAGAAAAAAATATTGGTGGTATAAAAGAAATGAAAAGACTGCCAAGTGCTTTGTTTATAGTAGATACAAAAAAAGAAGCTATAGCAATAAAAGAAGCTAGAAGTCTTGGTATACCTATAATAGCTATAGTAGATACAAATTGCGACCCAGAAGAAGTAGATTATGTAATACCGGGAAATGACGATGCAATACGTGCAGTTAAACTTGTAGCGTCCAAAATGGCAGATGCGATACTTGAATCAAGACAGGGCGAAGCTTTCGATACTGGTGAAAATAGTGAAAATGTAAGTTTTGAAGATGAAGTCTTTGAGTTTACAGAAAATAAAGAAGAAGTAAACGAACAAGAATTTTAAAAATTTAGAATATTAAAACAAATTAATTTTGTTGAAAGGAATACTAAAAATGGTAACTAGTGCAGCTATTAAACAGCTAAGAGAGCTTTCTGGAGCAGGAATGATTGACTGTAAAAATGCTCTTACAGAAGCAAATGGCGATATTGAAAGAGCTACAGAAATTTTGCGTGAAAAAGGTCTTTCTGCTCTTGCAAAAAAATCGGGAAAAATAGCTACAGAAGGTCTAAGCTACGCACGTGTAGAGAACGGCAAAGGTATTATTGTAGAAGTAAATAGTCAAACAGATTTTGTTGCAAAAAACGAAATGTTTATAAATTTTGTAGAAGGTGTTATTAAGCAAATAGCAAATAGTAGTGCGACTACTACAGAACAATTATTACAAGAACCTTGGATATTGGATAAATCTATTACTGTAGAACAAGAACTTTCTGGGAAAACTGCAATAATAGGTGAAAAATTAAATATTAGAAGATTTGAAAAAATAGAATCAAACAACACAATAGTTAATTATATACACGCCGGTGGAAAAGTTGCTGTTTTGGTAGAGTTAGCGGGCAATAATTCCGAAAAACTAATAGAAGCAGGTAAAAATGTCGCTATGCAAATAGCTGCAATGAACCCACAATTTTTAGACAGAAGTGCCGTTTCCCCAGAGTTTATAGAAAAAGAAAGAAAAATATTAACAGAACAAGCATTAGCAGAAGGCAAGCCTGCAAATATAGTAGAAAAAATGATAGAGGGTCGTTTAAGTAAAAACTTAAAAGAGTTATGCTTACTAGACCAAGAATATGTAAAAGATAGTAACTTTACAATAGAAACATATTTAAAAAGTGTTTCCAAAGAATTGGGTATCGAAGTATCTATAAAAAAATTCATACGTTTTGAAACAGGTGAAGGTATGGAGAAAAAAGAAGAAGATTTTGCAGAAGAAGTAAAGAAAGCTATGGAAGGTAATTAAATAAAACCCCCAAAAATCTATATTGTTTAGATTTTTGGGGGTTTTTATATTCTATTTTTTATTTAAAACAAAATCGCTATCAAAATCTATTTCTAATGTATCATTTTCTACTATATTTCCTTTTAATACAGCTTCTGCAATCCTATCTTCTATTTTGTTTTGTATTGCACGTCTTAGAGGTCTTGCTCCATATGTTACATCGTACCCCTCTTTTACAAGCTCTTTTATTGCATTTGTAGTTAAATTTAAAGATATTCCCATATTTTCATTAACTCTTTTTATTACTTCAGAAAGCATTCCTTTTGCAACTTTTTCTATTTCTTCCTCCGTTAAAGGATGGAAAACTATAATATCGTCTATTCTATTTAAAAATTCTGGTCTAAAGATATTTTTTATTTCACTCATTACACTCTTTTTCATATCTTGATATGTTTTCTCAGAATCTGAATTAGATGTAAAACCTAATTTTTTAGGATTTATAATATTTTTTGCACCAGCATTACTTGTCATTATTATAACAGTATTTTTAAAATTAACTTTTCTACCTTGGCTATCTGTTATATGACCATCTTCAAGTATTTGTAATAGTGCATTAAAAACATCTGGATGAGCTTTTTCTATTTCATCGAAAAGAATTACAGAATATGGCTTACGTCTTACTTTTTCTGTAAAATGCCCACCATCATCATATCCAACATACCCCGGAGGTGAACCTATTAGCTTACTTACTGTATGCTTTTCCATATATTCACTCATATCTAGCCTTATAATAGAATCGTCCGAGCCAAATAAGGAATTTGCCAAAGCTTTAGATAATTCTGTTTTACCAACACCAGTAGGTCCAAGGAACAAGAAAGAACCAACAGGACGCTTTGGGTCTTTTAGACCTACTCTACCACGCCTTATTGCTCTTGATACACTTTTTACAGCTTCTTCTTGTCCTATAATACGATTATGAAGAGTATCTTCTAAATTTATTAGTTTTCCTGATTCTTCTTCTTGTAGTTTTTTCACTGGGATTCCAGTCCACTCTGTTACTATATTTGCTATTTCTTCTTCATCTACTACGGATGCACTACCACTACTTTTTTGTGCCCATTCATTTTTTTCTTGTTCTAGTTTTTGTCTTATTTCTTTTTGTTTTTGTCTTATTACACCTGCATATTCATATGCTTCCGTTTTTACTGCTTCTTCTTTTTCTTTTTCTAATTCTTCTATTTTATCTTCTAAAATTTTTATATTTGGTGGTGCTGTGTATGTCCTTAGTCTAACTTTTGATGCACTCTCATCTAATAAATCTATTGCTTTGTCTGGTAAAAATCTGTCTGTTATATATCTAGAAGAAAGAAGTACAGAAGCTGTTAATGCTTCATCTGTGATTTTTACGTTGTGGTGTGCTTCATATTTATCACGCAAACCTTTTAACATTAAAATTGCTTCTTCTTCACTTGGTTCTTCGACTCTTACCGGTTGGAAACGTCTTTCTAATGCTGCATTTTTTTCGATATACTTACGATATTCATCAAGTGTAGTTGCTCCCACAACTTGTATTTCACCACGTGCAAGAGATGGTTTTAAAATATTAGATGCATCAATAGAACCTTCGGCAGCTCCAGCACCTACTATTGTGTGTAATTCATCTATGAAAAGTATTATGTTCCCTGCTGTTTTTAGCTCATTTATAACTTTTTTTATTCTCTCTTCAAATTCTCCACGGTATTTACTACCTGCAACCATGGCACTAAGGTCTAAACTTACAACTCTTTTATCTTTCAAAAGCTCTGGTATATTACCCTGTATTATTTTTTGTGCTAAACCTTCAGCAATTGCTGTTTTACCAACACCTGGGTCTCCTACTAAAACAGGATTATTTTTTGTTCTTCTAGATAAAATTTGTATTATTCTTTCTATTTCTTTTTCACGACCTATAATGGGATCAAACTGGTTTTCTTTTGCATGGGCTGTAAAATCACGGCTAAATT
This sequence comes from Defluviitaleaceae bacterium, assembly GCA_009787355.1. Taxonomy (GTDB): domain Bacteria; phylum Bacillota; class Clostridia; order Lachnospirales; family UBA5962; genus WRGD01. Next base: position 10,247 of record WRGD01000138.1, on the reverse strand, counting down.
GGTCTAGTGTAGGCGTGTTTGTTCTTGCTTGCGATTTTTTGGGATTGTAATTTGAAGAATGTCCACCATGCATACCGTGGTGCATATTTTGATTTGCATTTAAACCACCTTCCCCAAGTAAAAACATTACCTCATCGTATATTCTTTGAGTGTTTATTTTTAAACTAGAGAGTATCTTCATAGCAAGACTTTCTCTATCTCGTAAAAGTGCTAAAAGCAAATGTTCTGTACCAATATATCCAGTACCCATATTTATTGCTTCTTGCATACTGGTTTCAAGTATTCTTTTTGTTCTTGGTGTAAAATCTTGTGGGGTATTAATAGATGGTGAAATACCTACAAGTTCATCTATTTTATTTTCTATAGTTTCTTCTGACAAACCTTGTTCTTCCAATGCCTTAAAAGCTACAGAATCTTTAACTTTTATTAGTGCTATAAGTATATGTTCTGTACCTACATAAGTATGTCCATATTCCATACTAGCAGATTTTGCTGTTTCAATTACTTCTTTCGATTTTTGTGTAAACTTTCCTTGCATAAAACTTTTCTAACCTCCAAATTTGTAGAGTTTTTTTACTGAAAAATGCAAATTATAAAACAAATTATTGTTAGCAATTAGCTTTAGTGATTGCTAATTGCTTTAAAAGTAACATATATTATTTTTTATGTCAAGTTTATTTTTAAATTTACAAAATATCTAAAAAATTCAATTCAAATTATAAAAGATAATATATATAAAGATAGTATGCCCGGTATTCCCAAAAGCCCAACAATAAACATTGTTATAATATTAATCCCAACAAAAAGTCCAAATGGAGCAAGAAAAAAATTTAAAGCAAATATAACACCAGTACCTAAGACTGATTGTATTAGCAATTTTAAAAGAAATATTGTTAATTTCGGTATAAATAAAATTATAGCTATACCAAGTATAGTAAGTACTATTTCTATACTAAACCATGTAGGCATATATCCTCCTTTTTTCAAAACATTTTTATTATGCTCAAAGTAAAATTATTAAAAAATTTAAACTAAATTTTTGATTTTAAATATATATGTAACATTATATTTACTCACAAACTAAAATATTTTAGTTTGTGAGTAAATTTTGTATTACAATTTTGTAAATTAATAAATTGCTATATCTGCTGCAAGTCCTCTAGCTTTACAAAGCTGTAAATAAAATTGGTATTTCTTATTTATAGCTTGTACTTCGAAAATATAACTATCTATCAAAAGTGGTTCTGTTATTTCATCTAAACAAGCATGGATATATGTTAAATCTTCCTTTAATGTTTCTAGTATTTCCAATATTTCTAAATCTTCTTGTAATATATGACTGTTTATTTTTCTAAGTTTTCGACCACTTTTTATAGGTCTTCTTTTTTCTTCTATTATCCTACTCGTATCTATAGCATGCATTTTTTCCTCCACAATTATATTAATTAGCAAAAAGAAATTCACTTTTGCTATAACGGTATGTTGGTATATTTTACGATTTAATTAAGTTATAAATTAAATATAGTCATTTTTTGGTAAACTTATTCAAGTATTATTAATTTTAAGAAACATTAAATTTTTCAAATTTCAAATCAATATAAAATTTTCATTTTATTGAAAATACTAATTGTAATATGGTATACTAAATTCAGTGCTTTTATTTCGTAAAAGTAACTGAATCTACCGAATTTCTTTTCGGTACGATTTGCTTAATCTTTAATAAAATTATAATTTACTTAATTTATAGGAGAATCTGTTAATGAAAATTTTTGAAAATTATACAAAAGAAGAAATAAAAAAGAGAATTTTACAAAATATAAAAGTTTTATCTAAAAAACACGTAGAAGATGCAACTCCATTAGAAATTTATCAAGGTGTTGCAAGTGCTGTTTCGGAATTTTTAACAGATAGATGGATAAACACTAGTGATAAATATTATAAAGATGATGTAAAAATTGTATATTATCTTTCTATGGAATTTTTAGTTGGAAGATTTTTAGGAAATTCTATTCTAAATCTTTCTTTGTACGATGAAATAAAAGAAATTTTAGACGAAATAGGTATAGATTATAACCTAATAGAAGAACAAGAAGGGGAGCCTGGTCTCGGAAATGGTGGTCTTGGACGTTTAGCGGCTTGTTTTATGGATAGTATTTCTACACTTAATTATCCTGCCTATGGCTGCGGTATTCGTTATAATTATGGAATCTTTAAACAAGATATAATAAATGGCTATCAAGTGGAACTTCCAGATAGTTGGCTAAAGAATAGAGATTTATGGGGTATTAAAAGAAACGAATACACAACAGAAATTAAATTTTTTGGACATATAAAATCAGTACAAAAACCTAACAAAGAAATTAAATATATTCATGAGGGGTATCAATCTGTATCTGCTGTACCTTACGATTATCCTGTTGTTGGATACGATTCTGAAACTATAAATACACTTAGACTTTGGGAAGCAGAAATAAAAAATGATTTTGACTTACAGGCATTTAATCAAGGAAATTATTTTAAATCTGTAGAAGAAGAAACTTTTGCCAAAAAAATATCAAATGTATTATATCCAGCCGATGAATTTTATGAAGGAAAAGAATTAAGATTAAAACAACAGTATTTTTTTGTTAGTGCTACACTACAAACTGTTCTCGAAAGATTTTATAAAAAAAATAAAGATTTTAATCTTTTACCATCAAAAGTTTGTTTTCAACTAAATGATACCCATCCAAGCATGGCTGTGCCAGAACTTATGCGTATTTTGATAGATGATTACGAACTTTCTTGGAACAAAGCATGGGATATAACTATTAAAACTTGTGCATATACAAACCATACTTTAATGTCCGAGGCATTGGAAAAATGGCCTGTAGATTTGTTTGAAAATTTGTTGCCAAGAGTTTACATGATAATAGAAGAAATAAATAAAAGATTTTGTACAGAAATATATATAAAGTATCCACAAGATACTAGTAAAAAAATAAACAATATGGCAATTATTTTAAATGGTGAAATACATATGGCTAGACTTGCCATAGTGGGTAGTTTTTCTATAAATGGTGTTGCTGCTCTTCATACAGAAATTTTGAAAACAGATGCCCTAAAAGATTTTTACAATATGACACCAGAAAAATTTAATAATAAAACAAATGGTATAACACAAAGAAGATGGCTTTTAAAATCTAATCCACATCTTGCAAGTTTTATAACAAAAACAATAGGCAAAGATTATATAAAAGATTTATCTAAGTTAGAAGGCTTATTAAAATATACAAATAACAAATCTTTTACAGATGAATTTAGAAAAATAAAGCAAAACAATAAAATAGAGTTATCAAACTATATAAAAAAAGAGATGAACATATCTGTAGACCCAGATTCTATTTTCGATATCCAAATAAAGCGTTTACATGAATACAAACGCCAGCTTATGCTTGCACTATATATTTTAGATTTGTACAATAAATTAAAATCAAATCCAAATTTAGATATAGTGCCACGTACATTTATATTTTCTGCAAAAGCTGCTGCAAGTTACCACAAGGCTAAACTTGTTATAAAACTTATAAATCAAATAGCATATTTGATAAATAATGATATTTCTATAAAAGGGAAGATAAAAGTTATTTTTGTAAAAAACTACTCTGTTTCTATAGCAGAAAAATTAATACCAGCTGCAGATTTGAGTGAACAAATATCTACAGCAAGTAAAGAAGCAAGTGGAACAGGTAATATGAAATTCATGTTAAATGGAGCTTTAACAATAGGTACAATGGATGGTGCAAACGTAGAAATTTTCGAAGAAGTTGGAGATGAAAATATATTTATATTTGGTATGAGTGCAAAAGAAGTTATAGATGAATATAATAGAGGGACATACAACCCATTAGATATTTATAATGCAAATGAAAATATAAAACTTATATTAACACAACTTATAAATGGCACTCTAGACTTCAACGAAAGAGAACTTTTTAGACCTATATATGATTCTTTGCTAAATGGATACGGCGGTTCAAGACCAGATGCTTACTTTATTTTAAAAGATTATGATAGCTATTATAAAGCACAAAAATTGGCAAATGATAAGTTTTTAGATAAAGAAGCTTGGACAAAAAGTGCTATTATAAATGTTGCAAAGAGCGGTAAATTTTCTAGTGATAGAACAATTAAAGAATATGCAAGAGATATATGGAATATAAAACCTGTTAAATAGAAGCTAGTTTATAAATATAAAGCAAAATAATAAGTTTAATTTTGCTTTATATTAACTTTTATTAAGACAATGAAATAGATGCATAGATTAAATTAAGTAAATAAATGAATAAAAGGAGTAAAAAAATGAAATACGATATATATGTAGATAATGCTGCGACAACAAAAATGTCGGATGAAGTATTGTCTACTATGTTGCCTTTTTTTACAGAGAATTATGGAAATGCTGCTAGCACTCATAAAATGGGTAGTTTTACAAGAAAATCAATAGACAATGTAAGAAATATAATATCCGAAGCTATAGGAGCTAGTAATCCTAATGAAATATATTTTACAGGAACAGGAACAGAGGCAGACAATTGGGCTATAAAAGGTATTGCTTTTGCAAATAAAAATAAGGGAAATCATATAATAACAACAAGTATAGAACATCATGCTATTTTGCATCCGTGTGAAGATTTAGAAAAAAACTATGGTTTTGAAATAACATATTTAAAAGTTAAAGAAAATGGAATTATTGATATAGAGAATTTAAAAAATGCTATAAAACCTACAACAATATTAATATCTGTAATGTTTTGCAACAATGAAACAGGTGCAATACAGCCAATTAATGAAATAGGTGCTATTGCAAAACAAAACAATGTATACTTTCATACAGATGCTGTACAAGCTCTTGCTTACATACCGATAAATGTAGAAAGTATGGGAATAGATTTACTTTCACTTTCTGCACATAAATTGTATGGACCAAAGGGAATAGGAGCTTTGTATGTATCTAACAATGTAAAAATAATACCTATTTTACATGGAGGTGGTCAAGAACGTCATAGGCGTGCTGGAACCCAAAATGTACCTGCTATTGTTGGCTTTGGAGAAGCTGTAAGGTTAGCAAAAGAAACACAGTTAAACGAAGTAGAAAGGCTAAAAAAACTTACAAAAAAGCTAATAAAAGGAATTACAGAAAATATACCAGCTACTAAAATAAATGGTGATGAAACAAATCGTATGCCACATATTGTAAATATAACTTTTAGCTTTATAGAAAGTGAAGGATTACTTATGTTTTTGGACAACAGGGGTATAACTGCATCCGGTGGCTCTGCTTGTTCTTCTGGTAGTTTCGAACCAAGCCATGTGCTTACTGCAATGGGTGTTAGCACACATGAAAGCCACGGCTCTCTTAGAATATCGCTAGGAAGATACAATACAGAAGAAGATGTAGATATTATAATTAAGGAGTTACCAACAGTTGTAAGTCAGTTAAGAAAACTATCTCCTGCATACAAAAAATATCTTAATGAAAATAGCTAATATAAGAAAAAATTAAAAAGGAAAATATGAACAGTTTTAGAATTATTCCTAAAATAGATGAGCTTCTTAATGACAAGGATATAGTAATTGCAAAAGAAAACTACTCTAAAAAGGTAGTAACAAATATTTTGAGGCTTGAAACGGAGTATTTAAGAACTCTTATAAAAAATAATGAAATTCAGATAAATACAAAGCAAAGTGCTATAGACTTTTTGAAAACGGCTGTTTTTGCAAGATTACAAGAACAAAAAAATAATAGGCTAAAACCTGTTATAAACGCTACAGGTATAATAGTTCATACAAATTTAGGTAGGTCTCCATTATCAAAATTTGCTATAGACCGAATAAACGAAGTAGGGAGCGACTATAACAATTTAGAATACAATATAGATACAGGAATTCGTGGGAGTCGTTTATCGTATATAGAAAATATTTTAAAAGAATTAACAGGAGCAGAGAGTGCAGTTGTAGTAAATAATAATGCAGCTGCTATATACATTGTATTAAATAGTCTTTGTAAAAATAAAGAAGTTATAATATCTAGGGGAGAGCTTGTCGAAATTGGTGGTTCTTTTAGAGTCTCAAATATAATAGAAGAGAGTGGCTGTATTTTAAAAGAAGTTGGAACAACAAATAAAACAAAAATATCCGACTATAAGAACAATATAACCGAAAATACTTCAGCTTTTTTAAAAGTACACAAATCTAACTTTAAAATAATAGGATTTACTGCTGAAGTATCTTCTGAAGAAATGGTAAAAATAAAAAATGATAATATTATAGTAATAGAAGATGTAGGTTCTGGTATTTTAATAGATTTATCTAAATATGGTATAAAAGGAGAAAAAACTGTAAAAAAAGTAATACAAGATGGTGTAGATATAGTAACATTTTCTGGAGATAAAGTTTTAGGTGGTCCTCAAGCTGGAATTATAGTAGGTAAAAAAGAATATATCTCTAAAATAAAAGAAAACCAAATGTATAGAACAATGAGACTAGATAAATTGTGTCTTATTGCACTTGAAGCTACTCTTATTCAATATATAAAAGGCGAATATATGGATATTCCTGTTATAAGAAATATGATTACACCAAAAGAAAATATTTTGGAAAAAGCAGAAAAACTATATTCATTATTAAAAAACAATGAAAAAATTCTATGTTATATAGATGAAAATGAAGCCATGTTTGGTGGTGGAGCATTGCCTGATGAATTTATAAAAAGCTATGCAGTTTTTATAAAACCTTTATACATTAGTGTTGCAAGCCTTGAAATATATCTTAGAAATTTACAAATTCCTGTTATTTGTGTAACAAAAAATGACCATATTGTTTTAGATTTACGAACGGTAGAAGAAAAATATTTTGATTATTTACAAAAGTCTTTTTTGGAGATTTGAAGTATTTACCGCAAAAAAATCATCAAATGTTTTAAAAGATTTGATGATTCTTTTGGGTATGTACCCAAAAGAAGTTGAGCATCTTTATCTAGCTTTACTAAGTAAAACTACTGATTTAATTATTTTTTAATTTTCTAAAGAAAGCTCTCTCATTCTTTTATTAAAAAACATCAAAATACTAAAAAATATATAAGTAGAGCCAAATAATATAAAAAACAAAGATAAACTTATATGTTCTGACATAATACCGAAAAATAAAGAACCTAGAGGCATTATACCTACAGAAATTGTATACATAGCTTGTCTTATTTTACCAAAATGTTCTTTTGGTATTATAGCTTGGTCTACTGGTGTACCAGTTATATGAGTAGAACCCCAAAAAACACCAGCTATAGCCAATATTATTAATATAGAAAAGTCTTCTACAAATAAAAATGTCAAAGCAAGTGATAAACCTAATAAAAATCTTAATAATATATTTTTTTTACCTAAAGGTATATTTTTAAATAAAACTCTTGTAACAAATACTGCACCTACAAGACCACCAAAAGACATAATAGAACCTAAAAGACCAAGTATAAATGGGCTGTTATGATAACTTGCTATAATAGCAAAATATATAGGTACTCCTGCAAAGAATATATTTAATAAAGAGCCTTCTATAAGTATTAAAGTTAGTAAATTGTCTTTGAACAAATATTTAAAACCAATAAAAATGCTTTCCTTTTTCTTATTTGTTCTATCTATTTTAACATCTTTTTCAATTTTTAAGTCTTCCAAATTTTTATAAAATAAAGTAGCTATAAAATGAGTTATAATACTAGATATTAGTATGTATATATGAAGTATATGGTTCATTAAAAAACCTATAACTGGATTAAATAAATTAGAGCCTATATTTCTTGCCATATAATTATAAGAACTGACTTTTTCTAAATCTTTTTTTTCTACTGCTTTTTGAGTATATGCATGTTTAACTGAATATGTAGGATTTTCTATAATTCCTAGAAAAAATACGATAATAGATAAAACAAGAGGTAAATTAAAACCAAGATACATATTAAATAATAGAGCTAATGTAAACATTATTTTTATTATCATTGCTCCTAATTCGGTAAAAACAAGAATTTTTTTGTTAGAAACCCTATCTACTAAATTACCAAATAAAAAAGCAAACAAATCGGAAGCTCGCATTGCTGCATAGTAAACTCCAACCCAAAATATACCGTTTTCATGCTGTGTAATAGCCCATACTACTACTAAAGAAGATAAAGCACCACTTAAATTACTAATAGAATCTCCAAAAAGCAATTTTGTAAAATTTTTATTTATTAGCATAGTACACCACTTTTAATAATATCTAAAATACAATCACTTTTTATTTGTTTTATTATATTCACAATTTCTTCAATACTCAAATTTTCTTTTATAAATGTAGAGGATACATAAAATTTGTTAAATTCTCTTAAATACGGGTCGTTTAAATATAAAAATAATATAAAACCTTGTTTTTGCTTTTCTATTGTTTCTGTGTCTATAGCTTTATATTTTATACTTTCTTTTTCAAAATATTTACGACTTTCTTCATTTGTTTCTATAAGAACATTGCTAAGAGATGTAGATGCATCGTATACAAATCCTTCATTTTTGAAATTTTTATTTATAATTTTTAATAATTTGTTATAATAGCAATGTTCAAAAAGGTGCATTTCTGTTGTTGTAAAATCTTTTGGCTTTAAAAAATTACAATATATATAATTTATCATATAGTTTTATCCTCCATATTTAGAACTCCATTTTCTCCAATATAATAAGAAAAAGCATTGCTTTGTAAATTATACAAATCTATATGATGAATTATTCCATCTCTTAAAATATTCAGTTTTGTAAGATAATAAAAAGCATTTAGAGTTGCAAAGCTACCGGCTATATTTGCTACCATAGGTATTACTGCATTATCCCATTTCCAAAAATCATTTTTATCTACATTTTTACTATCAAAATGATTATTTATTATATTATCTTTAGTATTAGTATAGCTATGTGTATTATCTTTAAAAATGGAATGGCTAATTATTGTACTTGCATAACCTCCTAATATTCTTGGAATTTTTGTTATACTTGTATATTCTTCCATGATTTCAAGCACATTATCTGGTTTGTCTATACAACAAATAACAATGTCGAAATCAACTTTTATTTCTAAAATATCACTTAATGTTTCTATTTTTTTGTTTATTATGTTAATAGATATAAAAGGATTTATTCTGTTTAGATGATTTTTCAAGGCTTCTACTTTTAGTTTTCCGATATCTTCGTAAAAAAAGTTTTGTCTATTTAAATTACTTGTATCTACTACATCATAATCTACAATTGTTACACTACCTATACCTAATCTAACTAGGTTTATCGCATTTATAGAACCAGTACCACCAGCACCTAAAAGTAATACTTTAGAATTTTTTAAAATATTCTGTACTTCCCAGTAATTATAATAAATACCTTTTATATCTATCCATGAAAAAAAGTTTATATTTCGTGAATAATATTCGTATTCCTCTTTTGAAAAATCAAATATTTTTTCATTTTCTTGTATTACACCATTTTCAAGTAAACTTTCTAAAATTTCTTCACACAATTCATTATCTAAATCGAATTTGTTTTTTATGTCTTCAAAAGAATTTTTTCCGTTTAAATATTTCAAAAATTCTAAAAAGAACTCAGGATTATCAACTTCTAAATCTCTTGCAATATTTTGTTGAAAACCGCCTATAGATATAGCATTTCCTTTTTCATTAATATAAGGAATTAGCATAGGTTTTGTCATAGGAAAATTAAATTTCATAAATAAATTATAACTAAACTAACATTTATAACTGTCCAATGCTATATTGGACAGTTATTTCAGATTTAATAACTAGTTATTAATGGTCGTGGCTTCTCATAGAAAAATCCATTTTTTTAACAACAGCTTTTTTAACAGGTGTTAGTTTCATGATATGTTCTCCCCTCTATTTTATTTTTGATTGTATGTAAACAAAACAATAATTGTTTTTTATTTGGGGCTTGCTATAGCAAGCCCCAAAGGGGTAACCCCTTTGGTTTGAAATCTACCTACAAATTCAAAAAGGCTGTCCACCTAAAATCATTTCTTGTTCGATGTCTACTTTCATAATATAACATATTTTTTACACTATGTCAACTATTTTGTTTTAAAACATTAGACCTCCTCGGAAACTAAAAACCATGTTCAAAATTAATAATGGCACAAATAAGAGAAATTCTTAGATTAAAACGTTTAAGACGATTACGATAAGT
>WRGD01000137.1 GCA_009787355.1 Defluviitaleaceae bacterium | reverse complement strand
CAGCCAACTTTAACAATTTTGATACAAGAGGACAAAGTCATAGAGATAACCATGCAAACCTAATGAGTATACGAAACAATGTTACAGACAATTTTAACACTCTATTATCAAGACCTGAATTTGATAGTGTTAGGCAGTGGAAAAATAATATGTTAAATATTTTGCAGTCTTGGGAACATAACTCAAAATAAAATTCTTGATACTGAAAATAAATATATAATGTATTTATTATATCAAAAAATAGCCAATATATGTATTACATATATTGGCTATTTTAAAATAAAATATAAGACCTAGATTAATCATCATAGTGTCCACGGCATTGATGAATAATTATTTCATTTGAAAAACATATTTTATCTATCATTCATAAGTCTTTAAATCTTCAATGCTTTTATATACTACATTACCTTTTTTTACACTATTATATATATATTAGTGCAATGTCTAGTATTTTGCTACAAATAAAACATTTCATAATTTATTTTAATCTTATAATACTTGCTTATTTACTTTTGTCAATTTCCCCATATAAACCATATACCATATAAGTATCCAAAAGCCACGTATTACAGCCCCAAGTGTCAGCCCTATCCATATACCATCTAGTCCAAGTGCTGTATTGCTTAGAAAAAAACAAAAAACAACACGTAGTGCATTAGATGTAATACTTGCAATAGATGGATTTTTGGTATTTCCACTACCTCTAAAACAGCCAGCAGCTACACCTTCCAAACAAACAGGTATCTGCATAAAAGATAAAATTCTCATATAAGATAAAGAAATAGCTAGTTCATTAGGTTCGCTAAAAAAAATACCCATAATAGGTATTGCAAAAACAAACATAACGAGGCTAACTAAAAGTCCCCAACTAGTCATCAAAATAATTGATAATTTGAAACCCTTGCGTATTCTTGTAAACTTCTTTGCTCCGTAGTTTTGTCCTACAAATGCTGTTACAGCAGTTGCAAAGCCACCACCAACAAGCCAGCTAAGTGCTTCTATTTGTGAACCTACTCTGTTTATTGCTAGTGCCTCATTTCCGAAATTTGCTATAAATCTCATAACAATCATTGTTAATATAGTAAAAAGTCCAGATTCTATTGCTACAGGTAAGCCCCATTTTAAAATATCTTTTATATATTTTGTACTAGGTAAAGTTATAAGTTTGAAATTTTCGAATGGATGATTTTTATATCTTTTAAGTATATACAAAAACACTGCAAAGCTAATAATTTGTGCAATACTAGTAGATAGTGCAGCCCCAACGATTCCAAGGTCTAATGTAAATATAAAAATAGGGCTAATAGCAATATTTAATACAAGCCCAAAACTATTTAGGTAAAACGGTGTTTTTGTATTTCCAAAACCAGAAAAAAAGCCTGTTATTACAGCTTTCATATATGTGAAAGGTATAGATATTCCTATAAAAATCAAATATCTTGTAGATAAATATACTACGTAATCATCTGCTATATCAAAAAAACTAACTAAGATATCACTAAAAAATATAAGTATCATTGCATATAAAACACCAAAAGCTACAGCCAAAAAATAGGAATTTTGTGCGTATTTTTTGGCTGTTTCCTTATCACCACTACCTATATTTTGGCTTACTCCTATTTCTGCTCCCATCCTACCAATAAGAAGTAGTGCCATACTAAGCCAAATATAGGTACCACCTGTTCCAGCGGCTGCAACTGCTTCTGTGGATAGCCTGCTTAACCAAAATAAATCTACTAAATTGTGAAGCATTTGTATAAAAGATGTTGCCATAATAGGTATGGCAACTTTTATTAGTTTTGGTAGTATACTGCCTTCGGTTAAATCGTATTTTTTTGTTTTCATATTGTTTTCATATTGTTTTAAAATTTTTTATAAGTTTTATTACTTTGTCCAGGTTTTCTTTTGATATATCATTGTGTGTAACAAATCTATATGTGTTTAATAATTCAGGTGGATGGATTTTTACCTCATTTTTATGCATATATTTTACAAATTTACTTGAATCTACGTCAAAATCAAAAAAAACCATATTTATATGCACATTTTCTATATCTGTTGTAATTCCTTGTATTTTTTCAAGTTCCGAAGCTAAATATTTTGCGTTTTCGTGGTCTATATGTAGCCTTTTGGTCATTTTTTCTATACTTATTATACCACACGATGCTAAAGAGCCTATTTGTCTCATACCTCCACCTAGAAGTTTTCTAGTTTTTCTAGCTCTTTTTATAAATTCTAAAGAACCACATAGTATGGAACCAACTGGAGAACAAAGTCCTTTAGATAAACAAAACATAATACTATCTACATATTTTGATATTTCTTTTACATCTACTTTTAAATAAGTAGCTGCGTTAAATATTCTTGCACCATCCAAATGTACCTGTATATTTTTCTCTTTTGCTACATCATACAATTCTTTCATTATATTAAGTGGTACTACTGTTCCATTTCCAAGAGCATTTTCTATACAAACAAGCCCAGTGCTAGGTTCGTGTATATCATCACCACGTACATTTTTCAGAAAATCCTCTTTTGTTATATACGATTTTGGATTATTTGTAACTCTATAGCCTACACCAGATAAAAGTGCAGCTGCACCGACTTCGTGTACAACTATATGAGAGTTTTTGTCTAGTAGTATTTCGTCTCCTCTTTTTGTATGGCACATTATTGCTATTTGATTACCCATTGTTCCAGATGGTACAAAAAGAGCGGCTTCTTTTCCCATTGTTTTTGCTGCAAGATCTTCTAGTTTATTTGCTGTCTTGTCATCTTCGTATACGTCGTCTCCCATCTCAGCTTTTATCATTTCTTCTAGCATTTCTTGTGTTGGCATACTAACTGTATCAGAACGTAAATCTATCATAATTAATAAAACTTTCTATAAATTAATTTTAAACTTTCAATTTTTCTATTTTTATACCTAGTTCAACTATTTGCTCCTCTCTTACATCTGCAGGAGCGTTTGTAAGTGGACAAGATGTGTCTTTTACTTTTGGAAAAGCAATAACATCTCTTATAGATGTAGATTTTACTATTAACATTATTATTCTATCTAAACCAAAAGCAATACCCCCATGCGGCGGAGTACCGTATTTTAATGCATCTATTAAAAAACCGAATTTTTCATCTGTTTCCTCTTTTGATAAAGAAAGAAGAGTAAATATTTTTTCTTGTAGCTTTGTATCATGTATACGTATACTACCACCACCAATTTCAAAACCATTTAGTACAATATCGTAAGAGTCAGACCTTACTTTTTCTATATCATTATCTAGTAAATGCAAATCTTCGGCAAGTGGCATTGTAAAAGGGTGATGAGAAGATGTTAATTTATCCTCTACAACCTCGAATAGTGGAAAATCTATAACCCATAGAAAATTAAATTTATTTTCGTCTATCAAATTTTCATTTTTTGCAATTTCTAATCTTATATTTCCGAGTGCTTCGAAAACAATGTTATCACTATCTGCACAAATTAAAAGTAAATCTCCAGCTTCTCCATTTAGTGATTTTACTATACTATTTATTTGCTCATCATTTAAAAATTTAGATAAACTGGTTTTGTTATTATTTTCTTCAACTACTATATAGCTAAGTCCCTTTGCTTTGTGGTATTTTGAAAGTTCTATAAGAGAATCTATTTTTTTACGAGTATATGAACCACAATTTTTTGCATTTATTCCACCTACTCTACCACCATTTTTTATAGCTGATTTGTATGGTTCAAAATCAAAATTTGAAACAATATCTGTAATATTTGCAAGTTCAAGACCAAATCTAGTATCTGGTTTGTCTGAACCATATCGCTCCATAGCTTCGCTATATGGCATTTGTATAAAAGGTGTAGCAATTTCTACATTTAAAATTTCTTTGAAAAGCTGTGATATTAAACTTTCCATCAATTTTATAATATCATTTCTATCTACAAAACTCATTTCTATATCTACTTGTGTAAACTCTGGTTGCCTATCTGACCTTAAATCTTCATCTCTAAAGCATTTCACTATTTGATAGTATTTATCGAAACCACTTATCATTAAAAGTTGCTTGAAAATTTGTGGGGACTGTGGCAAAGCAAAAAAACTGCCAGAGTATTCACGGCTAGGTACAAGATAATCTCTTGCTCCTTCTGGTGTACTTCTTGTAAGCATTGGAGTTTCTATATCAATAAAGCCCTCTTTTGTAAGGAAATTTCTAAAGAAATTCGAAACTTTATGTCTTATCATTATATTGTTTTGCATTTCTAATCTACGTAAATCTATATATCTATATTTTAGTCTTAAATCATCTTTCACACCTGTATCTAAAACACTAAAAGGTGTAAGCTCGGAAGCAGATAAAATACGTATCTCTTCTGCATCTATTTCTATATCACCGGTTTCCATTTCTGGATTTATATTTTTTTCTGTTCTGTTTATTACTTTTCCTGTAACAGCTATTACGTATTCGCTTCTTATTTCTTTACATTTTTCTAATATTTCATTGCTTTGCTTTTCTTGGTTTATGACTACTTGTAATAAACCTGTCCTATCTCTTAAAGATAGAAAAATAAGCTGTCCCAAATTTCTTCTTTTGTGTACCCAGCCCATTACTGTTACAGAATTACCAACAAGAGTTTTGTTTACTTCTGTACACATATGTGTTCTTTTCATTTGTTCTAAATTTTCCATTTTCAATTTCTTTCTTTATTTTCTAATTCATTTAATATTTTCGTGCAGTATTCTTTTATTTCGTCTATTTCAATTGCATAATCTACTATTAAATTTAAGTATTCCTTATCTTTAAAATCCATATATAATAACCTCATCTTTTTCAATATATTTCCTTATTCTGGAATTTTTCAAATCAGAATATGTTATAACATCAACTTTTTTAGACAAAGTGTTTTCTAATTTAACAATAAAATCACCAAAAGTAAACATTCCACGTATTTTTTCACTTTCATTTATTAAAATATCAATATCACTATTTTCAGTAGCTTTTCCCCTTGCAAAAGAACCAAATAAAGCAACTTTAGTAATACCATATTCTTTAGCTATAGGAATTATTTTTTCTTTTATTTCTTCTATTGTTGTCATATTGGAAGTTATCCTACCAAAATATTTGGATTGTTTAGTCTCATCAAAAGTAAATAATGATTTGTTTTTTGTCTTCTTATATTTTCTGTTAAATTTTCTTTTTCTAATAATTTTCTGTCAAGCTCTATAGCTGTTATTTGTCCTACTTCGTACTGTACTTCTAAAACTCTAATTTCTTGGTTTAGTATAGCTAATTGTAGCTCCATACCTTCTATAGTAAGTTCTAAGTTGATTATTTGGTTGTATAAATCTGTAATATTATTTTCTACTTGTTCTCTTGCTTCTCGTAAATCTCTATTTGTTTGTGTAACTTGTAGTTCTCTATCACTTCTTGTAGGTTCTGTAAGAGATACCATACCACTTGCTGGGGTAAAATCTAATCTATGATTGTCTAATTCGAACCTTGCTATTCGTAGTTGATTTGTTATATTTTCTATTTGTACACTATTATTTTGATGTCTTGATATAAATTCGTTTAAATTTATATCATTAAGATTATTAAATGTAGGCTCGAAAATAACATTATACACATTGTTTTGATTTGTACCCATTAATCTATTTAATTCTCTAAATGCAGAATCGATAGAAGATATTAAATTTTCTCTATTGTTTAACGCTTGTCTATGGCTTGTAACCACACTATCTATTTGTGAATTACTTGCCATACCAAGGCTTTGCATTATTCTAAGATTATTTAAATCTCTTTGTATTAGGCTTATGTTTTTGTCGAAAATTTCTAATTCGTTTTGTGCCATTATTATATTTGCAAAATGGTTAGAAATAATAAACTCTAAAGTTTGCTCTTGAGCAGTAATACTACTAAGACTAACAGCACGATTTGCATCCAGCCTCATCATATCTGCTTGCATACGTACAAAATCAGATGCTGGTATTTGTGGATTTGTCCACATTAAGTCTCTTATTCTTTGCTGTCCCTCTCTCGATAAGGTTATATTACTTTCCAAATTTCTTATTTGTGTACTATTATTTATAGCAAGTCTTGTTGCCTCCTCTAATGTAAGATTCGGTACATTTGCAAGAAGAGGAAAAGGGAACATTATTAAAATTATTATAGTCAGTATTATTTTTTTCATAAATAAACTCCTTATTTATACTTCTTTTCATGGTTTATCAACCACTCTTTTCTCCAAACTTCCCCGGAATAGCCAGATAAATTACCATTATGTGCTATAACTCTATGACAGGGTACGATTATCCATATATTATTTCTGCTATTTGCTAAACCAACGGCTCTAGTACCATTTGGGTTTTCTATTTTTTTTGCTATTTCTTTGTAGCTTGTTGTTGTTCCATATGGTATGTCTTTTAAATTTTGCCATACTTTTTTAAAAAAATCTGTACCGTTGTTCTTATACGGTACGCTAAAACTTTTTATATTTCCCAGGAAATAATTTTTTAGCTCATTTTTACATTCTATCAAAACTTCCATATCTTCATTAAATGCTTCTTGTGTTATATCTCCAAATTTTAGGCTAGTTATATAATTATCTACACAGGAAATAGCTATATTTCCTATAGGAGATTCGAAATATGTCAAACCACCATCTATATTTATATCTATATTTATAGTATTATTCTTATTTTTCTTCTTCCTCATCATTCACCAGAAATAGTAATGCTTTTTACAAGTAGCGTTGGACTACCTATAGATTTTCCCATAGGATTAAAATACAAATCATTAGCTATATCTTCTATATTATTTAATAAGTCGTAAAAGTTTCCAGAGGATACTATTTGTTCTACAGGTTTTATAGTTTCCCCATTTTCTATTAAAAACCCACCAGCTTGTAATGAAAAATCTCCAGATGTAGAATTTACACCAGAGTGCATACCTGCAAAACTTGTTATTAATATTCCTGAAAAGTCTTTTTTTATCTCTTCTATAGATTTTGTACTTGGCTCTATAAAAAAGTTGTTTACATCTATTCCAACAGCAGATTTAAAAGATGATTTAAAACCATTTCCTGTACTTTTTAAATTATCTTTTTTTGCCGATTTTATATCGTATAGATATGTTTTTAAAATACCTTTTTCTATAACAATTTTATCGAAAGTTGCTACACCTTCAGAGTCGAAAGGTACGGCTGTTAAAGAATCGGGATGCATTACATTATCTTTTATTGTTATAATTGAACTTGCAATTTTTTTGTTTATCTTGTCTTTTAGAAGTGAAAATCCTTTCTGTACAACTTCTGCATAAAAGTTAGATACAAAAGCAGATAAAAATTGTACAGCTGCTTTGTTTTCTATTAAAATATCGTATGTTCCAGATTTTATGGATGAAGCTCCTAATTTGTCTGTTGTTATTTTTACAGCTTTTTTTGCTATTTTTTCAGCATCGAAAGTAGAAAAATCAGCTCCCGACCACAAATTGTAGCCAATTTTTGTTTGTGTGCCGTCTGTTGCTCTTGTTATAACATATGCTACAGCATCTCCATATTCAAACGATACATCAAGACCGTAGCTGTTACTTATAAGTATAAGACCTGTACCATTCGCTATAACAGAGGCATCTACAGAGACTATTCTTTTGTCTATCTCTAGTGCTATTTTTTCCATTTCTTTTGCCATATCTATTTTTTCTTTAGATGTTTTTTTATCTAAAAATTGACTTTTGTCAGGCACTTTTGGATAAGATTTTGAACCTTCGAATAAAAATTCATTTTTTTCTTCTTTTATTATTGCATTTTGTTTTGCATTTTCAATTAAAAAATTGATTACTTCTTCCGAAATATTTTCAGTATATACGTATCCAACTTTTCCATCATAGGTACCTCTAAAAGAAAGTCCTACTGGTGAGGAATTTTTATATTCTCTTACATTATTTTGAAAAACAGTTACACTAAAAGATTTACTACTAACATAATAAATTTCAAAATCACTAAAACCAGCATTTTTTGCAGCTTCAAAAAGTTTTGTTTTGAATGTTTGTATATCCATTAGTTTTGTCCTCCAACTGTCATTTCTTTTACTCTTATCATTGGTTGCCCTACATTTGTAGGTATAGAACCACTAATAGAGCCACACATACCTTGTCCTTGCTTTTCTATATCTGCAACAGCATCTATATTTTTAAGTGTACTGGAACCCATGCCAATAAGACTAGCACCTCTTACTGGTTTTGTTATTTTTCCGTTTTCTATTAAATACCCTT
Source organism: Defluviitaleaceae bacterium (assembly GCA_009787355.1). GTDB lineage: Bacteria > Bacillota > Clostridia > Lachnospirales > UBA5962 > WRGD01. The sequence continues at coordinate 24,281 of WRGD01000137.1, read as the reverse complement.
CTATTACAGAAAAATTGTATTCGCCTGTAGCTGGTGTTACAGAACCTCCACCCATTTTTGCAGCATATAGTCCGTATTCTGTATTTGATATAATATCCTTTTCTTTATCTGTTCCTGCTTGAATATATGTGTTTGTCATACGAGATGTTGGGGCATATTTATATGACTGCCTACGACTAGAACCTGTGGATGGTTCTCCCATTTTTAATCCGTTTAATGTATCTACGAGGTAAGTTTTTAATATTCCGTTTTCTATAAGTATATTTTTTTGCGTTGGTGTACCCTCGTCATCTACGTTTATAGAACCCCAAGCATTTGGTATAGTACCGTCGTCTATATATGTTACTATAGGACTTGCTATTTGTTTGCCTTTCATATTACAGAATGTAGAAGCACCTTTTGCTATTGCTGTAGCCTCTAGGCTGTGACCACAAGCTTCATGTAGTATTACTCCACCAAAACCTTTGTCTATTACTACTGTCATTTTTCCAGATGGTGCATAACTTGCTTCAAGCATTGTGGCAGCTATTCTTGCACTGTCTTTTGCTAAAAATTCTATATCCAGATTTTTTACAAATTCATATCCACTATGTGAACCAGGAGCGTGTTTACCTGTTTGTTTTTCTGTTCCATTACTTGCAACAGCTGTTATTTCTACTCTTGTCCGTATTCTTCTGTCTTCTACCCACAACCCTTTAGAATTTATAATAACGATATCTTGAACTTCATCCGTGTAGTATCCACCTGTTTGCGATATGCTTTTACTATAGTCTTTCGAATATTTATTTGCCAATTTCAAGATATCTATAATATCAGTTTTAGGTACTTCGCTTGGAAGTATTTTTATAGGATGTATATTATTTATATTTTTTGTTGTAAAATCTAAAACTATTTCGTTTTGTTTACTAATATTTACAGCATCTGCTGCGTTTTTTGCCATAAATAATAAATTACTTTCCGATAAATCGTTTGTATAAGTATATATAGCATTATGCCCAACAAATATACGCAAACCAATCCCGTAGTCTATACCAGACACAGCCTTGTCTAATTTGCCATTTATTAAAGAGATGTTGTTCGTTTTTCTGTTTTCTATAAAAATTTCAGCAAAATCTCCACCAGTAGAGAGTGCAGTGTGGAGTACATTTTTTGCTACGTTTCTATTTATCATTCTTATCTCCCTTTTGAATTTTACTTATATGATACCAAATTGTAACCTTAAAGTAAATTAATATTGTTATTTTTTGCAAAGTCATTAAATAGAGTAAAAAGAAATTGACTTTTTACTCTATTTAATATAAATCATAAATATAAATCATTTTGCTTCTTTTATTTTCTCCAAAATTTCAAACTCATTCATTATATTCACAATTTTTTTGTTATCTTTTATATAAACTATGTAAAAACTATCTGGATTGAATCTTTTAATTACTGTTAAAAAAGGTGTTTCCATGTCTATTATTATACTTTTTATTTTTGTTTGCTGGTTTAATTTATGCCCAGATAAAATTATGTCATAAAATATCTTTGTTGTTTCTATGTAATAGTCTTTAGACTTTTTTTGTAGGTACAAAAAAATTAAAATAAGGCTAATATTAAATGGAAATAATATTGTTTGTACGATACCAATCAAAAATATTGTAATATTTATTAAAAAACTAGTTCTCATAACAAAAGTGCTACTATTTATTAATCCTATTTTTCTTGTTAATATGACCATAAGTATTTTGCTACCATCTAGTGGATATGTGGGTAACAAATTAAAAATTAAAAGAACTAAGTTTGCATTAAACAGGAAATTATTATCTAAATAAAAAAAAATAATTGTTAATACAAAATTTACAAATGGCCCAGCAATTAGAATTAATATTTTTTTACTAAAACATATCTTTTCAAAATCTTGTATGTAAGCTATAAATCCAAGTGGCGTTATTTTTAATTTTTTTGGTCGCACTCCACATAAAAATGCCATAGCAATATGTCCCATTTCATGTGAAAGTGCTAGAAAAAATATTACAAAAAAATTTTGGGCAATTATAGACACATTATTCATTCCTCCAATTTATTTCTTCCAAAAGCTCTTCATCTATTCTAAAATCTTCTGCTTCGTGGTAAGTGTTTTCTACTTCCCAAAATGTATTTTGTAAAAATTCTATATAAAAAAAATCGTCGTTTTGTATTATACTAGCAATTGTAGAACGAACATTATAAGCAGGACTAACCATTGTTACAACTAGTATTCCTAAAATAATTATTCCACAAGCAGTTGTTTGTAGAAAAAATGTTTCTTTCAAATTATTTTCAGAACTATTTTTTTGCTTGCTCTTATATCGTTTATTTTTCTTTTTCATATACCCTCCAGAAAACTTTTAATGTTTTTATTTAAAATATATATTTTGCATGTAAAAAAATTATTACAAATTTTTTTTGAAATAATATGAAATATGTCAAACGATGTTCGATGATTTTTGTTTTTTATATAAAATTTGTGCATTTTGCATATAAAAATACGAAAAATAAACTTAATATATATGCAAGTTTTTTGTTTTTGTTGATTTTCATGAGTATAAAACCGAAAATATTTTTTTGGAAAAAATTTAAAAATATATTGACAAAAAATGATATATATCCTATAATTTGTTTAGTAAATGCAATAGTATAAAAAATATGAGTTTTTTCGGGAAAAATAGCTCGAAAAATAGGAGGATATAATGGAAACAATAAGCGTTTTTTTAGCAGACGACAACAAAGATTTCTGCGATGTTATTAGCGAAAGCTTTAATAAATATAACGACATTAAAATGGTTGGTGTTGCACACGACGGTATAGAGGCATATAGCAAAATAATAGAGTTAAAACCAGATGTAGCTCTAATAGATGGTGTAATGCCACATTTGGATGGTATGGGCGTTTTGGAAAAATTAAAACAACAAGATGGTCCAATTCCTATATTTATAATGTTATCTGCTATGACAGGTGAAAAAATAATAAAAAGAGCAATGGAATTGGGTGTAGAATATTATGTTGTAAAACCTTTCGATATAGATGTAATGGTAAGTCGTATAAGACAACTTAAACAAAGCAAAAAAGACGAACCAATGGGTGGTGCTTTTATAAATAGCCCAAAAATACCCAATCTAGAAACAAAAGTTACAAATATTTTGCAAAACCTAGGTGTACCTGCTAGTATACGAGGCTACAACTACATGAGAGAAGCAATACTTATGGGTATAGATAATCCTGATATTTTGAATTACATAACCAAGGAGCTTTATCCATCTGTTGCTAAAAAATTCCACACATCGCACAGCAGAGTAGAAAGGGCAATACGCCACGCAATAGAAGTTGCATGGAGTCGTGGAGATATAGATGTAATTATACAATATTTTAAAGGTACTGTAAATATAAACAAAGGAAAGCCTACAAATAGCGAGTTTATATCGTTAATAGCGGATAGACTAAGGCTTGAAATAAAAGATAATATGATGGTGTAAAAAATCATCTATTATAAATAAAAATATAAATACAAACACAAACGAAGTATAAGTAAAACCATTAAAATTTTTTTTGATGGTTTTATTTTTTTGAGCAAATCTTCAATTAAACAGTTAATATTTTATTGAAAATTTTCGATATTAATTTGAAAGAATATAATTATACATACTCCTATAGTTAATTATGTATAATTGATACACTTATAATATGTAGTATGTAAGTAGTATTATGTACAAACTACGTATACTATAATTATAAATTTGTTTTTGTAAGGTGGAAATCTTGAAAGGAGGAACATATGCAGTCTATACGTACTAATCTTATGTCTATGAATACTCATAGAAATATACTAGGTATAGAAAGAACTCAACATAATATCAGAAACCAGCTGAGTACAGGTATGCGAATAAATAGTGCAGCCGACGACGCAGCTGGGCTTTCTGTAAGTGAAAGGATGAGGCAGCAAATAAGAGGTTTGGACCAAGCTACTAGAAACATAAACGATGGCATTAGCTTAATTCAGACAGCCGAAGGCGCTATGCAAGAAATATCTGCTGTAATATCTCGGGTAAGAGAATTAAATGTACAAATTGCAAACGATGTGTACACAGTTACAGATAGGCAAACTATTGCAACAGAAATAGAACAAGCATTAGGCGCTATTACAGAAATAGTACAAAGAACAACTTTTAATGGAATAAACTTACTAGAGGGTAAGCTGGATATGAATGCCATTGCGGCAGGACTTGTACCGGGTACTTTTGTACCAGGAGTACCTGGGCAAATTAGCTACACTGGACCAGATGGTACAGACCTTACCAATCTTATAAACCATTTGGTGCCGGGTGGTAGACCAATAGATATGGCTTGGGTGCAAAACAATATCACGGGTATAGAAAATTACAATGTTACACCAGCTATGGCAGCACAGCGTAATAGGGATGCAATACTTAATTGGCTAAATTCCCAAAGGGGTGCAATGGATGCAGCAGGTGGTGGGTATTGGATATTGCACAATTCTGCTGATTTGCAATCAATTTTAGATGCAATCCCGGATTCCATGCTTCAAAATTACAACCATGTAAATTCTATAATAAATGGTTCTACATTTGAAAACTTTTTTATAAATAATTTACCACCAAATAATGGAACTTGGGCATCTGGCCCACGGGATAATTTTAGACCAGGTAACGCTCTTGTTGATGTAAGTGTTAGTATACCAAACCTTGTGAATGTAGTGCAAGAGGAGATAGATTTAGCAAATAATCAAAATAGAGCTGCTGTTATAGGTTGGCTTGGAGCTCAAACATTGCCTACAGGTTGGGGATTGGTGTCAAATTGGCAAGATATAATAAATAATCAAGATTTGCACAATCCTACACTTGTAAATAATTTTCTAAACAACAATAATGCTACGTTTAGAAGTTTGTTTGAGTTTAACCTTAACAATGGTTTCCAAGATGTTCTTAATTCTTTAAACACGGGTTCGCTTAACAATTATACCATGGATTGGACGATTCCGACAGGCCCTGGTGGTACGAATGCGAATACCATGTTTAATAACTATAATAGATTAAAACTTGCCAATATGATTCAAAATGCTGCAAATAGTTTGCCTTCTGGTATTACTTTAAGTAGCAATTTTAGAGATGTTATAGGAAGTTTAGCTAATTCACAGCAATTCAATGCTACCAATTTTGATAATTTTCTTAATTCCCAGGCTTTTTTAGACCTTTTTGGGGGGGCTACACCGGCAGACAGAGGTGCTATATTAAACTCGTTAGGTCTTAACAACCCGGGTAATAACTTTCAAAATATGGTGAATAATGGCACATTTGTTTCTAGTGGTTTAGACTTGATGAATAATCCGAATAGAGTTATTAATCTAAATAGACAAGGGCTTATGAATTGGCTTTCTGGGGTAGACCCTGCCAATTTACCAACTGGGTGGAGTGTCGCTAATCCAGGTACTATAAATTCCATTTTGAGTAATCAGGTTTTTAATTGGAATTCCCCATTACCTCCAATTGCACCTGCGGGAGGTGGTCCACAAGGTATTTTACTAAACCCTATAGGCGGTGGTTTGCAAAATTGGATACCTGGAAATGTGCCAAATGCTCCAAGTTTTGAAAACATATTTAACTTTAATCCAAACCATGCCGATTTAATGGGTACTCTTGGTACACCAAACCTAAACCTACGAAATGCACAGGAACACATATACAACCGTAATGTACAATACGTTACAAACTGGCTAAACGATAGATGGGCAAATGGTGCAGGAAACAATTTAAATTGGACAATGAATCTAAATAATATACAGTGGCCACCACAAGGAAGTTTTCAAACAGTACAACAAGTTACAACTTGGCTTAACAACTCATTACTTACTGCGAATAACACCCAAGTAGTCAATCCAGGTCAAACTGGTAATGCCGTTTTTGTATTTGAAAGAGTTCCAAGACCTACCATACACGATGTTCGTGGTGCATCAAACTGGGTAAATACTCCTACATCTATGACAGGTGCCCAAAACGGTCCAGTAGATGCTGGAAGAATAAACGCAGAAGCTGTAACAAATTGGATTAGGCAAAATGCAGGTCCGTTTATCGGTTCTAGTGGAGAATATATATTTTTGGGTAACATACCTAGCCTTTTCGACACTGGACCACCGAATAATACTACTGGTGGATACTTTGCTGTAAGAGATTTTATTAATTACGCATTACAAAACCACTTTATCCATATGGATACACTGGAGGGTATGCGAAGTCCTACTATACTACAAATACAATCTGGTGCCAATAGTGGACAACGCCACAATATGACACTTGAGTCTATGACGCTTGGTTCTCTTGGTTTAAATAATTTTGTAAGAGATTTAAACAGAGCTATTGTATATGGTGAAGTAATAGACCCTTCCACAGGTTCGGTATTGTACGAGGGTGATGGAGATGGTATTTTAATGTCTTCTTTTTTAAATAGGTTAGACCACGCCGAATCGTTGGTATCTAGAGCTCGTGCAAACCTAGGAGCACAAGAAAATAGGCTTATGCATACCGCAGCCTCGGTTATACGTGCTAGTATGGAACAAACTTCTTCGGAATCTAGGCTTAGACATTCAGATATGGCAGAAAAAGCTATGCAGAATGTTAGGCTAGAGGTTTTAGGCCAATCGGCTATGCTTATGTTTTTGCAAGGCAATACTAGTAGTGATAATGTTGTAGATTTGCTTTGGGATATGTAGAGGTTTGAAATTATTGTATGTTTTTGTTACCGTAATGGAGATAATATAACAAGAATAATTTCTGCTAGAAAAGCAACTAAACAAGAAATTGTTCTATATGAAAAAATAATGAGAAGCTGTCTTGCAGACTGGGCTGAAAAGTTTAGAAACCATGATTAATTTAAAAGAGGTTTAAATGTACGCAATAGCATTCGACTTAAAAATAGATGACCTAAAAAAATCTTATGGAGAGCCATATAATGGTGCCTACGATGAAATAAAACGTGAAATGCTAGAGTTTGGCTTTGAATGGACACAGGGTAGCCTTTATATAAACCGTAGCAATAATAATACTATGGTTTCTGTATTCGAAGCTATAGATAGGCTAAAAGAAATAGATTGGTTTGTAGATAGTGTTCGTGATATAAGAGCTTTCAAAGTAGAAGATTGGTCAGATTTTACACAGAATGTAAAAAAGAAAAAAACAAAGTAAAAAATAAGACATCTAAGAGAATTTTAAATAAAAAATTTTCTTAGATGTGCAAGAAACACAATGTACAAAATTATAAAAATGTTATACAATATAAAAGTAATAATATATACCTAGAAAGAAGGGAGTGTAAAGATGACGCACTATAAAAACTCTAAAAAGAGTCACACATCTAAATTTTCAAGATTTATAAGCATGCTACTTGTTATTATTATGGTAGCAAGCAGTATAGATATTACTGTTTTTGCAGCAGAGCAAAACAACAATAATATTTATATACAAAGCGATATACAAGGTATAGACGAAGATTCTAATTCTGTATACGACTTTGAAGACTACGATATTTCATCGAATGATGATAGTAGTAGTATAACCAATGAAGAAGGTGGTTATACACAGCAAGGTATTGGAATTGCCCCAATGTCAACTCCTATAATGCCAACTTCAACTTCTGTAGTAACAACGTCTGTGCCTATAGCACCGACTAGCACTCCTATAACAATTCCAGATATAGGACCAACTCGTACAGTTAGTGGTTGGTATGGTGGTAGGTTTCACTATGTTATACAAGATGCAAACGTAAATGGAGCTACTACTACTGCCAGACTTCAACGTTTCTTGTTTAATGGGCAAGTTACTGGAAATGGTTTCGATTTTGTTATTGGAAGTAGTAATTTTCCAGCAAATTCTCCTTACAATAGCTATCCATTTAACAATGTAACAACTTCAGCTAATGGTGGCGTTTTTCCGGGTCCTGGAACTCAACAAGATGTTGTTAGAAATGAATTAAGAAATCAATTAAGTAATATACCTATTACTATTCACCTTAATACAGCACTTGTTTCTGGAGCTTTAGCTTGGAATTTAAACAGAATTTTTAGCGATATTCATATTGTTGTAAATAGTAACTCGAACGCTCTTGGTACAGGGAATGGTATGCAAGTAACAGAACTAGTATATGTAAGTGGTAGAGGTACAGGAAATAATCAACTGCTAAGTAATGCAGCAAATGCAGCTGTATTTACAGTAACAGGTTCAAATGCAACACTTGTAATGGGTCCAAATGTTACTATAGGTGCTGCTAATACAAATGCAACTAGAACTCAACGTGGTGTACAAATTCAAAACGGTGGTACTTTCCAAATGCAGGGCGGTACTATAAACACTGCTATACGTGGAGTAGATGTACAAAACGGAACGTTTAATATGCTTGCTGGTACCATATCAAATGGAACTGAAACAGGAGTAGATGTACAAAACGGAACGTTTAATATGCACGGTGGTACTATTAATAATAATGGTAACCGTGGTGTAAATATATTAAATGGTAGTACAGTAAATCTTGTAACAGGAACAATAAGTGGTAGCCAAACAGGAGTAGATGTACAAAACGGAACGTTTAATATGCACGGTGGTACTATACAAAATAACGTTAATACAATAGCAGCTGCAACTGCACGTGCAGGTGGTGTACATGTAGCAGGTCAAAACTCCTTTTTCAATATGAGCGGTGGTCGTATAGGTTCTCCAACGCCAACATGGAGTGGATTTACAAGCCTTGCAACTGCAGACACAAATGCTTCTGCACATTCTGGTGGTGGTGTAGCCGTTATAAACGGTGCTACATTTTCTATGTCAGGTGGAACAATAGCAGGAAATAGAGTAACCAACAATGCAAACAACAATGGTGGTGGTGGTGTGCTTGTAAGAGGAGCAGGCTCCACATTTACCATGACTAGTGGAATAATAGAAAGTAATCATGTAAACACAGGTAGTAATGTCGGTGGAGGTGGTGTACGAGTAGACAATGGTGCTACTTTTACAATGCACGATGGAATAATACGAAATCATAGAGCAGGTCGAAACGGCGGTAACTTCGACGGTGTAGGTGGTGGTCATGCAGGTGCAGGTATGGGAGTACTTGTAGCTGGTGCTAACACTAATTTTCATATGCACGGTGGTACCATTTACAACAATGTAAATAATGCAGGTGGAGATAATACAGAGCATCAAGGTGGAGGTGGTGTAGCTGTTATAAATAATGCAATATTTAACATGACTGATGGTTCTATAGAGCGAAATGCAAGACCGGGTCATGTACCTAGATGGAATGGTGCTATAGGAACAGATGCAGGAAACGGAACAGGTGGAGGTGGTTTATTTATACACAATGCTACTGCAAACCTAAGTGGGAATGCTCGCATCGCTAGAAATATTTCTGCTCGTGGTGGTGGTATATCATTAGAAGGCGGAACGCTAAATATTTCTGGAAATGTAGTAATAGAACACAATGTGGCTTCGCATCCTTCAGGCGATGGTTCTTTTGGTAGATCTAACACTGGTGGTATCTTTGTTGGTAGTGGTTCTACTGTAACAATGAATGGTGGTACTATACGAGAAAATGCAGCTATAGATGCTTTTTCTCATGGTACTGGTTCTGGTATTGCTGGTGGTGGTGTTAGAATAAATGCTGGTGGTACTTTTATACTAAACGATGGTAGTATAACAGGCAACGTAGTAATGAACCATGACGGGAATAATCATACTGGAGCAAATGCTATAATGAATGCTCTAAATTCTACACAACCAATAGTAATTCCAGCTGGCAATAATGCTTGGAATAATGGACCACGTGTTGGTGGTGCTATTGCCGTACTAGGTTCTGGAACAGCTGCAAATACTGTTGCAACATTTATAATGAACGGTGGTAGTATTACAAACAATGTTGCAGGTCGTGGTGGTGGTATAGCACTAAATAGTAATGCTACTGTAAGAATAAATGGTGGTATAATATCTAACAACGAAGCTAGAGGAACAAATGGTTTTGGTGGTGGTATAGGTATTATCCCAGATAATAATATGACAGTACCAAATACAAACCAAACAGGTGGTACTGAGAATACAATAAGAACCAACTTTCTTAATGTATTAAGAGACCGTGTTTTTATTGGTTCAGATGTTATATTAAGAGATAATACTGCAACTGCAACTAGAGCAGGTACACTTGTAAACGACCAATTGTTTTGGGATGTTGGTGATAGAGGAGCTTTAATAGGTAACCATTTGGGTAGTTATATCCGTGTACCAGGTCAACCTCCAGTACCTGCAAATGGTGGTATATGGCCACAGATTCTTACAGAGTCGGGAACAGCCAACCAAATTTTACACCCATTTAATAATCACGACATAATGACAATACCTGTTACGGTTGCTAATGGTAATTTTCCAAACATCCACGTAGAAAACCATACCCTAGGAAATACTGGTTTTACAACAGTTTCAAGGTTTACAACAAGAACTCCACAGGGACAACAAGTAACAGTAAACCCTCCAGTTCCTGGAGCGTCCTACGGTAGATACCAAGGTACAGATTCTATAGTAAATGGTGGACATAACCATGGTAACGGTGTACGTAGCTTTTTACTAAGTGGAAATAATCGTGGTGGTGCGGGAGCATTGACTGGATTGGTAGACATTAATCCAGAACTTCGTTTTACACGTGCAAATGCAGGAAACTGGATAGACATACACTGGGAGAGATTGCCACAACGTGTAGAAATAGATAGAACGCATTTCTTGGCAAACACTCATGTAGGTATAAATCCAGGTACTACTACGTATTTAATTGAGCCGTTAAGAACTGCTAATATAGAAGCACAAGCTTACGATATGCCAGTAGGTGGAACTGAAGTAGCTGCAGTATATAGATGGTCTATAAGAGATGAAGCAACGGGAAACCCTGTTACGGTAGGTGGTGTATCTGTTAGTTCTAGTCCTAACAGAGTATTAACTTCAAATGAAGTTTTAACTATTTTGGCAAATGCAGCTGCAGGTTCTACTTTTAGAGTAAGAGTAGAAGTAGATGGAATACCGAGCATTAACTTGTCGAATGTAGTAGATGTAAGTAATGCCAATCCAAATTCAGCTGTTTCGCTTGGTAGTTTTGTTGTTCATAATGGTAGACTTTTAACTCCTATATCCAGTGCAGCTTGGGTAAGAGATATACCTTCAATGTTTAACTGGAGAGAACCAACACCAGCAGAAATACAAAACAACACACTTATTTCGCCAACTATACATTACGATTATGTAATAGTGCAAATAGTAGCTCCAGCAAGACCACCTGTAAGTATGACAATATCTCCAACAACTCGAAACATGGAAATAGAAAGCAATCATACTTTTACAATAGCTATGGCAGACCGTTTTGGGCAAGCTGTTACACGTCCAGCGGCAGATATAACATGGACTATAGTAGATGCTTCAGGAAACCCTATAACAATAGCAGGTGTTACTGTTGCTAATGGTGTTGTTACGGTAGATAGATATGTTCCAGTAGGTACAGTTTTTGGTGTTCGTGCAAGCGTTAGCGGAACGGTACCAAACCCTATTGACCCTCCAAGTGGAACGGTAGCTTACGATGTATCAGCTACAGCAACTGTTACGGTAATAGATGCACCTCCAACGCCTCATAGCATAGAACTAGTAAATAGTGTAACAGAAATAGAAGTAATACCACATGGAACATCAAATGTATTTACTGCTAGAGTATTAGATAGGCTAGGTCGTGTGATACCAAATGCAGGCGTAACATGGTCTATACCAGCAGGTGGTGCAGCAGGTGTAACAATAAATGCAGGAACCGTAACTATACCAGCAAATGCAAACTTAATAGGTGGGACATTTACAGTTAGAGCGGCAGTACAAGGTAACAATGCAATAACTCCAGCAGAAGTAGCAGTAAGAATAATAGATATACCAAGAACTCCGCATAATTTTACACTTACTCCAACTACTGCAAATATTAGAATATCTGCAAACCAAGTATTTACACTTGTAGCAACAGATAGGCTAGGTAGAAATTATACAGGACCTATTACTTGGACTATTGAAAGTTTAGCAAATGGGCTACAAAGTATAGCAAATCACGGTATAACGTATTCAGGTGGTACGGTAACAATACCGGGTAATCCAGCACTTATAGGTGGTACTTTTACACTTAGAGCAAGAGCAAACAATAGTTTAGCAGCTAATACAAGTGCTACTGCAACAAATGGTACAACTAATCCAACTTATGTAAGAACTGAAACATACAATGCAACTGTTACATCAGCTATTACTATAGAAGATTTACCTTGGGTACCACATACAGTGGAAATAATAAACCCAGCTACAGTGCCGGGTTCAAACCCAGTTCAAAATCAACCAGTAATATCTCAAATACCGGTAGCAGGTACAGGTGATTTTGATGCAATAGTGTTTGAAATTTTGGGTAGACCAATGAACACAACATTAAACCCAAGACCAGCACTTACATGGACTATCGAAGGTATAAACTGGAGCAGTACAGCACCAATAGTACCGGGTGGACAAAGAGCTATAACAATATCTAACACAGGTGTTGTAACAGTAAATCGTTATGTACCAGTTGGAACAACTTTCTGGGTTAGAGTAGCAGTAACTAGCAACCCTGCTATATATGATAGAGTACAAGTAACGGTAATAGAACCAGACAGAAGTCCAAGAACTGTTACAATAACTCCAAGTACTTTATCTACAGAAGTTTATACAACACACAGCTTTACTGTAACAGCATTCGACCAGTTTGGTTTACCAGTGGCACCAGTTCCAGGTAGTGATTGGGCATGGACAGTATCTAGTGCAACATATGGTACGCTTGCAAGCACTACGGGTACAGCAGGTACTGCAACAGTTGGTACGCATACAAATGCACCAGTAAACACAAATGTATTAACAATACCAAACAACCTAACTCTTACAGGCAACTTTAATGTAACAGCGACAGTATCAGGTACAGATGCAACTGGTGCGAATACAACACACACAGCAACAGCAACAGTTACAATAATACCTCCAAATCGTAATGCTCATACAGTAGTTCTAACTCCTGTTAATGCAACAAGAGAAATAGGAACAAGTATAGAATATACTGCAACGGTTACAGATAGATTTGGACATCCAATAACAGCTCCGCACACATTTACATGGAATGTAACAAGACCTACTGGAGTAAATTTAGCGTTTAACACAGCAACAACAACTGCCATTACAGCAGCAGGGGCAAGCACTAATACAATAGTAATACCTGCAGAGGCAAATAGAATAGGTGGTTATACAGTATCTGTATCGGTAGTACCAGTAACTGGGCAAACAGGAAGACCAGTATTAAATGCACAAGGGGTACAAACAGCTCCTACAGGTGGTATTGTATCAGACAGTACAGGCTTAACTGTAATAGATGCTTTAAGTTTTCCACACAGTATAGTAGTAAGAAGACAGGGTCAAACTCCAGCTTTGAGCTTCCCAGTAACATTACCAACTACAGCATTAGACCATTCTATGAATATATACACAAATGAAACATTTGTGGCAACAATAGTAGATAGACTAGGTAGAGAATACACAGGTACATCACCTATAACATGGTCTATACAAGGTACTACACCAAATGGTGTAACTTTAAGCACTACTACAGGTAATAGCACAGTTATTACACTTCCAAACGACCAGACTCTTGCAGGTCCGCCACAGCCAAGAATTGTACTTGTAGCAAGTACACCAGCTACGGCTCCAGCAAATTCGGCTCCAGGGAATATAACAACTGGTAATATTACTAACCAAGTAAATATTACACCAACAATACCAAACCCAATAGCAACAACTGTAGCAATAACAGGAGCAGGAACAACAGTAACACAACCGGCTACTCCTCCAAACCCAGCTATAACAGCACTTACTGTAGACCCAATGACACAAACAACGTTAAACGCAACAATTTTTGACCAGATAAACCGTAACATGAACGCAAACCCTGGATTAAATCTAAACTTGCCAATACGTTGGGAAATAGTTGGAACACCAAATCTAAACTTTACAGATAGAACACCAGTTCAAGCAGGTCATACAAGACCAACATGGGATACAGGTAATGCAGCAGCAGTAAGTATAGACTCTGACACAGGTGTACTAACAGTAAACCGTCATGTAGGAGCAAATAGTACAATAGTGGTACGTGCATTTGTACCAGCAGGTGGAACTCAAGCATCTCATGCACCTTATATACCAGCAAGAATAGATAGTGTACTTTTAACAATAACAGTAAGAGAGGCAGACAGAACTATATCCGCAGTTAGGGTAAGCCCAATGCCAACATATCCAGCTACAAGTGTACCTATGGATATAATGAGTAGCAGAGAGTTTACAGCAATTGTTTACGACCAATTCGGTTCTAGTATGAACAATGTACCAGGTCTTATTATAGATTGGAGTACAACAGCACCAACAGGAATAGGATTTGTAACACCAGTTCCAAACCCTATAACAAATGCAAATATAACTACAAGAACAGCTACAGGTCTTACTACAAACTTAGTAATACCAAATCAACCAGCAAACAATGCATTTAACAATGGTAATCCATTTAATGTAACAGCAACGGCAAGTATAGCTGCTAGCCCAGGTATAACAGCAAGTCCAGCAACTGGACCAAATGCAATAAGTGGTTCATCTGTTGTTACAATAAACCCAGCAGACCCAAGCCCATACAGTATAACTGTTACAGGACATTTATTTGTAGCACCTCATGCAAATGCAGGTCAGCCAAATCCAATGGAAGTTGCAATAGATAGGAATCTAACAACAGACGTAAGAGATAGGTTTAATAGACCTTTACCATTGCAAAATCAACCAGCAACAAATCCAACGATAAATTGGACAATACAAAACATTACTCCAACAGGTACTTATGGTATAACTGTAAATAGTAATGGTACTGTAAATATACCAAACAATGCACAAAATAGAGCAACACTTGCAGTAACTGGTGGAACAATAGTTGTTCGTGCAACAGTTGCAGGTACAGTAACACAAGCATTACCTTATGGATTATTTACAGAAGTAACTTTAGTAGTAAATGCAACACCATCGGATGTATTACATTCTATAGCTATAGCTTCGGCTGCAACACCGCCAAGCAATATAATGGAAATAGATAGTACAGCATTGTTTAATGTTACAATGACAGATAGGTTAGGTAGACCATATACAGGAAGTACACAGCCAACTGTTACTGTAAGTAATATAACAGGTGCAAATAATCCTCAAGCATCAAGAACAGCTACAATAAATAACCAAACAAATGTTGTAACAGTAACAGTAAACGAGCATGTACCACCAAGTAGTACATTTAGAGTAAATGCAGAAGTACCACAAGCCAATGTAACAAATGCTTTTGTTACGATAACAATAGACCCGACTCCATTACCAGCAACTAGAATACATTTGACTGGTCCAGCAGGGTTAACATTAACACCACAAGTAATACCAACAATACAGCCACTAGATAGTATAACTCGCTTTACAGCGGTTGTTCACAATAGGCTAGATGCTTCGTTGCCACATGCAGTAGTACCAAATACGCAAGTGCGTTGGGATATATTTGAAACTTATCAGCAACACGATATACGACAAAGTAGTAGACCAGCTTCCGATACAAGCGATGGTAGAGTAGGTATAGTATCTATAGACCCTATAACGGGAATACTTACTACAAACAGACATGTAGGTGTAGGTTCTACAATAGCAGTACGTGGTATAGCATATACAACTGGTCCGAACCCACAAAGAATAATGCGTCCATATCCAAACCAAAATGAATATGTACAAACAATTATTTTAGTACCAGTAGTAGCACCAACGGTAAGACCAAACGAATTAACTGTAACAATAGGTTCTTTACCAACACAAAACAGAATAGAACAAACTAGAAGCCACCAGTTTACAGTAACAGCAGTAGACCGTTTTGGTGATAGCCACCCAGTAACATGGAGTATAACAAATGGTACTTCTGGTCAAGGAGTTACAGTAACTAACACAGCTACAGTGGCTCCAGTAACAAACCCAGGTTTTGTAACTGTTCCAGCAACTACTCCATTAGGTACATTCAATGTAGTGGCAACAGCAACAATACCAGCAAATACAGCTACAGGGCAAACAGATATAACGGCTAGCAACAGCGTTGTAATAACAATACCGGCTCCAACACTTGTAACAGAGCATGTAGCAATAAGAAGTGCTGTAACAAATGTAACTGGTAGAGTACCAGTAACAACAGACTTTGCAATTACATTGCCATTATCTCCAAGAACGCTTAATACGGAAGTATTATCGAGTGTTACTTTAACAGCAGGTGCACTTGACCAATTTGGAGATTTACGTATACCAGCAAGTGCAAACAGTGTTATAAGATGGAGAATTACAGGTACTAATAATACAGGTGCAACTATATCTGGAACGGGACCAACAGCTACATTAACAGTACCGAACAATGCAACAGCAGGAACTGTAACAGTGGAAGCATATATTACACTTGGTACAGGGGTGACTGCTACAACAGTAACAGATACAATAACAATAACTGTGATACCAGCAGTACGTGAAGCTATAACTATAGCAATTTTACCTGTAACTGGTGAAACAACAGTACGCCATGAAGTAGATATAAACTCTCCAAATAATGAATCACCAAATACATTTAGAGCAGAAGCTCGTGATAGATTTGGCGATGCAGTAGCAAACGCAGCTATAACATGGACTATAAATAACAATATTACACCTAATGGAAATATAACAGGAGTTGGTATTAATAGTTCAACAGGTACTGTAACAGTAATAGATGACGAAGATTTAGAAGGAAATAGATTTAATGTAGTTGCTACATTAGACAATGCACCACAAGGGTTAGACGCAGCTCAAATAGCAGCAAGAACAGCTAGTACACCAGTTACAATAGCTGTTATGAACAGGCTTACTATTGCTATAACATCTCCAGCTAACCTTACTTCGCTTCATTTGGGTCATAGTGTTACTTTAAATGCAGAGATAAGAGATAGATTTAATACACTAGTAACAGGTGCAGGAGCACCAACAGTTGTATGGAGTATATCTTCACCATCTACAGTACCAACAGGTATAACAATTGACCCATCTAGTGGACTTTTAAACTTTAATAGTACAGATATATCATTAATCAATACAACTATTAGAGTTAGAGCAACAGTAAGTAATGACCCTGCAAACTTTGTAGAGAGAGATATTCTTATTACAGACCCACCAAGGCGTGCAACTACAATAACTGTAGATACAGGTGGTTCAACTAATCTTCCTTTTGGAGAAATGAGACTTGTTTCAGGAACAGTATTAGACCAGTTTGGTATACCGTTACCTGGAAACCACAATATCATATTTAGTTCTAGTAATAATGAAGGGCTTATTGTATTTTCTGGTTTAATGTTTGCAGCTGATAATTTAGTTGGTCAAACATTTGATTTAATAGCGACTGTAACAGTTGGGACTGGGGCTAATGCTACTACAGTAACAGCTACTGTACCTATAACAATAACAGCTGCTATAAATATTATAAGTGCACCAATACTACCAATAGCACCAGAAGAGACAATCCCAGCACCTGCTCCTATATTGCCAGAGTTACCAACTAATCCAGATTTAGAAGTTGTAGCTCCAGAATTACCAGAACCAGGGTTGCCTACTAGCCCAGAGCCAGAAGTTGTATCTCCAGTTTTACCAGATTTAGGTTCTGGAAATGAAGATACTTTGGAAGACGAAGAGCTAGATGACGAAGACGATGAAGTTATCGAAGAAATTATCGAAATAGAAGACTTAGAAGAACTAGAACAAGAAATAGAGCAAGCTATAGAAAGAATAGCAACAAAACTTTCTGTAAGCACTAACTTTATATCTTTAGAAGCAGGTTCGAGCTCCTTTATTAGCGTTTCTGTACTCGACCAATTTGGCGAGGTTTTAATCGATAATCATGAATTTGATTGGTTTAGTAGCGATTCTTCACTTTCTGTTTTTGCAGGAATGGTAACAGCAATGACAGATGTAGATGAGCCTATAACAGTAATTGTTACAGTACAGCTACGTGGAACATCTTTGCAAGAACTTATACATGTTACTATTACACCAGAACTTCTAGATTTATTAAACGGTTTGGAAGATGATTTAAACGAATTAGATTCTGAAAATGAAATTTACGAAGAGCTGGAAATAGAAATAATTATAACTCCAGATTTTGAAGACGGTAATATGGAAACACCAGAAGTTTAAGAAATTTTTAAACAAAAAAATAACCCCTGCAAGCGCTGCTTGTGGGGGTGTTTTTTTATTTATCGTCGTAATTATTTCTCCTCTTTTTGCTTGTTCTATTGAATGCAGTAATTTAGCATGGTAATCTGAATTTTCTTCACTTATTAAAAAAACGTCAAATGGAATACCATTTTCTCTATCAAAAGCTTTTAATGCCATATTTACATATGTTGTAAGGTTAAGACCTAATTTTTCGAATTTTGGTTCTATACTTGCTCTCAATTCTTCATCTATTCTAATTGTGGTTGCTTTAGACATATATTTACCTCCTTTTGATTTAAATTATATACTAAACGGATTATATTTGCAAGTTTTATATCTTAAAAATCTAAAAGAACCTAGAATTTGATTTTCTAGGTTCTTTTAGATTTTTTTATATTTTTAGAAAGTATCATAAATATCATTTATCATCTTCTGCTTTAAATCATATAGCTTTTGGCTTAAATCTACAGGCATTATATTTGGGTTTGTTATTCTTTTGTATTCTTCCCATAGTGTTTCTTTTTCTTTATTTGCATATTCGTGTATTTCCATTACACTTGGATTTTTGTATGTCAAATTTCCTTTTTCGAAAATTTTTATTAGCATATCTTTTACATAGTAATTAGATTTTTTGATTTTCATTTTTTTCCATGTTTGTATTGGATGGAACAACGTTAAATCTTCATTTGTATTTATATTTTCATTTTCAAGCGTTATTAAATCAGCTATCATTTTATTTGTTTGTTTGTCGTATATTCTTATTAATTTTTTGTTTGATGGGTTATTTATTTTTTCTGGTGTTTCAGATATTTTAATTTTTGGTATTAGTTTGTTTTGTTTATAAATTCCAGACAATTTATAAACACCACCAAAAGAAGGCTTTGGAGAAGATGTAATAAGATTTGTACCAATTCCCCACAGGGATATTTTAGCTCCTTGCTGTTTCAAATCGGATATTAAATTTTCATCTAAGTCGTTGGAAGCGGCTATTATAGCATTTTCATGTCCTGCTTTATCTAACATTTCTCTTGCCTTTTTTGATATATAGGCTAAATCTCCACTGTCTAATCGTATTCCATAATTATTAGTGGAGCCTTGTTTTTTCAGCTTGTCGAAAATTTTTATTGCATTAGGAACTCCAGATTTTAGAGTATTATAAGTATCTACTAAAAGTATACAAGGGTCATTTATTGCATATGCCTCAAATGCTTCAAGTTCTGTATCGAAAGACATAACCCAACTATGCGAATGTGTACCAGCTATAGGAATATCGAATATTTGTCCAGCCATTACATTGCTTGTAAATTTAATTCCACCTATAATAGATGCACGAGAGCCGTACAAAGCAGCACTAGGGCTATGTGCACGCCTAAGACCAAACTCCATAACATTATTATCTCCTGCAGATTGTACAATACGACTAGCTTTTGTTGCTATTAAAGACTGGTGATTTATTATATTTAATAAAGCTCCTTCTATTATATGAGCTTGTAATATAGGAGCTGTAATTTTTATAAGTGGTTCGTTTGGAAATATAACACTACCCTCTTTTACAGAATATATATCCCCATCAAATTTGAAATTTTTCAGATATTCTAAAAAATCTTTGTCGAATTTTTTAAGTTTATTTAAATATGATATATCTTCTTCTGAAAATTTAAGATTTTGAATATACGATATAAATTGTTCAAGACCAGCAAAAATAGCATATCCATTTCCAAAAGGATTTGCTCTATAGAAAAAATCAAAAATTCCTATTTCTAAATGTTTGTTTTGTTTAAAAAAACTTTGTGCCATTGTAAGTTCATAAAAATCCATTAGCATAGATATTTTATCTGTCATAATTTTAATAGCTGTTTGTAAAATTTTCTTTTGCAAACAGTCCTTTCTTTTGCATATTTTCATTAGCATATTTTCATTTTGTGTATAAAAAATACAGGGTACAGGGAAGTAAAAAAAATTTTTTTATTTGTATGTATAAACACTACATTTTAGGTTATAATATATATTGTAGCCGAGATAACCAAAAGTTACAAAGCTATAGCTAGATATTATAGCTATCTAGTGAAATTAATATCCCCCTCTAAGCCTAGTACAATTGTACTAGGCTAAAAAAATGTTAATATTTAATATTTAATTTTTTTAATTATATTCGTTGTTTCTTTGTATTACTAAATCTACAACCTCTTCTATTGCACTTTTGTTGTTATTTCTTTTTGTTACATAGTCCGCTATGTCTTTTAGTTCTTTCACTGCATTTGATACAGCAATACCCAAACCAGCCTCTTTTACCATTTCTATATCGTTGTAATTATCTCCTACTGTTACAACTTCATTCATTGTAATGTTTAAATGATTACACAATTTTAATAGTCCATTTGCTTTATTTATTTTTAGTGGCATAAATTCTATTAAATTTTCTTGTGTAAATGAAACTGTATATCCTAAAATTTCATCGTTTTTAAAAGTTTCAAATATAGGCTCTAGATAAGTACGTTCTTGTATAAAATAAATATTTAAAATATCGCTTTTAATACTATCTTCTGTTATTTCATCTGAAAATTGTATATTAATATCTGAACCTTCCGTATACGTTGTTAATATTTTTTCGAGTCCTTTTTCTGCAATTAAAATATCGTTTTCTGAATAAAATGCTAATTTTATATTTGTATCTAAATTTTTGATTTTTTTTATTATTTTTTTTGCAACACTTTTTTCTATAAACTCTCCAAATATATTTTGCTTTATGTACGCATCGTATACGCAGGCACCATTAAATCCAATACCGTAACTGTTCGGTATATTTAAGCCTATTATTTCTTCAAAATAATGTAGAGATGCAGGAGAACGTCCACTACATAAAATAACTTTTATATTATTTTCGATTGCTTTTTTTATAGCGTTTATATTTTCTATACTTGTGGTGTGGTCATCTTTGTTTAATGTTCCATCTACGTCTATTGCTATTAGTTTATATTTCAATATTTTGCCTCCATTTTTTCTTTAGTTCTTACTTTTAATTATATCACAAATCATTGTTAAAAAAAATTGTAAAAAAAATCTCTAAAAAAAGTTTATAAAAAACCAATAATACAATCCAATACCTACAAAAAAAGTAATAAAACTATGTATTAACTTTCCTAAAAAATAAATTTTGATGCTCATATCTGTTTTTGCAATAAAACTAATAGATTGTGCATGTATAGAAAGTCCACCAAATGAAATGATACAGCTTACAGCTAAAATATTTGCAAAGGATATAGAATAATTTAAATTGTTTATACCATTTGTTATTTCTATAAAACCGAAAATTAAACCATTTAAAAATTCTAATGTTATAAAATTATCTAAAAAAATGTACAAATAATATATAACATTAGAAATTTTCACAATTTCTATAACAACATTAAATATAATTATAAAACCGCCTATTGTTATCATAGACCCCATACTTTTTACTATGCTTTCCGTAAAAATAAAAAAAAAGTTTTCTTTTTTTTCTATTTTGTAGTTCTTCCCTAAAATTTTTTTTGTGTTTATGAACTCCTTTTCTTTTTCTCCTATCTTATAATATTTAAACAAAATACCAGTTATTATAGCACTTATATAGTGTGTTATTAGTATAAATATACCTATATATCTATTTTGAAACATTGCAGTACCAACAGTACCTAATATAAAAAGTGGACCGGAATTGTTACAGAAAGATAGAAGTCTCTCACCCTGTGTTTTTGTTATTTCTTCTCTTTCTCGTAGTTCTGATATTATTTTTGCACCTATAGGATAACCGCTTGTAAATCCTACAACCATTGCAAATCCTGATACATTTGGAACATTAAATATTTTTTTTGTAAAAAAACCTATGTATTTTCCAAAAAAATGTGTTATCCCAAGACTCATAAGTAGGTTTATCCCAAAAATAAATGGAAATAGTGCAGGTAAAACATTTGAAAGCCATAGAAGTAAACCCTCTCTAGAAGCGTTTACTATATTTTCTGGAAAAATAACTATAAATACATTAAATATAAGCATTGCTATTGTTACAATTATTAAATTATTTTTTATTTTTGATTTCATATTTGTGTTTTTATTCATTTTAGATTTTATGAAACTAGCAAATTTAATATTACTGTTTGTAAGAATTATTAAATTTGCTTGATAATGAGGTATGTTTATATTATTTAGACAAATTTGTCTATGGTAATGATTTAATTATTATTGTATAATTTTTTTGTAACAAATTGCAAGGGAGGTTGTCCATATAGAAACTATCGTCAGTATGGTAATTACTATGGGGGAGAGACTTAGCTTGTGCAATTAAGTTATAAAAATCCCAATATACCACAAACTCTTATATCTGAAATTAATAAATATTATATTTACGCTATTATTAAACAATCAGTATTTATTTACAGTATAATTGTTCTGTTTTTTTTAGAATATAACCTTACTTTTACAATGATTATGATATTAAGTAGTGTTGAGAGTTTTGGGGGAATGATAACAAACGTCCCAGCAGGCATATTGGCAGATACATGGGGAAGAAAAAAAACAACTATATTAGGTAATATTATTAGTGCTATTGGTATTGCATTATATATTATATATCCTGTGTTTATTTTCTTTATCTTTGCAGAATTGATATTGGTAATTGGAGCATCGTCTAACCACGGAGCGGCACTTATGTACAGTAAGTTTAAAAAATATGGTGTAGATGAGCATTATATAGATTATGAAGCATTTAAAGATAGCAAACTCTATATTATCAGCTCTATTATAGGCATAACAGCAACTATTATCTATAATCAGAATATATATTTACCTTTTATTATGTCTATAGTTGCTCTATTACTTTCCAATTTGTACCTATTTAGATTGGAAGAAGAGAAAGGAACAACAGAAATATAATCCAATAAAAATATTATAAAAGAAGGTTTTAAGTATTCTAAAACAGCATTTACTAGCGTATTTAGTAAAAAGGAGTTAAGAGAAATTACACTTTTAGATGCTGTGTATATGATTATCATTTCTAATACAATGTATTTTGCAAATGCTTACATGATTAGTTTAGGGATGCCTGTAGCTATTATAGGATTGTATATGTTTTTGGGTAGCTTAATTGTATCTTTTTGTGTCAGAAAATCCCAGATATTAAAAGATAAGTTTAAAGAAAAAATATACCTTGTTATGATGTTGGCTTTGGCTTTTGTAATTGGCTTAGCAAGTGTAGATAATTTCGTATTAGTAGCACTTTTACTTGTAATAGCAAGGGTTATAATGGGTATACTAAGACCCGTTTTTTCTGAAAATAGAAATAGATATATAGATAATGATAATAGAGCAACCATATTAGGTGCAATTGCATTTATCAAAGGAGGTTTCTCTATTGTAATAGACCCTCTGGTGGGAGCCTTTATAGATTTAAGAGGTATAAGTCAAACGTATGTAGTTTTGTCAATAAGTTTGGCTGTATTTTCTTTGTTTTACTATTTGTTAACTAATAAAAATAAAAGTTTATTATGAATGAAAGTTTAATCTGTTGAAAAATTAGTATTTTCCAACATCCTAATTTTTTTAAATAAAATTTTTTAAATAAAATACTTGACACAATAAACAAAATTTGATACATTTATTTCCTGATATATTCTAAATGAGTGTATGGAATTTCTTGAATTTTATCAATTTACTTATTCCGCTAGGGTCAAAAAACCACCTATTATAATAGGTGGTTTTTATATAGATTAATCAATTTTCTTAATTAGTTATTTAAAATAGGCTTATTTTTAGTTGCACTGTTAGTTCTCTTACATTTCTTCTTGTAGTTTCTGTATCTCTTCTAGTCCAAGACCTGTAACTTTTGCTATAAGTTCATTACTCATATTTTCAGATAATAGATTTTTA
>WRGD01000136.1 GCA_009787355.1 Defluviitaleaceae bacterium | reverse complement strand
ATTACTTTAGTGAAATAGGAGGAATAGAAGCTATGGCTACAAATAAATTGTTAGAAAGAAATGATTATGGAGAAGATGCTTACGAAGACCTAAAAAAACGTCAATTAGAGTATGCTATAAAAAAAGAAGATAGTTTATTGCAAAAAGGTAGACAAGAAGGAGAAGCTATCGGCATACAAAAAGGTGAAGCTATTGGCATCCAAAAAGGTGAAGCTATTGGCATCCAAAAAGGTGAAGCTATTGGAAAAATAAAAACGATGTTGGAATTAAAAGTAGACTATCTACAAATAAGAAAACTATTAGATAAGCCCGGCTTTACAAAAGAAATTTTTTTAGAAGCACTTATAAGTGCAGATAGAGATGGTATAAAGTTACCTAAACCAGCTTTAGAGCAATTAAAATATAGTGGAATAAAAACCATAAATCAAGGTAGAGACATTAACAATAATAATCGTGTGAGGTAGAATAATTATCAAAAAGGAGATAAAAGTTAATTTTAAGGAAAAGTACGACCAATTATTTTCAAAAACATATAAGTTTGCAAATGATAACTATACATCAAACAAACCGATGAACTGGTTATCTGTAACAAAAAATATTACATCATTAGAAAATCTAACAAACTTAGAGCGTGCTATGCTGCACGCTTTTTTTAATGAGTTAGAACGTTTAGAAAATAAAAAACAAATATCGTGTAGCAAAAGTTTTGATGATATATTTAGAAAACGGTTCACTAACATTTATAAATATGCTAAAATGAATTATGAGAATAACTACATAAATATAGAACAAAACTTTATTAAAGCTAGTGATTTTGGAAAATATTTAATAAAAATAGTTGATATAATAAAAGCTGAAAAGAGCTATCACAAGAAAGGGATAACAGAGTTAGAGAAAATACAAGAACTGAATTACATACACAAACAAGCAGAGTGGGTAACAATACGAGATATAATAGAGATGTAGACAATCAAACTCAAACAACTGAAAAAAACAAAGCAGAAGAACTTGAAACAACTTCTTTTTTTACTGAAAAAATAGAAGAGATAAAATTAACAGAATAAAATTATTATAGAAGTAACAGCTAACAACAAAGAACTTTTAGAAAACTATACAAAACCATTTGTTATGATTAGTTTTAGTGAATTTGATAAACTAAACGATTTTAGTATTTCCCCATTTAATGAATTAGAACAAAATATCAAAGATATAGAGAATACTATGGTACATGGAAATGGATATTTTAAAACATACGGTACTCTATTCTATAAAGAAAATCCAGAAGACGAACAATTTACAACACATACATTTAGATATGACGGTGCAATGCTATCTTCTATCGTGTAGTCTTGCTCGTTCACATAATCTGTGTTTTCTTAGTAAATTTCATTATCGTTCATTATTTTTCTCTCGTTTTAAAACGACCTTTCTTATTTTTCACTTTTAAGTTGTTTTAGGAAGTTATTTAGCTTTTCTGGGATAGGAAGCCCAATAACGTAAGCGTTTTCTAAAATGGATATTCCCTCATTTGAAATATAAAATAAAATAACCGCATTTTTAAATATACCCTTAGTGCCTATTTGACTTGAAAGGCTACGATTTATTATTGATTTCATAACACCTGTAACATAATCGGCTATGATAAAATAAATAATTATGAAATTTACCCATGAGCTAGCTCATGGGTAGGGAAGCCCTAGGGGCTTTCCTGCCCACTTATTAAATTTTCAAGAAATCAAAATAAAAGATACAAAAAATATGAAATATATACTTGATTAAAAAAAAATCATAAAGTATAATCAACCAAAATACAACAGGATAAGGAATTTATAAATTTATGAAAAAACTTATACTTGCAGAAAAACCATCTGTGGCAAAAGATATTGCAAAAGCACTAAGTTTAAAAAAATCTGGAAATGGATATATAGAGGGAAATGAATATATAGTAACATGGGCACTTGGTCATTTAATTACACTACAGGATCCCGGCGATTACGATAAAATTTATGAAAAATGGGATATTAACCATTTACCAATTATTCCACAAAAAATGATACTAACTATAATACCACAGGCAGCTAAACAATTTAAAATAATAAAAGGCTTATTAAAAGAGACAAGCGAAGTAATAATAGCCACAGATGCAGGTCGTGAGGGCGAGCTAGTTGCTAGGTGGATTTTAGAATATGCAAAATCTAAGCATAAAATAAAAAGACTTTGGATATCTTCGGTAACAAACAAGGCTATAAAAGACGGTTTTGCAAATTTAAAAGATGGAAACCAGTATTTAAACCTTTATTACTCTGCATATTCTAGGGCTGTTGCTGATTGGGTTGTTGGTATTAATGCAACAAGAGCTTTAACTACAAAATTTAATGCTTCTTTGTCCTGTGGGCGTGTGCAAACTCCCACACTCTCTATATTAGCAAAAAGAGAAGAAGATATAAATAAATTTACAGCCAAAGAATTTTACAAAATAATATTTAATTACAAAGGTGTAAAATTTACAAATTCCGAAAGAATTTTCGACAAAAAAGAAGCTACAAATCTTATAGACAAATTGAAAGATAAAAATGTAACAATAAAAGACATTAAAAGCACAAAAAAGAAAAACCATGTACAAGGCTACGACCTTACTACACTTCAGCAAGATGCTAACAAACTTTATGAATTTTCTGCAAAAGAAACTCTTAATTATACTCAAAATTTATACGAACGTCATAAAGTGCTTACGTATCCACGAACCGATTCTAAATATATTACTAAAGATATGGTAGATACCCTAGTAGAACGTGTAAAAGCTGTAAACTTCGGCGAATTTTCTAAATTTGCAAGCAAAATTTTAAAATCAAAAATAGATGCAAAATCTTTTGTAAACAATGAAAAAGTAACTGACCACCACGCCATAATACCAACAGAAGAAAAAATAGATTTAAGCGAACTAAATAGTGGAGAGAGAAAAATCTATTCTTTGGTAGTAAAAAGATTTTTGCAATTGCTGCTACCCCCATATGAATATGAAGAAACAAAAATCAGCATAGATATAGAAGGCAATATTTTCACAGCAAAAGGAAAAACAGAAATAAATTTAGGATATAGAGAAATAGAAAATAAAAACTTAGAAATAGATGAAGATGATGAAGAAGAACAAAATTTACCTATTTTCAAATTAGGGCAAAATTTAAAAGGAGATTTTTCTTTGCATACTGGTAAAACAACTCCACCTAGCTATTTTACAGAGGGAACGCTCTTAATGGCAATGGAAAACCCTACAGCTTTCATGGAAAATAATAATAAAGATTTAACAAAAACACTAAAAGATACGGGTGGACTTGGTACTGTAGCTACAAGAGCTGATATAATAGAAAAATTATTTTCTGCAGGTTCTATAGAAAAAGAAGGAAAAATAATAAGAACAACTCCAAAAGGCAGGCAATTACTCGGGCTTGTTCCTATAGATTTACGTTCACCAC
Organism: Defluviitaleaceae bacterium; assembly: GCA_009787355.1. GTDB lineage: Bacteria > Bacillota > Clostridia > Lachnospirales > UBA5962 > WRGD01. Next base: position 26,003 of record WRGD01000136.1, on the reverse strand, counting down.
TACTTACTGCAAAATGGGAAACACAACTATTAAAAATATCTAAAGGAGAGCTAAGAAAAGAAGACTTTTTAGAAAATATAAAAAAATACACTCATGAAATCGTAAAAGAAATAAAATTAAGCGATGCTGTATTTAAACATACAAATATTACAAATCAAAAATGTGAAAAATGCAATAAATTAATGCTTGAGATAAAAGGCAAAAACGGTATTTATTTAGTATGTCAAGACAAAGAGTGTGGAACAAGAAAAAATGTAGAAATAACAACAAATGCTAGATGTCCTAAGTGTAAAAAGAAACTTACGATTGTAGGAGACAAAAAGCAAAGTTTTGTATGTATATGTGGTTATAGGGAGAGCAAAGATGCATTTGAACAGAGAAAAAAAGTAGAAAGTAACAAATTAAACAAGAGAGATGTACAGAAATATATACAAAAAATAAACACGGAACAAAAAGAAGAAACAAAAAATAATAATTTTGCTAGTGAATTATCAAAACTGAAATTTTAAGTAATTCAAAAAAATGACCTACTTAAATATGCATATAGCTATTTAAAGAGGTCATTTTTGGGTTAGTGGCGATATAAAAGCTAAAATATCCCACATACAAAGTATTTACTTCACCTCATAGAAATGAAGTAAATGGAATAGTATATAGTACAAAACCATTAATCTAATATAGATTCTGGTTTGAACTGAATTTAGTATACCAAACTTTGTTTTAGATGTCAAGCATTTTTTGCTTCAATCTCAAGCCAAACATATGAAAAAAAATATTCCTAATAAGTAAGTAAAGAGATCATTTTTATATATTATACAATATATGTATTTATCTAAATAAATTTCACAAAATGAAAATTAAAAGTAAAATTTTTAAAATTATATGCAAAACACTGCGAAAGCAAGATATTATATAGGATATACCGTTTACAAAATTACAAATTTAATACATAGTAAGCTTAATGAAATGATTGAAGACAACACTAAAATATGCTATAATAACTTAGGTTTTGACAATTGAAAATACATATGTTCAAAATCTGTGTTGAAAAATAAAATTTTTTTAGGAGGAATAAAAAATGTTAGCAATATTAATGTTTATGCAAATAGTTCCATTTGGACCTGTATTTCCAGACCAAGCTGGTGTCCCAGGAAAATAAAATGATTTTTTAATAAGGAGAATAAAAAATGTTAGTGATATTAATGTTAGTTCAAATAGTTCCATCCGGGATAACATATCCAGGAGATAATGGCGATCCGCTAATGTAATAGGAGTATATATGGTAAAAATTAATAATTACACCCTTTTATCATTAAAAAAGGGTATCAATCTTCAAAAAAATCAAAAATTATTAATACGTTCAAGTGTTGATAATGCTGATTTTGTTAGGACACTTTCTGAATTAGCTTGGAAAATAGGTGCTAAAGATGTTATGGTTCAGTGGTTTGATGATAAAATTAATAGGCAACGTTATTTATATGGTGATATTGATATTTTTGGTATAGAAGATAAATGGTATATTGAATATATTAATAAAATAGTTGAAGAAGATTATCAAGTTATATCTATTACTTCTCATAATCCTGAAAATCTTAAAGGTATTGAACCTGAAAGAATAACTAAAGAATCTAAAGTTATTTCGAAAATGTTTAAGCCACTTGCAGAAAAAATGATGAAAAATGAAATTCAATGGAACATAATTGCTCTCCCATCACCTGAATGGGCTATGAAAGTATTTCCGAATACTGAAAGTCCAGAGGAAGCTATTAATATAATGTGGGAAGCTATTTTTTCTGCAAATCTGATAGATGACCATAGCGACCCAATCACAAATTGGGATAGGCATACCAAAAATTTATTATCCCAAGCAGAAAAACTACAAAGTTATAATTTAAAATCTTTAACTTTTACAAATAGTTTGGGTACAAATTTAGAAATAGGTTTGACTGAAGATCATGCTTGGGTTAGTTGCGGTGAAGAAGCTAAAACAGGCAATAATTTTATAGCTAACATTCCCACATACGAAGTCTTTACTGCACCTCATAGAGATAAAGTAAACGGAATAGTATATGCTACAAAGCCATTGATATACATGGGTAATGTTATCGATAATTTCTGGATTAAATTTCAGAATGGAAAAGTAGTAGAATACAAAGCCGAAGTAGGCAATGAATTTTTAGAAAAAATGCTAAAAATTCATCCAAATGCAGACTTCTTGGGAGAAGTAGCACTTGTACCTCATTCAAGTCCAATATCACAATCTGGTTTATTGTGGTATAACACTTTGTACGATGAAAATGCAAGTTGCCACTTAGCTTTGGGTGCCGGATATACATCTACATTAGCAGGTACTGAAAACCTATCAGAAGAGGAGCGAATGGCAAAAGGCTTAAATCAAAGTCTAAGCCACAATGATTTTATGATAGGCTCGGCTTGTATGAATATATTAGGCAAAACTGAAGATGGTAAAGAAATCCCAATCTTCAAAAATGGAGAATGGGTTGTCTAAAATAAATAGTTAATTAATTATAATCACTGAAAAGCCTCAAATCTTTAAAAGATTTGAGGCTTTTACAGTATTCACAACGTATACAGATAAAACAACTCTATATTATAGAAAAAAAAAGTTGTAATCTAGCTCTAGGTAAATCATACCTATTAACATTATTATGGATAAAAAATCTCTCAGAAGAAGAAAAACTGATTGAGTCGAAGTCTTTAACTTAATGACTTTATCGAGCTATTTAATAGTATCATGCTTTGTTTTAGATGTCAAGCATTTTTTGCTTCAATCTAAGATTTTAAGCCTTTGTTTTAAAACCTACAAATTTGTGATATACTTTTAAAATAACAAAAAAAGAAATCCCTGTATTTTCATTTTTTGTTACTAGTTAAATGGAGGTTTTTATGAGCCACGTAGCAGATGCTCCCCAAACCAGAGAGCTTGACATACAAAAAGAATATATAGAAAAAATAAAACAATACGGAGCTGGAAAACTGTACAACCTAAATACATATGGTTGTCAGATGAATGACAGAGATTCGGAAAAAATAGCTGGAATGCTTGGAGAAATGGGTTATAGTGAAACACAAAACAAAGAAGATGCCGATATAATTATCTTCAATACTTGTTGTGTTAGAGAAAATGCCGAAAATAGGCTTTATGGAAATTTAGGTAAAGTAAAAGTTCTAAAAGAAAGAAATAAGAACTTGAAAGTAATATTATGCGGTTGTATGATGCAGCAAGATATAGTAGTAGACAAAATTAAACAGAGCTACAACTTTGTAGATATTATATTCGGAACATTTAATATATATAGAATGCCCGGTCTTATTTTTACAGCACTTGAAACAGGCGACCAGCTTGTAGATATTTGGAAAGAACACGAAGAAATAATAGAAGATTTGCCAAGTAGAAGAGTTTTTAAATTTAAAGCTGGTGTAAATATAATGTACGGTTGTAATAACAGGTGTAGCTTTTGTATAGTACCATTTGTGCGTGGTAGGGAGCGTAGCCGCCCTATGTCTGATATTATAGAAGAAATAAAAAATTTAGTATCTGATGGTGTAAAAGAAGTAATGCTATTAGGTCAAAATGTAAACTCTTATGGAAACACATTTAGACCTCGTGTATCTTTTGCAAGTTTATTACATGAAATAAACAAAATTGAAGGTTTAGAGCGAATACGCTTTATGACTAGCCATCCAAAAGATTTGTCAGACGAATTAATAGAGGCTATAGCCACTTGTGATAAAGTATGTAAACAGCTTCATCTTCCTGTACAATCTGGTTCAAACGATATTTTGAAAAAAATGCGTCGTATTTATACAAGAGAACAATATTTGGAACTTGTAAAAAAAATAAAAGCAAGGATACCAGATATTTTACTAACAACAGATATTATAGTAGGTTTTCCTACAGAAACAGACGAAGACAATGAAGATACAATTAGCCTTATGAAAGAAGTGGAATATTCTAATGCCTACACTTTTATATATTCCAAACGTGAAGGTACCCCAGCAGCTATAATGGAAGACCAGATTCCAGAAAATATTATTAAAGAACGTTTTAATAAAATATTAGATATGATGAAGCCAATAACTTTAAAAATAAACAGAAAACAAATTGGTAAAACAGTAAAAGTTTTAGTTGAAACAGTTTCCAAAAACGATAAAAATCTATTAACTGGTAGGCTAGACAATGGGCTTCTAGTACACTTCAAAGGCTGTGAAAGTTTAATAGGAGAAATAGTAAATGTACACATAGACGACTGCAAAACTTTCTACCTAATGGGTACACAAACATAAAAACCTTGGGGCTTTGCCCCCAAGGTTTTTATGTTTTATACTTTGAAGTAATTTACTAGTTGTTTTAGTAGTTCTGCTTGAGATGTTAGTTCTTCTGAAGCTGCTGCTGTTTCTTCTGAAACTGCTGAATTACTTTGTACAACTTCTGCAACTTCCTCTATACCCGTTGTAATTTGGCTTATTGCAATTGCTTGCTCCTGAGATGCAGAAGTTATATCATTTATTATATTATATACATCTGATACACTTTTCACTATACTGTCTAAAGATTTAGATGTAGACTCTGCTATAGAACTACCAGAATCAACTCTAAATATAGATTCTTCTATTAAACTTGTCGTTTCTGTTGCTGCCGTTTGGCTTCTACCTGCTAATGCTCTTACTTCTTCTGCAACTACTGCAAAACCTCGACCATGTTCACCAGCACGTGCTGCCTCTACTGCTGCATTTAATGCAAGTAAGTTTGTTTGGAAAGCTATATCTTGTATTGCTTTTATTATTTTTCCAATAGAATTTGAGCTTTCTTTTATCTCTATCATAGCCTCTAACATTTTTTTCATTGCATTATTGCCTTCTGTTGCATTTCGAGTAGATTCATTGGAAATATTGTTCGCTTGTGTTGCATTTTCCGCATTTGCTTTTGTTTTCTGGTTTACTATTTCTATTGTTGCATTTAACTCTTCTATAGAACTAGACTGCTCTGTAGCACCTGCTGCAAGGTTCATTGCACTGCTAGATATTGCCTGTGCTCCTGCAAAAACGGCTGTAGATGCAGCACTTATTTCGCTTATCGTTTTGTGTAATGTAGCTGTTATATTGTTTATAGATGTTTTTATTTCCTTAAATTCTCCAACATATTCTCTATCGATTCTTTGTAATAAGTCTCCAGAAGAAATTTTAGAAAGAATATCGGATATTTCTTTTATATAAAGAGAAAGAGTATCAATTGTAACATTTACAGACTCTTTCATAGATAAAAAATCACCATGGTAGCTTCCCATAACTTTTGTATCAAATTCTCCACGAGAAAGATTTCTCATAATTTTATTTATTTCTGTTATAGGCTCATTTACTGTAGATAATACTCTATTTAAACCTACCATTAAATCTTGCCAATCACCAGTAAAACTATCTGTTTCTATTGTTTTAGATAAATCTCCTTCTAGTGCAAAGCTTATCATATTTTTTACAGATTTGCTTACGTCTAATATGTTGTTTCTCATATTGTCCACAGCTTCGTTCATACGAGCTTTTTGACCCGGTAATCTTTCCAACTGTGCATCAAAATCTCCAGAAGATATTTCAGAAAAAACACCTATAACTTTATCCTGTGTTTCTAAATGACTTTTTACCATTTCGTTTACTTTATTTGCAACTTCAAAATATGAGCCATTAAATTTATTGGCATTTATAAATACATCTAGCTGACCTCTATCATGTTCTGCACCCATATTATTCATTTCTGATATTAGGGATTTTATTGTATTAACAACTTTTCTTGTAGACTCTGCAAGTACACCCATTTCATCTTTTGAATTGTGAGAAAGATTCACATTTAAATTACCCATAGAAACATTTGAAAGTGCCTCGGAAACTTGAGCTGCAGGCTTTGATATAACTATAGTTATAAATATAGCTATAAGAATACCAAACAAAACTGTAACTACAGATATTGCTATCATTGTATTTATAGTATTCCTTGTTTGATTGTTCATATTAATATCAACATTACCCATAAATTCTGCTGTAATATCATACAAAACTTGATACGCAGCATCTATTTGTGATACAAAATCGGGTATTAACTCACGAAGATTTGAAATAGCAACAGTATTCGATGCTCTGGAAGCAGTAATACTAGGCATTGATACCGTTCCTATAAAAGAATCCACAAGACTTTGAATCTCAAGTATCATTCCTCTTCGTTCTTCTCTTATATCTTCTGAAAAAACAGGGTCTGTTGTTACAGAATAAACATAATTTGCTATTAATTGATTAAATCTACTATACACATAATGAAGCTCTTGTTCTAATTCGTTTAAAGCTTGTGTATTTCCAACGTTTGTACTAAAACCTGCTATACCAGTTATACGCTGTATATCCATAATAATCGTATTTGCAGCTGATAGCATTTGATTTCGCCTAGAAGGGTAGTTTAATACATATGAATATTCACTATTTGTGTCTCTTATTTGAACTATTCCAAATACAGACATAAATATTGTCATAAGCAAGACTAAACCAAAACCTAGAGCAAGCTTTCCACTTATTTTTGTATTATTTAATATTTTCAATTTTTTCCTCCCTAATTTTTAATTAAGTCTAATTATACTATATTTAGCTTGTTATTTTACAAATTTTTTAGGGGGATGATAATTTTAAACCCGCCAATATTTCTAGTGGTATTTTTAGTTCCCCGTATCCAATTCCTAATTCTATATTCGGTTTTGTATGTCCGTGAAAATCACTACCTCCACTTATTTTTAAATTTAATTCTTTTGCAAGTTCTTTCAAAAAAATTTCTTCCTCATATTTATGTGTAGAATATATAGCCTCTATACCGTCTAAAGAGTGTTTTTTTAATTCCTTTATTAGTATTATCAAATTTTCCTTTTTTAATTTATACCTAAACGGATGGGCTAATATCGAAATACCTCCTGCTTTATGTATTACCTCTATAGCTTCTTTTGGATTTAATGTTTGTTTGGGTACATTTGTTTTTTTATCTCCACGAAAAAATTTTTCAAATGCCTCTTCAAAACTTTTTGCATATCCTTTTTCTATTAGAGCTTTAGAAAAATGGGCTTTTGTAATGTTACCTGTAGATGATAGTTTTTCTACATCCTGCATAGATATATTTATATTTTCAGCATTTAGATTTTTTATTAATTCTATATTCCTATTTTTTCGATATGTTTTTAACTTATCGAATACAGCCTTTACTTCTTCATTTTCCGAAATAAATAAACCTAATATATGAAATTCATTGCCTTTAAAATCTCCACTGGGATAAGATGTACTTATTTCTACACCAGAAACAACTTCTACACCATGCTCTACACCTGCCTGCTTCGCCTCGGCTATACCCTCTATTGTATCATGGTCGGTTAATGCTATAGCGGATATGCCTTTGCTTTTGGCATACAATACAAGTTCTTTTGGAGAAAAAGTACCATCGGAATACGTAGAGTGTGTGTGTAAATCTATATATTTCATCTAAAACTCCATTTTACCCAATAAAAGATGGGTTATATTTTTTATATTTTTAACATACATTGTATCATATTTTTGAAAATTAGTAAGTAAAATTAATTAGGAACGAATAAAAAATAATTTAACTTTACCAGTATAGAGAGAGGGGAATAATGAGAATAGGAATAAAATCGCTTTTTTCTGGTGTCTTGATAGGATACGCTATAACTATTACAGTTTTTATAGGGTATGCAATACTATTAACACATACAAATTTATCTGAAAATAATATTTCGCTAGTTGTATCTATTACATCTGTTGTAAGTGTTTTAGTTGCTGGTTTTGATTCTGCAAGGTACCAGCAAAAAAAAGGATGGGCTTGGGGTGTAGCTTCTGGTTTTTTATATGGGTTACTTTTAATATTACTTATGATGATTTTTCAGGGAGGCACTATTAGTTCTGGAAGGTCTTTTTCGCTACTTATTCTATCTCTTGCTGGTGGTGGACTTGGTGGAGTTTTAGGTATTAATTTCAAAAAAGAATAATATAAAAAAGTGTTTTTGTCAATAACAGAAATAGCCCATTCCTATAGTGGGATATTTAGACTGTCGACAACAATTGTCGGTAGTCTTTTTTTTGATAAAAATAACAAAAAAGATAAAATAATAAGTATAATAATACTGAAAATTTTCCGATTAAAATAATGTACATATTCTATAAAACATAGGAGAGTAGTGAATGAAAAAATTTATTATTGGTTTAGGGGCTATAACTTTTTTATCAGGTTTTGGAACATTAAATAATGATGAAAACTACATATCAAATTTACAAGTACAAATAAAAGAAATGCAAACTCAGATTAGAGAACTACAAGAAAAATTTGAAAAATTATTAAATAAACCAGAAAATATAACGCAAAATATACAAAACGTACTAGAAATTTCTAATGATAACAACATAACAAATTCTACAGAGCAGTATAGTGATAATTTGACAATTGAAGAACTCAAATATATATTGTCTCAACAACCTGTTACTATTAGTTCTGAAATTATACAAAATATTTTTAATAATAATGCAATACACACATTAAAAAATAATAGTGAATTTGATATTCTTCATGTTGATATGGTTCATGCTGCTTGGGACTCTAATGGATTACCGATTGGAGACTTGACAGGTGCTGGTACTCCTATGATTAGTTGGTCAAACATTAATTATTTTCCATCTTATGCATCAATAAGTATGTTTGATTCTTTTTTATCTCCAAGCGGATTTAATCATATAAATCTTGCTTCTGGAGGCACTTATAAAAATATGATTATGACGACATTTAGTCTCAGTAATCGTATCAATAGTATTGAAAGTATCGTTGCTTCTTTTGAAACTATAGACGGATATATCTGGACTAATCCTTATTTTGAAATATGGAGAGATTTGTTTGATAGACAACGCAGAGGTTAAATAAAAATTTTACATAAAAATCCCCCCAAATTAAAGTTTAATTTGGGGGGATTTTATTACCAATTACTTTCGTTCATTTCTCCAGCCATTCTTAGTGCTTCACGCACAGCTTCTACAACTGCATTTGTAGAAGCTGTAGCACCTGTAAATGTATCTACATCTTCGGCTATATGAGTTGTTTGATTTTCGTATATATAATCACGAAGTGCTGGCCATATTTGTTCCCAGCTTGCTGGTGTTTCTGATTGTTCGTTTTCTACTATACGTCTGATAGTGTTTCTATCTACTGTTACAGTAAGTGTAATAGGTGCATGTGCACCATCTACAGTAGCAGTATAGTGTCCTGGTATAAAAAACCTTGCATCTGGTTGACTTGGGTTTATAGTATATCTAGTACCACTTATAGGTGTTAATGCAGATGGGTCTCCACCTGCCTCTATTATTGCTTGCTCTACAGCCCAAACAATAGCAGAAGCACTAGATGTTGCACCTGTTGTTATATCTAAGTCTAGAGTGCTTTGTCTATCGTTTATTTGATGATGTGCAACTTGACGGAAGAACCAACCACCCCATGTACCACCATATACTGCAGTATCTTGTCCTGTAAGAGCTGTTTCACCATGTACTAATGCACTACCAACATTAACATGAAAATAATTACGTCCCATAGAAACACGTACTATCATATCTGTATCTTCACTGTGTAACATACGAATATCACCATCTTGTAGAGGCTGTCCGTATATATTCATAGTGTTTGCTGGAACTGTTATTTCGTAAAATCCCGGTATAAATCTATCGCTTGGCAATGGTGCTGCCAAACTTTGTGGAACTAAATCGCTTGGATTTGCCCCTGCTTCCCTTATTGTTTCTTCTACAGCTTGTATTATTGCTGTTGTTGTAGCCGTTGCACCACTAAAAGCATCTAAACCATTTGTAGATTGCTGTACAAATATTTGGTCTGCTACAGCAGGATATGCACGGAAAAACCAGCCTGAACCATAAGTAGAATCGGAATGCTCTACCACATGGATATCAGTAATTTGATTTTCGCTAAAAGTTACAGATACAGACAATGGACCGCCATGGCTATCTGCACTACCAACATAAGTACCTGGTGTAAAACTAGCAGTTGCAAAAGATAAACCTTCTATTGTTATCGCTGGTAGCTCTGGCTCTGTTGCTGAAATAGCTGGTGGTTCTACTATTGGAACAACAGTTGAATTGTTTTGATTATTTTGGGTTCCACAAGCTGTAAGTACAGTTGCAAGACTTACTGTTCCCAAACTAAAAATTAATTTTTTCATAACTTCCCTCCAAAAAATTTACTTGCTATAGCGATTACAAAAAATCGATATTGGTAAATTTTTAACAAGTTTTATTAAAATAAATGCAATTTGCTTTTAAAAGTGTTATTATAGTACAAAGTTTCTTTTTTTGAACCTATATAACACAATTATTATAAACACATTTTTATGATTTGTCAAGTATTATTTTTCAAAAATTGTGTTTTGCCCCAAAATTACAAATTTATTGCAATAATATTAACAAATGATTACGATTTTGTATGCTGACTATTTTATGATATACTAACAGTAAAATAAACTCACTTTTTGTTGTAACAATAACCTTTACAAAGGAAAAATATATGAATCTAAATGAATCGCAAGAAATAGCCAAAAATCATTTAAAAGGGCCAATGTTAGTAATAGCAGGTCCAGGAAGTGGCAAAACAACAGTTATAACTCACAGGATAAAAAATTTGATACAAAAAGGTATAAATCCAGAAAAAATACTGGTAATAACATTTTCCAAGGCTGCAGCTATAAATATGGAGCAGAGGTATAGGAAAATAGCTAAGGATAATGTAAATTTTTTTACTTTTCACAGCCTATTTTTTAAAATTTTAAAAAAACACATGAACATTAATATAAATAGCATATTAAAGGATGATGAAAAAACTGACATATTAAAAAATATAACTCACAGTATAGACCCCGAAATGGAGGTGGACACAGAACTTGTAGAAAATATAGCTTCGGAAATATCTCTTATACAAAACGATATGATAAATATAGAGTATTATAATTCTACATGTACTACAAACAATGATTTTAAAGCTATATATAAACTTTACAAGAGCTACAAAAAAGAAAATAATAAAATAGATTTTGACGATATGCTAACAAAGTCTTACGAACTTTTAAAAAACAATAATGGTATTTTAAAACTATGGCAACAGAAATACGATTACATAATGATAGATGAGTTTCAAGATATTAATAAAATTCAGTACGAAAATATTGTTTTGTTAAGTGGAAAAAACAAAAATTTGTACATAGTAGGAGATGATGACCAGAGCATATACGCTTTTAGAGGTTCCAGACCAAATTTTTTGCTAAACTTTGGAGATGATTTTAAAAATACAAAAAAAGTAGTTTTAGATACAAACTACAGGTCTAGCGATGAAATAATAAAAATATCTAATGCTGTTATTAAATACAACAAACTTAGGTATAATAAAGTTATAAAAGGCACAAAGAAAGAGGGACCAAAACCAAAGCTAATAAAATGTGAAAGTGCGAATGAAGAAGCAACGTATATAGCTGAAAAAATAAAAAAATTAGAAATACCATTAAACGAAATATGTATAATATATCGTACAAACATACAAGCAAGAGCAATTTGCGATGCTTTTTCTATGACAAATATTCCGTATATATTAAAAGATGCTACACCTAGTATATATGAACATTTTTCTGTATTAGATATTTTGGCATATTTATATATTTCATTAGATATTACAAGAAATCAGGAGTTAAAGAGGATTATAAATAAACCTAAAAGGTATATAAGCAAAGGCACAATAGAATTATACAGAAATGATGAGATTTTGATGAAATCGTTACTATCTGCAAAACATTTGGAGCATTGGCAAAAGCGACCTTTAAACGACCTTATAGACCATTTGGCTATTATAAAAGATTTAAAACCTAGCAAAGCGATAAAATATATAAGAAAAACAGTAGGATATGATGATTATGTAAAAGAGCTTACTAAATACAAAAAAACAACTAGTAAAGGTATATTTGAAATACTGGAAGAATTGGGCGAATCGGCAAAGAATTTCGATAAAATAGAACAGTATCTAAAGCATATAGAAAATATAAAAGAAATAGAAAAAGAAAAAAGCGAAGCAAAAAGAGTAACGAAAAAAGATGATATGGTAGGAGTACAGCTAAGCACAATGCACGGAGCAAAAGGTTTAGAATATGAAGCTGTTTTTGTAATATCCTGTGTTGAGGGAATAATACCACACGAAAAAAGCAAAACAGATGAAGAAATAGAAGAAGAACGAAGACTTTTTTACGTTGCACTAACAAGAGCAAAAAGTTTACTATACATATCAATAGTAAACACAAAATACGAAGAACCCGTAAACCCAACAAGATTTTTGAAAGGGATAGTGTACGAATAAAATATTTAAAACCTTGGGGGCTTTGCCCCCAAACCCCACAAGGTTTTAAGGTTTTATTCGTATTGTAATTTTAAAAAAATGACGATATAATTTGTATAGTATGCAAATTGAAAGGAAAACGAATGAACAGAATACAGAAAAAGAAACGATTTGTAACTTTTATGGCTATATTTTTGGTTATACTTATGATGGCAGCACCAATCATTGGTTTTTTTACTTGGATTTTTAGTGTATTATTTTAAAGGAGGGGATTAATGTGGCAAACGAAGAAAAACCAGAAATAAGTAATCAGAATAATATTTCAGCAGAAGATTTACTTGCTACTTTAAATAATATTGTGGAAGAAGCAAAAGATGATGAAGATGATATTATATTATTAGAAGAAGATGATGAAGATGATTACTCCGAACTACACGATTTGTTCAGAGAAATAGAAGCAGAAGTAGAACAAGGTGTAAATATTCCATATTCTACTACCGTGCGTAATAAAACAAAAGAAAAAACTGCAGAAGAAATAGAGGCAGAAAATGTACTAGAACTAGCAAATCAAAGTATACAAAAAGTGTTAGATACAAAAGGTTTAACTGCAGAAGAAACAGCAGAACTAAAAAGACAAGAAAAAATAAAGAAATTGTCAATGCCTTTTAAAGATACATCTAAGCACAAAGGAGTTGCTATAGCTCTTGCATCTTGTATTATCTTGATTACAGGTATTACTTTACTTATACCTATTTTGTTTAGTACAACTGAAGAATTAGATTTACCAGTATCCGAAGAGAACCCTGCAATAGTTGTAAGCCAGTCTGAAATATCTGGTTCTACAAATCTTATATTTATTTCGGAGCAAAGAGGGACATATAACAGTAGATTTTATCTTTCAAGAATGATACTAGACAATTTTGGTACTATTTTTTATTTTGATAATAATATCGATTGGGAAAACTACACACCTACTTTAGTAGATAATAATGGTGTAAAATACAATCGTATTTTAAATAACATAGGACTTTTAGAAAATCGTGTTATTTTCGAGCCAACAAATACAAGTGCAAGAGGGCTTGTGCTTACAATTACAAATAATATTACAGAAGAGGAAGTTGTTTTTCCTATAGAGCTTTTGGGCGATTTTATAAGGCTACCAATAAACCATATAACAACTAGAACAACGTACAATTTAAATGGTACCCCACTAACTATAACAGGTGGTCATTTTTCTGCTTCTGGTATTACTATTTTTTATGAATTAGACAATACAGATACAAATCTTTCATTTGATGGAATAATTTTTAATATTGGTGCAAGAAATGCAATACTTAGAAATCATCAGGAATTTGAAATAGGTGAAGGAAGAGTTTTGGGAAGAATAGATTTTGAACCACTACAGAATTTAAGTGGTACTGGTACTATTATTTTTGCAAATCCATTTTTAACTCACAATATAAACAGGCAAATAAATATAGAACCTCTTTTTAGCAGATTACCAGAGAACCAAATACGTATACCTTTCGAGAATGGTAATTTTGTTTTGGAAAGAATAGCAAGGCGTTCTAATGATTTTATACTTGTAATGCACAGTGCAAACCATGCAGGGGAAAGAAAGGAAGTACGATTTGATGCAGTTTTAGAAATATTAGAAGAAGATGGAACTGAGCATGTGCTTTATCCTACAATATTTTCTACACCTATAGGTTCAGATGTACTATTTCCTATTACAGAAAGTATAAGGAGTCCATTTGAAACAAATTTAAATATACGTAGTATTCTTGTTGGTTACAATAGTTTTAACGTAGATATAGATTTAAACAATCTTATGCCAAATTTTAATTTTACAGATATAAATATACTAAATGGAGCACAGAATGTATTTCACGAAAGAGGGTATGAATTATCAGAGCTTGTTACATATTCACTAAGCGGAAATACCCTTTTTGCTATATACAGAGTAATGCACCAAAACGAAATAATAACATACCTGGTAGAAGGAACAAGAGCCAACGAAGGTTGGATATACAATGTAAATAGATATTAAAATTTTTTAAAACCTAGGGGCGTTGCCCCAAGGTTTTTATATTTTTAGTATCTATTTTCTATTATCCATGTTGCTTTTTGTAATGTTTCTATTGTTGTTTTGGAGTTTTGTAGTAGATGTTGTTGATTGTCAAGTATTATTTCTAGTGTAAAGTTGTTTAGATATTCTAGTGGGTACGGATGTATTATTGTATATAAATCATGTTCTTTGTCTATCCACATTACAGAGCCTTCTAGTAGCTCTATTCCATTTACTTTTGAATTTCCTTGTAACATTACTATCATTACCTCTGTTTCAAAATCTGTTGTCATAACGTACATACCACCATCTGTAGTTACAACTACATTACCTATATTCGATTTTACAATCTCATTTTTTGTACTATCTAAGTATACAAAAACGCTATCACTTTCTAAGTCTATTAATTTAAAATACCCGTCTTTGTCTTGCAATAAATTTTCTATGTTTAAATTTCCAGCATACACATTTTTCTGCGAAAAAAATAAAAACAATAAAATAAAATATACTCTTTTCATATTTCCTCCTGTAATATAATATAACCAAATTTAGTTAAAATATTTAAAATGTGAGAAAAAAAAATTTCCTCTTTTTTTCAGTATGCAACAAATTTTAAAGTTAATACTACTAAAGCGAATGTTTTAGATTTGCTTAAAAAAAGCGTCCTTTTTCTAAACAAATTTAAAATTCATGTAGCAAATAGATACAAGTGAGGGTATATTAATGAAAAAAACTTTTTTAGCACTAGGATTTTTAACAGTAGCTTTATCGACAGGTTGTGCAGAACGTGCAACTAATAATGTAAACAGAGTAGCAAATGACGGTTTTTATAATGGTGGAGTAGATAATGGATACGGTAGTAACTATGCAGGTGGCGATGTAGGAGGAGAATTTAGAACTACAGAAACCATAACAAGAGAGACTGTACCATACAACAGACATACAAGAAGAGTAGCAAACAACGTAAACGGTGTTGCAAATAGATATACACAAAGCCCATGGGGTAGACCGTATAATAAAAAAGTAACAAGAAGTACATCAGGTGTAGATGGTAATATAACTGGTTATGGAACAAACAATTATGTAAATAACAATAATGCAGCTGGTTATGGAACAAATAATTACGCTGTAAATGACAACACAACTGGCTATAGAACAAATAATTATGCTGTAAACAATACTACAGACAATTATTACTCTAGTGGTGCACCTTTAGGTGGCACAACAGGAACAACAGGCGAGTTTAAAACTGCCTATGACTATGTGCCAGTGCCAGGCAGAATTAATAATTAAAACAATAAAACAAAACCCCCACATACAAATATGTGGGGGTTACTGCGTTATAAATATATTACTATTTGTAGATAATACTAGTTAACAGTACCTGGTAGGTGTACAGCTTCTGCTGGAGTAGTAAGTGTTACACTACCGTTTGCTGCATTCCACTCTACGTTTAATCCTAGAGCTTCTGCGAATGCACGTACTGGTATCATCATACGGCTTGTTTCTGGGTTTACATACGGAGCATATGGGAATGCGTTAGCACCAGTACCAGATAATATAGTACGTTGTACGCCACCAACACCCATTGCTTCGTTTCCAACTTGTAACCAGATGTTACGTCCAGTTTGGTCTATTAGGAATGTGCTTGTAGCGTTGTTCCATGTAAACATATCTGGGTCGTATGGATTTTCTGCACCTAGAAGTAATGCGAATGCAAGACGAGCTGGTAATACAGACACGCCATCTTCGTTTACTTCGAAGCTACCCCACTGATCTGCAGGGAAGTTTACAACAGTTCCACCAACAGTTATAACACCATCTTGTGTAAATATTACAGGTGCTCCTATAGTGTCTTGTGCAACATCACCAATTGTGATAAATGGTGCAGCAAAACCTGGAACGTTGAATAAATCACGACGGTTTACGAAGTTGCTGTAATCTTGTCTGTTTAAAGTAGTGTGAGATTGACTACCTGGTGTGTTTCTGTTTCCACCTTCTGTTACTAGTGGATGCTCGAAGTTGTTTGCAACTGCAGGACCCCAAACAACAATGTCATAACCTACGTTTGAGTCTGGAGCTACAGCTGTAAGACGTACTTGAACGTTAGAGAAAGATATTGTAGATGGTACGCTAGAAGCTTGTGCAATTTCGAAACTTACGTTTGGTCTTGCAGCACCTTGCCAAATACCTGCAAGTGCACTAGATACTCTCATGTTTGCTATTTGGATGTTACCAGCTGTTACTTCCCAGTTGAAGCCTGGAGCTATTTGCATTTCTGTAAACAAACCATCTGTTATAGATACGTGTACATCTTGGTGAGGAAGAAGTGCACCAGCAACAGTTTCAGTAATGGAGAAGTTTCCTACTGGAACGAACTGATAACCAACACGGATGTTTCTAGCATCTGCTGTTACAGTTATTGGACTTATAACTTCTGCAATTGTTACATATGGAGTTGTAACATTGTTACGAGCTGCACTACCACCTAGAGAAAGATTTACATCACCTGTAAAGCCTGGCTCTATAGTTAAGTATAAGTCTAGGTCGAAACGAATACGGTTGTCGTTTGCACCTGTACGAGTAAGACCAGTAACGTGAATTTCATTGTTGTTTATACGTACATGTGGGTTGTCGCTATTGTTTAAGTTGAAGTGTCTTCCACTACCTGGTAGGCTTGCAGCTTGACCAGTTAAGAATGCAGCTTGAGCAACATTTAATACATTGAAGAATCTAGCTTCACGGATTCTTACACCTTCTGGTAAGCTAAGTGTAAGTGTACGCTCTTGGTGAGCAGCTTCTTGAATGTTTTCTTCTACACGAACTCTTACAGCTCTGTGGTGTTGTGCTACGGAACCTGTAATAGTATCTTCGTATAATCTACCACTTAGAAGTGTTGGTACGTTGTCGCTTAATGCTGTAAGTCTGATTGCCCAGTCTTCAACTCTACCTACGTTTATTTGTTGTTCTGTAACAAAAGAGTTTACAGTTTGGTTAACAGCAAATGTACCTTGAGCACCAGTTGTAGCAGCTACTACGTTCCATCTGTTTATAGCCTGACCAAAACGGTTTTCGTAAGGTATTAAAGTATTTTCCCAAACATGTGATTGACCAGCTGGTATGTCTAGTGGTTGAGAAAGTGTTGGCCAGCCTGCTGCAGCTAATACTGCATTTGCATCTGCAACTCTTACATATGGACCAAAGTTTGGAGCAGATATTGGTACTAAATTACCAGTTCCTGCAGGTACAAATCTTACTTGACCACCAAAACGAACGTGGCTACCAGAACCTACACCTTGAATTTGCTCGCCTGTTCTTTGTTGACTGTCTCTTATTGTTATATATACATCTTGGTCTGGAGTAGTTTCCCAAGCGTTGCTAGATAACACAAGATTGTTTAATACTATTTGACCAAGTGGCATACCTTGTTGGCTAGATACTAGACCAGTAAGTTCTACACGAAGTACATTGTTGTTGTTAAAACGTGTAAATACAAAGTTCGGGTTACCAACGTGGTGAGTATAGTTACCACCTTGACCTGCTGGAGTAGATGTTCTTGGACCCCAACTAAAACCAGATGGAGCAATTAAATCGAACGCTCTTACACCTTGTTGCTCTGTAGTACCAAAACTGTTCAAGAATGTTTCGGAAACAACTAAGTCAAAGTTTAATGTATGACGGTGAGTACCAGTGTTACGAGCAACAGTATTTGTTCTACCTACTGCTTGTGCACCACGGATATTTACAGTACCAAGACCAGGCATACTGCCAAGTATAGATTGGTGTGGAACAGCAAATACGTTTGTACCTGGACTAAGAGGAGCACCTTGAATGCTTATTGCATTTTCATTTTGTGTTCTTATTATAAGTGGGAAACGAATCAATGTTGCTCCAACTTCTGTAGTTACCGCTTCTGTTCTTGGGTTATTTACAGTACCACGAGGAGTAGCAACGAAAGTACCTGGTACACCAGCTGCATTACCTACGAATTGACGGAACGCTTGAATGTCCCAAATTTGTAAGAAACCAGTAGTTTCACCAGTTTGGTCTATTGCCCAACCTGGACCAGATAATCTACCACCACCTTGGCGACCTGCATTAGCTTCCCAACGTAACCATGAACCTTCAAAGTTTACTGTGTTAACTCTGTTTGCATTACCGTTTGGCCCAACAGCGTCGTTGTGAACACCTGTAGCACGAACAACACTATTAGGGTTTGTAGCCTCGTGTGTTCTGTGTACACCTTGCACATTACTTGAAGTAGAGTTTAATGGTAAACCAGCAGCAGCAAGTATAGCTTGTGCAGTAGGACCGTATACAAAGTTTCCAAAACCACGAAGTCCAGAAGATGTCATGTCCCAAATAGCATTGTTTAATTGTACACTAAACTCTACGTATTGGTTATTACCACGAACTTGACTATCTTGAATAACTTCTGCATGGGAAGCGTTTATAACAAACTGTAAGTTGGAACCTGGTTGTACATGGTTTACACTGTGGTGTAAGTTGAATGTATCACGTTGTGATTGGTTAACATCTCCAATGTTTGCAGGGTTAGCTATAGTAATAGCAGAACTTGCGTGGTGTTGTGGCAAGTGGAATGCTGTACCAGATGGAACTGGATTTAGGTTTGCAGGGTTCATTACCACATTGTCTAAACTTTGACCAGCTTGAAATACATTTCTAATACCAGTTGCTGGAGGAGGTGTTACAATTGTTGCAAATCTATCTATAAAAAAAGCATTTTCATTTGTACGAGCTGGCAAGTTACCATTTAATAAAAAGAAGTCTAGTACATCAGAAGCTATTTCAATATTTCTAACACGAGCATCAATTTCTGCTTGAGTTGGGTTTGTTAATAACCAGCTTGCAGATAATTCTTCTACAACTCTTAGTAACTCTATTGTAATGTTTTCTTCGTTTATAACAATGTTGTTAAGTGCAGCTACACCGCTTAAATTTGCAAACATATTAACAGCGTTAAAACCACCAAATGCAGTAGGTGTAGTTGGAGTATTTGCAGCTATAAATCTAGCACGTAAATTTGTTATAAGAGTATTAAGAGTATTAGCAAGAGCTGTCATATTACTTGTTGTAGCAAAAGTATGTGTAGATGTAAGGCTATCTATAATTAACTGTTGTGTTGGTGTTAAAGTAACTACTACAGGTGTTACATTGAAAAATGGTGTAGTACCAAGTGCAGTTATTACTTGTGCTATTGTTGCAGTTGCTGGAATAGTAGCAGGAGTTGTTACGAGACCTGCATAACCGTTTATAACTGCTATTAATTCTGCAAGTGTTGCAGTTGCTGGGATAACCGGAGTTATGTTAAGCTGTGGGTGAGCATTTAAAGCAGCTATTACTTGTGCAAGTGTTGCATTAGCAGCAAGGTTTACTTCATTTGGATTTACTGGAGGTATTACAGTTGCTCCACCGTATACTAATGGATTTGTGCTAAATACCATACGGTTTAACTCGGATATAACAGTACCTAAATCTGCTTGTACGCTAATAGCTAAAGCTTGACCTGCACCACCTACTAAAGATTGAGCTAACCAAGGGTTAATTTGTGCAACTAAATCAGTTAAATTTGTAGCTGTAAAACGATTTGGTATGTGTGGAGTTACAGTAGTATTTCTAATAGCAGTCATTATTTGATCTGGAGTCCAAGCACCCGCTAAATCTAATTCTGCCTGTAAATCTACTCTTAAGGATTGTAAAGTAGCAATAATAGCATCAGTTGTAGCTACAGGTACACCTATTTGACCAGCAACGTTTGTAGTCCAGTTACTAAAAGCAACTGTAAGATCGATTATTCTATCACGAAGTGCTTCAACTTCAGCGTTTGTAAGATTTGTGCCAGTTATAGCAGTTTCTATAGCAGTTATAGCAGTTTCTATAGCAGTTATAGCAGTATCAACAGATTGAGCTGGAGTTCCTACCGTTGTTCCAATATTAAGGTCTTGAATATCTTCTACTACTGCTCTTACTCTGTCGAGTATAAGATTAATTCTAGTTACGTTTAACGCTCTAGTTTCAAAAGCAACTCTAACAGCAGTTGGAGCCGCAGCAGCAGGAGCTGTAGGATTTTGTTCAGCAGCAGCAGCAGCAAATGCAACAGCAGCAGCAGCATGTTGTTCTTGTACAGTATTTCCAGTTGCAGCAGCAGCAGCAGTAGCAGCTCTTCTAAACCAACCTGTAGATGGGTCGTTTTCTTCTCCTAATAAACTAACTACACTAGCTTCCGCTAACAATAAAAGTTGAGCGAATGTTGTTGTAGATGTAATAAAAGGTGCTCTTATGTTTAATTCGTCTCTTAATTGTAATGCAGTTGTAATACCTGCAGCTGTATTTGCATAAGCAACAATAGTATTATTTAAACCAGCGGCTACTGGTGCAAGTGGTAGACTACCAAATGCCATAGCACCTGTTAATAAAAACGCAACTTTTCTTTTAAAGTTGTTATTTCTCATTATATTCTCCTTGTGTTTGTTTTTCATTTCGTCTGAAAAACGGTTTATTTCTTTTCTTGTATTATGTTCGGTTTGCTAATAGTATTGCTTTTATTATCTTATGTACACCCCTCTTATGCTTTGTTATTGTTTGTACGAACAATAGTTAGCAAGTGTAAATAGCTGTGTGCAATATTTTCGCAAATTTGTAGAACTTTTTTGCATATAGGTAACAAAAACTTGTTATTTTGTTACCTATATTTAATTTATCATAGCTACATAAAACTTGCAATAGTTTTGTGCAATTTGTAACATTTTTTTAACATTACCCCAAAAGTGAGTATTAATAAAAAAATTTCCGTTCAAGTTGTGGGCTAGGTCAGAATCTTTTTTCACTCGTGTTCTCCTGTCTCAAAAATGTTTTTTGTAGCTATAAACGTAGTTTACTATAGGGACTGGAATGTTGCAATAGTTTTTGGAAATTTGTAATATTGTTTTAATATTTATGTGTTTCAATTTTTTATCCTTATTTTATTTTTAATATCCTCTATTTTTTGAGGGCTAAGTTTTGTATATTTTATTATTTTTTCTATTGGTTCATTTTCTTTTAGCATTTCTATGGCTAATTCTTCATTACGCTCTTCTCTTCCTTCTTCTCTTCCCTCTTCTCTTCCTTCTTCTCTTCCTCTCTCAATAATACCTTCATACATAGTCATTTTAGTCTTGGCCTCCTTATCTTCTTTTAATTTTGTTAAAGTATTCTCAAAATGTTTAGCTATTTCTTTTATTTCTTCGTTCTTTGGATTTGGCTCTTGGTCAAGCAAAAATCTTGCAAGTTCACTTGCTTTAGTTTCTTCCACTTCAAGTTTGGGTAAGCTTACATAAAATATGCTGGATTTTCTAGGATGTTCTCTATTACTTATTCTATCTTTCAAAATATAGTCCATATAAGCACTATCTCCAAGCATTTTCTCCGAATGTTGACACAGTATCCATATTTGATTTACAGTCTTTCCTTTTTTCAAATCTTCTTTACTTAGTTTTGTAAAACCGATATTTAGATATGTTGTATCTCTTATTTCTAGTGGCGGTGTCGTGTTCGCTCTATTCTGTAGCTCTATATAAGTAATATTATCTGCTGTTAGCTCGTTGTCTTGTCTTAGATAAGATTTATCGTCTAATAGATGTTCGTATTGTGTTTCTACAACAAGATTATCTCCAGTAATTAAAACTAAACTCTTTGCTAAATCACCATATTTATTTTTGTAATCTTCTATAAATATATTTCCTATATTTCTTAACACTTCCCAATTTTCTTTTTGTGTAAATGCGTATGTCGTGAAAAAGTCATCCATTCTTCGAATTGCTTTTCTTCCTGTCGCTAAATCTATATACCCTAACGGTTCTCTTTTGTTTTTCATATTTTATTTTCTTACTCATCATTACTTTGTAAAAAATCATCTTTATTATGCGTCATCTTGTAACTCACCTATTTAATTTCTTATTTTTTCTATTTCAAATTCTGCAAGTTTAACTATCATATCTGAAGGTAAAGCCATATCAAAAGCATTATACATTATTTTGAAATTTTGAAAAATTTCGAAATAAAAACCCGTGATAAACACAAGTCCACCACGGGTTAGAAAAATCACATATGAAGCATAAAAGAGCCAGTATCATCTTCTTTTGAAATATCAACCAAATCTTTTATAGATATACTTTTTAGTGTTTGTTTTATTTTTTCATCTAAAGTAGAAAAAGCATATATAAGAGATTTTTCTATAGAAGGTATTTCTACAGATGTATCGGCTTTTTCGCACAAAGATGATTCTACGCTTGTTAGTATATCCCATACTGTTATTTCTTTTGTGTCTTTTGCGAGTCTATAGCCTCCAGTAGCTCCTTTGGATGATATCAAAACACCAGTATTTTTTAATGTTACTAGTATTTGCTCTAAGTATATTTTAGATATACCCAATGCTCCTGCAATGCTCACACCAGAAACTGTACATTCATTTTCACACATAAGTGCTATCTTTATAGTAGCAGACAGGGCATAACGTCCTTTCGCAGATATACGCACACTTGCCTCCCATTACGAAAGATAAAAAAGGTTTTATCTTTCCATTTGTAGGTTTTCGCCTACTCTGTTTATTGCGTTCTTTACGCTTGGTATAAATATTATCACAAGTGTTATTATCATTTCAACACCGATATAGGCTATATTATATACCGCAGAATATAATATAATATTCCATCCCTCTGGAGCCCATATATAAAAAAAGAAAACACCAGACAAAAATACGAAAAAGAAACGACCAAGACAACCAAGTATATAACCTAAATATAGCCCCATCTTGTGTTTTTGTAATAAACCAGACAAACCGAGGGCACCAAAACCAAGTGGATAGTCGAATAGCACTTGTAATGGGTGAAAAATAAAGCCTACAAGAGCTAAATCTACAAGACCCATAGCAATACCTGCCAAAATACCATGTTTCCATCCAAACCAATAACCTATTAATGTAATAAAGAACATACTAATAGGGGTTACAGAACCTCCCAATGGCATAGAAAATAATGCAAATTGGTTTAAAATAATTGCAAGTGCTGTACATATAGCACTGTATGTAATAATTTTTGCTTTTTTTGACATGAAATTTACCCTCCTATAAAATAAAATACTATTTTTTATACTATATTGCTAGGAGAACAAAAATGCTTGCCTACGCTGGTATTATCCAGATCAGGTCGTTTAGGGTATTTCTCAGCCTAAAAAGATTTTAAGCACCCCTAGCATTGTCAATAATAACTCATTTGATTATATCTGTCAAATATTAAAATAAGATTTGACAGAAAAGAATATATGTATTAAAATATGGAAAACAATCAATACATATATCTTTAATATGTTTTTGTGTACAGGAGGTTACATAATGAAAAGAAATATGCTTCAAAAAAAATTTTTACAAAATCTTGCCTTGGCAATACCTTTAGGGGCTTTATTTTTAACTGCTTGTGGTAGAAGTTATATTCCTGTAAATAATGATACACCAAGGATAGTAATAGCAGACGCTATTACTACTCATCATTTAAATCTTTATGTTGCATACGAGCTTGGACTTTTCGATGCACATGGAGTAAATGTAGAAATAATTACATTAGATACAAATGCTGCGGCGTTGGAATCTGTAGTAGCTGGGCAGTCCGATATATTTTTTAGTTGCCCAACTATTGCTATAGCAGGTATTGCAAATGGTGCCCCTTTTAGAACAGTGGCACAGGTAAAAGACCCTTGTACATCTGTTTTAATGCTCCCTGATGGCACAAATGTTACATCTCTTAGGGATTTACAAGGAATGCAAATAGCTGGTATTTCTCCTGCTTGCGAAGCTGTACTTGCTTTATATTTTGCTACAAATGCAGATGGAGTAGATTTCAACCTTTTAACCATGAGTGGAGGTTCTGCAATAGCTGCACTTGAGGCTGGGCAAATAGACGGTGCATTATTGGAAGAACCCCATGCTAGTATTGCAGAGCTTTCTGGTTTTGTAAGAGCTTTTGAATATTTATCTGCAAATGTTACTTGTAGAACAATAAACGCTAGTAACAGATTGTTAAATACAAATCCGGAAGCTATAAATTCATTTTTGGCAGCAATAGACGAAGCAAATGAAATAATAAATAATAATCCAACAGCCGATAATATAATACAAATAGCAGAAAACAGAACAGGTGCCCCACGTGATGCAATATATCACGGAAATAGCAGGCTAGTTTTTGAGACTACACTTGAAACCGATGGGCTTATTCTTCTTGCAAACGCCCTTCTAGACATGGGTAATATATCAGAAAATCCACAAGAATCTATGTTTGCAGAACAATTTAAAGGAATTACATGGTAAAAAAAATCAAAAGAGGATATATGAAAAAATTTGGATTTTTTGTGTTTGTACCTATGTTTTTGATGGCTTGCTCTAGAATACAAAATATAAGTGCAGATAATGAAAATATAAAAATAGCTCATAGTGGTGGGTTTTTACCTGCTGTTATGTATGCAGCTATAGATAACGGAATCAAAATTCCTATGGATGTATACAATATTTCTAATTCGTCGGATATTGCTTTTTCACTCTTGTCTGGATATTTAGACGCTGGTTTTTTAGATGCCGAAACGATAAGATATTTTCAAAATTTAAATGGTTTTGATGATTTAAGAATACTAGGTAAAATAACATACCCTTACGGCTCTACACTAGTTCTAAGAGCTGGGCTAGATAGAAGAGTAAGTGAACTTTCTGGGCTTGTAATAGCAGCAAAAGACCCAAATTGTGCTTTACTTTCTACATTTAAAACAGACGCAGAAAGATTTAATATAGATTTAACAGACGTAGAGTTTATATATATGCCAGAATACACGTTTTTATCAGCATTGGAAGCAGGTATTGTAGATGCAGCGATAATACAAGGTGCATATACTACTATAGCACTCGGGGAGGGGCATACTGTACTATACCAAAGTTGGGATGTTGAGGCAACGGATGATTGTTGCCCTGCTACAGTAGCCCACGCTGCACTTATATTATTTGCAAGAAATGATAGTATAGATAATGTAATGCCTTTTGTGAATTATTTGTACACTACAAATAGATTTAGTTCTCCAGATACACTTCGTCATGCCGTTGCAAACAATACTGTAATACCGTTTGAAAATATGGTAGGGCAGCCTATGCCCAGTTTTGCTCTAGCAGATGATAACTTTTTACACGTAATTGTGAATTAAAATAATAAAACCTTGAGGAATTGTCTAAAGGTTTTATTAGGTCATGTATCACTTTAAGCGAGGTAAAAAAAAATAATATACTTGAACTTGACACAATAAACAAAATCTGATACAATTGTTTTCTGATATATTCTAAATGAGTATAGGTATTTCAATAATTTTATCAATATAATGTTTTTCCTTTTTTAAATGAAAAAACCACCTATTACAATAGGTGGTTTTTTCCATAATAATTAACTTTCCTAATCGCTTTCAAATTTATTTAAAAGCTCTTCAAAA
>WRGD01000135.1 GCA_009787355.1 Defluviitaleaceae bacterium | reverse complement strand
GGTAATTTTGCATATGCAAAATTACCGTAAGTATACTTACGGTAATTTTTTTTAAATTTATTACAAATTATACAAATAAGAATTTAATTTGTCAATATAAATTAGATTTTTTTAATTTCAAACAGACTTAAAATATTTTCGTGAAAAAATAGAAACTAAAATTGAAATAAATGAAGCCAAAAATATAATAAGCCAAGAAAGTGATGAAAAAATTTCAAAAAGAAATCCAAATAATAATTGACCTATTGCATTTGCTAAAAACGGTAAAACAACTAAAATAGATAAAACTTTTCCTACAATCTCTATTGGTGTTTCACTTTGTATAAATGACATTATCTGTATATTACAAATTTGCACACCTATAAAAGTAAACATTCCTGCTATAGTAATAATAACAAAAGAAATTATAACTGGTAAATCAAATAATAAAACTATTCCAATTGGTATAATAGCTAAACTACAAAAAATAATAGATAAATAAAAGGTTTTTATTGTAAGCTTATTTCCGAGAAAACCCGCTGAAATACCACCTATAAGCCCACCTATCATCATAACACTTTGACTAACTCCTACCATATGCATTTCTAAATTCAAATTTTGAGTAATAAGAACTGGTATTCCCACTAGTAAAAAAGCACCTATAGTCATACTAAAAAAAAATAAAACAATTGCACATTTAAAAATAATAGGTTTTTCTTTAATAGTAAAGTGAATAGAATCTTTAATATCGCTTTTAATTATTTGAGCAACACTTCCCAAATTTTCTTGTTTTTTAAAAGGTATACGAATAAACAAATCTATAATAGAACTAATAGTAAAACAAAATACACTAGTAACTAAAATTGGAAATAAACCAAATGATCCATATAAAATACCAGCAATAGCAGGAGCTGACATGTTTGCAAAAGAATTTATTATAGATATAATACCATTTGCAGGAACAAGCTTATCAGAAGGAGAGAGAACAGGAATCGAAGCTTGAACTGCTGGCATATAAACAGCTTGTATAGCATTTATAAAAAGTAGTTTAATTATTACAACAGGAACAATTTCTATATGAAAACTAGTTATTGCCATATATAAAATAACTATAAATACAACAGATATATCAAGCCAAAACATAATCCACTGTTTTCTAAATCTATCAGCAATAACACCTCCAATAGGAGACATTAATAAGAGAGATATATTAGGAACAGCCAAAACTATTCCAAATAGAGTAGCGGAACCACTTACATCTAAAATAAATAATGGTAATGTCCAACTAAGTATTATATTTCCGAATATAGAAATGATTTTGCCTATAACTAGTAAAGAAAAATCTTGATTCCAAAGTTTTTCTGGAAGTTTTATAGAATCATTCATAAAAAGTATTTTTCTCCTTTCCTATTATTGTGTAACTAATGAGTATGCTGAAATTTTTCTTATTCTCCATGAAATAAGTATAGAAACTATATACGATAAAATGATAAGAGCTATACTCATCATAACTATCCACAAAATAGGTGCTTCCAGACTTCCTCCAGTGCCACCTAAACCACTAAGAAGAATACCAAATATAGTTCCAAAACTTAGATAACCTATTACAGAACCTGTTAACACACCGATTACAATAGATGGTGTTAAATTTAAAGCAATTTGATTCATAAGCTGAAAATTTGTAAAACCTATAGCTTTTTGTATTCCTAATTCACGTTTTAATCTAAGTATAGTTATTTTTATAATCATATATAAAATCATTATAATAACAAGAAAAGAAACTATCAAAATAATAAAAGCTATAAGAGAAAATATACTACCCATAGAAGCAATTTGAGTATCTATCTCATTTTGTATAGATACTATATTAAAAAATATATTACCTTCTGTTTCATATAGAAAATTTACAAAGACTTCTTCATCTACACCATCTTCTAATACTATATGAAAATCTCTAAAAACAAAATCTGGTTCTAAAATAAGGAAGCTATTTATATCTATCATACCACTAAACCCTGCATGATTAGAACTAGTTATAAGTCCAGTAATTAAAAATTCAAAACTCTCATTAGAAGTTCTAAGAGAAATAAAGTCTCCTACTTCTTTTTCTATAGATGAAAGAGCTAATGGAGTTAACACAATTTCATTATTCGCTGTTGGAAATCTTCCATATACTAGAGAATATCCTTGCAAGTATTCAAAGTTTTCTATTATAGTAGTAGCTATAACATTATTTTCTATAAAAATACCAATATCTTCACTACCGAAAATTTTAGATACTTCACTATTATTAGACATTCTATTATAAAAGTCTGCTCCAAGTTGTGAATCATTTAAATTTACAATTAAGTTAATAAAAGCGAGTTCTCCTGCTGCCATCTGCACAAAATCATCTATATTTACACTCATATTATAATGAGTAGCAATACTTGCAGACCCTGCAAAAGTTAAACTAGTAACTATTAGAGAAATCATCAAACCTTGTTTTTTATTTTGAAAAAATCTTTTTAAAGCCATTTGTAATACTATAGGATTTTTAGATTTATAAAATGGCACTATATTTTTTCTAAATTGGTAACTATTTAATCCACCACGGAGTATAACTAATGTATCTAAACTATTAATTTTAAAAGAAGATATAAAAGAAAATACAAAAGTTATTAAAATTATAACAAAAATTGAAAAGAGTATAATAGTAAAATTTACAGAAGGTAACCATCTAAGACCAAACATTGGCTCTATTATTTGAATAAGTAAAGGAATCAATAGGGATGAAGCTAAAGCTCCTAAAATTGCTGCAATAATGACAACAAAGACAAATTGTAAAACAATAGACAATATTATTTGAAAATTGGAATGTCCAACAGCTTTTAATATACCTATGTTGACTATATTTTCTTCTATATTGTTAGTTATTTGAAATCGTATAACTATAATTCCAACTACTAGAAGTATAATTGCAAGTGCTATTGTAAAAGCAGAAAAAATCATAGGTATAGAAGAACGTGCCTCAAACAATTCATCGTAAGTAATAGGTAAATAGAAACCAAACCTTGATAGTTCTCCAGTAAGAGCATATTCAGTTCCAAAAAAAATATTTCTATATTCTTGATAAATCGTAGATATTTGACTTGAATCTTCCATCCGAGATGATATTAAATTAACATTGTATTCTGGAAAAATGCTTTGAATCTCTGCAAATCTTTCTGCAGGTATGTATAAACGCCATAAATTCATCATTCCATCATAAAGAATTTCTTCTGTACTTCCAGCAAGAGTAAAATAAAATTCTTCGCCCATAAGAACAACCGTTATTGTATCTCCTAAATTATAACCACTACTTAGAAAAAGAACTCTAGGAAGATAAATAGCATCTCCATAAAGAGGAAATACGTCTTCAAAAGGTGTCATTGGATTCATAAATTGATTTGGTGAATCATACGAAATAATAAAACCACCAAAATGATTACCAACACTACCAATACCTATAATTACACTTTGGGATTCTACACTATAAATATCAGGATAATCATTTATAAAATTTATTTGAGCATTACTAGGTGCATCTTTTCTCTGAACAGTTGAAAAATGTGAACTATTAAGTTCATCAGCTCTAGTATGTAAAAAATTAACTACATCAATATAAATAACAAGCCCTATATTTAAAAACAAAGAAACAAGTAACATTACTATAAATATGCTTAGAGATTGTGATTTGTTTTTTATCAAATTTGACTTTGTAAGCATAAATATGTTATTCACAATTACCACCCCATTTCATCTAAAAAATCTTTTAATTTTGAAATTCTGTCAATTTTAGCTTCATCGTATTTATCAAGAAAACATTCTCCAAAAATAGTTCCATCACGAAAATATAATATTCTATTTCCACGCAAAGCTGAACTTATATCGTGAGTTACCATAACAATACTTTGACCTGCTCTGTTAACTTCAGAAAGTGTATCAAGCACAACTTTACTATTACTTGAATTTAAAGCTCCTGTAGGCTCGTCCGCAAAAACAATTTTAGGGTCATTAATCAAAGCACGGGCAATTCCAGCTCTCTGTGCTTCGCCTCCAGAAACTTGTGAAGGGAACTTATCCCATATATATTCACTTAAATTAAATTGTTTAAGTATTTTTTTTGCTTTTTTGACTACTTCATTACGATTTTTACTTTTTAAAAACCCACATACTAATACATTATCTAGTATACTCATGTTATCAAGTAAATAAGTTTGTTGAAAAATAAACCCACAATTTTCTCTTCTAAATAAAGCTAAACCATCATTTGAAAGTTTACTTATTTCTCTTCCATAAAAATTTATTTCACCTTTCGTGGGTGTATCCATTCCTGAAATAGCATACAAAAGTGTAGACTTTCCAGCACCAGAGGGACCCATTATTACAGTAAAATCACCTTCATAAATTTCTATATCAAGGTTTTTTAAAATTTCTTGTTTACCGCTATTAGACGAAAAGCTTTTATGAAGCTTTTCGGTAGATAGGATATTTTTTTTCATTAAAATACTCTCCTTAAAAACTTACTTAATTAAAATCTATCAAAATAATTTTATCATGAAGAAAAGAAAGTAAAAAACTTAATATCGCAACATAATTAGTTGCATTTTTCATACTTAAAAACAGAAATTTATTTATATGAAAATTAGAATAACATTATAGAAGAATGAATTTTATGTAAAATAAATAAGAGGGTATTGATTAGATTTTATAGAATTATCTTTATTTTAATCGGTAAAATAAATTGAAAAGAGGGTTTAAATTTATTTTACCGATTTTTTTCTTAATCAATAAAACGAATATGAAAAGAGGGATTTCATATTCGTTTATCAATTTTTTTAATTCACAACAAAATTAAAAGAGGGAATTAATTTTTCTTTGTGAATTTATAATTTTTCAATCAACAAAATTAATTAAATAAGAGGGGATTTAATTTGTTTTATTGATAATTTTTTTTAAATTAATTTTTATCTATATTCAAAACAAAATAAACAAGAGGGAGCATATTTTGCTTATAAACATAAATTAATTCAAATTATAAAATGC
Source organism: Defluviitaleaceae bacterium (assembly GCA_009787355.1). Taxonomy (GTDB): domain Bacteria; phylum Bacillota; class Clostridia; order Lachnospirales; family UBA5962; genus WRGD01. The sequence goes on along the minus strand of WRGD01000135.1, from coordinate 23,456 downwards.
AGAAAGTGCAGGATAATAAGCTGTATCTTCTAATTCTTCTTCAATACGAAGTAATTGATTATATTTAGCAACCCTATCACTTCTAGCAGGAGCACCTGTTTTTATCTGACCTGCATTTACTGCTACTGCAATATCTGCTATTGTAGTATCTTCAGTTTCTCCAGACCTGTGAGAAATAACACAAGTCATATTGTTTTGTTTTGCTAAATTTATTGCTTCAAATGTTTCTGTAAGAGTACCTATTTGATTTACTTTTACTAATATAGAATTTGCTACACCTGTATCTATACCTTTTTGTAGTCTTTCAGAATTTGTAACAAATAAGTCATCTCCAACTAGCTGTACTTTATCTCCAATTCTTTTGGTTAAGAGTTCCCAACCTTTCCAGTCTTCTTCATCCAAACCATCTTCTATACTTATTATAGGATATTCTTCTACTAAAGAAGCATATAATTCTACCATTTCTTCAGATGTTCTTGTAATACTATCTACTCCTGTTGCTTTTGCTTCTCCTTCAAAGTGATATTTTCCATCTTTGTAAAGTTCTGTAGCAGCAACATCTAATGCTATTTTTATTTGTTCTCCAGGTTTATAACCAGCAAGTTTTATAGCCTCTATAATAGTGTCCAAAACCTCTTTTGGAGTTGCCATATTTGGAGCAAAACCACCTTCATCTCCAACACCAGTAGAAAGCCCTTTTTTGTTTAATACTTTCTTTAAATTATGATAAATTTCTACAGACCAACGAGTAGCTTCTTTAAAGCTAGAGGCTCCAACAGGCATTATCATAAATTCTTGAAAATCTACCGTGTTGTCGGCATGCTGACCACCGTTTAGAATATTCATCATAGGTACAGGTAATGTATTTGCAGAAATACCTCCCAAATAGCTATAAAGAGGAATACCTATAGCGTTTGAAGCTGCTTTTGCAACAGCCATGCTAACACCTAAAATAGCATTTGCACCAAGCTTAGATTTATTTTTTGTTCCATCGAGATTTATCATAATATTGTCTATTTTTCTTTGGTCTAGTGCATTTTCTCCGAGCAACTCGTCGTATATAATTGTGTTTACATTTTCTACAGCTTTTTTTACTCCACGCCCAAGATATCTATCTTCACCATCTCGTAGTTCTACAGCTTCAAAAGCACCTGTACTAGCTCCAGACGGTACAGCAGCAACTCCTGTATATTCACTGCCATCTTTTTCAACAACAACTTCTACTTCAACAGTCGGATTTCCCCTGGAATCAAGAATTTCTATAGCGTTAATATCGATAATTTCAACAAAACCTTTCATATATCCTCCAAATACTCTTTTGTATTAGGTACGTTTTACGTCCTATTTTTCACATTAAATATTTTTACATATTTTCTAAAGCTACTTTTGCTGCATTTTGTTCTGCATCTTTTTTACTTTTTCCAATTCCTTTTCCAAGAACTTTCTCTCCATGCAAAACTTCTACAGTAAATGTTTTATCATGATCTGGTCCTGACTGTTCTATTATAACATATTTCGCAAAATTTTTGCTAGTCTTTTGTAATAATTCTTGAAGCTCTGTTTTATAATCTTTATTTCTTACATCCTGTTTAATTTTATCTATATAAGGTATAAGTGTTACATCTATAAATTTTTTTGATTCTTCTATACTACCATCTAAATAAATAGCACCTATTATTGCTTCGTATAAATCGGCAAGGTTGGAATCTTTATTTTTTCCATCTGTTTTTTCTTCACCCTTACCAAAAGCTATAAAGTTACCAAGATTTAGATTCCTGCAAATAATAGCTAGACTAGGTTCACAAACTATGGAAGCTCTAAGTTTTGTAAGCTCACCTTCATCTAAAGATTTGTAAGTATCATATAAATATCTACTAATTACTATTTGTAATACGGCATCACCCAAAAACTCTAGTCTTTCATTATCTGAAAGAGAATGCATTTCATTTTCATATATATATGAACTATGTGTAAAGGTTTGTGATAATAATTGTTTGTCTTTAAATTTGTAATTTATTATATTCTCTATGTTATCTATTTGTTTTGAATTCATTAATTAAATACTTTCTATAATATATTTTACAATGTCCCCCACTGTTTTTATTTTTATTATTTCATATTCGCTAAAATCTTTTATTTCTATATTGTACATATTTTCAACTTCAGATAATATTTCAAAAATGTCTAGGCTATCTGCTCCCAAGTCGTCAAATAGAGTATTTTCTGTAATATTTTCTTTATTTATGAATTTTTTAGATACAATTTCTATTACTTTTTCTCGTTCCATTTATTATATTTGTATTTTATTATTTGTAGTAAGATTCATCAAATGCTCCAATTTTTCTATCATCTTACCGTTGTAAAATTTGTACGATTGATTAATTGCACCTACTATATCTCTGTGCGTTGCACTTCCATGCGTTTTTATAACTAAAGATGTAAGACCTAAAAATGGAGCACCACCTATTTCTGCATAATCAAAACTTTTTTTTATTTTTTTAAATGCTTTTTTTGAAAGAAAAGCACCTATTTTATTCATTATATTAGATGTTAATTCTTTTTTTATTGTATCAAATATAAATTTCGAATATCCTTCTGCTGTTTTTAATATTAAATTACCTGCAAAACCATCGCAAACTACAACATCACAAATACCAGAAGAAATATCTCTTGCTTCTATATTACCTATAAAATTTATATTTGCACTACTTAGAATTTCATAAACTTCTTTAGTTAGAGTATTACCTTTTTCTTTTTCTGTACCAACATTCACAAGACCTACTCTTGGATTTTCTATACCCAAAACATTTTCCATATATGCTATACCTAGTAGTGAAAAATCTAACAAATAAGATGGTTTGCAATCTACATTTGCCCCACTGTCTAACATAAGGCTAAATCCTTTTTTATTTGGTAAAAGTGTTGCAAGTGCTGGTCTTGATATTCCATTTATCCTTTTTATTTTTAGTGTAGCACCAGATAAAAGTGCACCAGTAGAACCTGCTGAAATAAAGCTGTCTGCTTTATTTTCTTTTAAGAGATTAAGACCAACCACAATAGAAGAATCTTTTTTTGTTCTTATAGACATTGCAGCTTCATCTGATTTTATTATTTCTGTTGCATTTTTTATTTCTATAAGATTTTCGTCGTAAGTATAAGATTTTAACTCATCTCTGATTATATTTTCTTTACCTACTAATATTATTTTTATTTTTTTATCCACCAAAAATTGATTTAAGGAGGTTACAGCACCTTTTACAATTTCTACAGGGGAATTATCTCCACCCATTGCATCTATAGCTATTATGTGCAAAGCTTACCTCACTTTTACTTCTTTTTTTAATTAATTTAATTACCTTGCGTTTTGGAATATATTTATTGCATCTTGCTTTGATAATTCAAAAAAAGTTCCTATTTTTGGAGCTGCTAAAAATGCATAATCTACTATTTCATTTATTTGACTATCCGTAGGATTTATTTTTGCATCTTCAAAAGATATTGGCATACCTATTTTTTTAAAAAATTCTGTCATTTTTTCTATACCTTCTAAAGCAGTTTTTTCAGGATTTTCAAAATTCATTCTTATATTAAGTACATTCACAGCAAATTGTGCAAATCTTTGTATATTACTTTTATAAACATATTTTGCCCAGTTGTGCCAAAGAATTGTAAGACCTGCAGGATGTGCTGTATCAAAACTACCACTTATTCCTCGTTCGAGTGCATGAACAGAAAAATCTCTCATTTTTCCTATACCTGTTATTTCATTATGCGAAAGACTTCCAGTCCAAAAAATATTTGCCATTGCTTCGTAATTTGTAGGGTCTTCTATAAGAGTTTTACCACATTTCATTGCAGTTATTATTATTCCTTCTGATATTCTATCTGTCAAATCTGTATCTTTCTGATTTGTAAAATATCTATCCAAAGTATGCATTATAATATCTGATATACCACAGGCAAGAGAAAATTTATTTACACCAAAAGCAAGTGTAGGGTTTAATATTGCAAAAGCTGGTCTTATTAAATCTGTTACAAGGCTTCTTTTTGTATTTTCTTCTTCATTTCTTATTACACTTGCTGTACTAGTTTCACTTCCGGCAGATGCAAGTGTAAGTATAACACCAACAGGTAATGTTTTTTTAGGCTCTGCAGATTTTATATAAAAATCCCAAACATCGCCATCATATGCAGCTCCTACACCAATAGCTTTAGAGCTATCAATTACAGAACCACCACCAACTGCCAAAATGAAATTTAATCCTTTATTTTTACATAGTTCTATACCATCTTTTACAAGGTTTAATCTTGGATTTGGTTTAACTCCACCTAACTCCACATATTTAATTCCATTTTGTTCCAATATATTTTTTATCTTATCTATAAGACCACTTTGTACAGCACTTCCCATACCATAATGAATTAATACACCAGTTACTCCAAATTCTTTTAGCTCTTCTGGTAATTTTTTTTCAGAATCTTTACCAAAAACTATTTTTGTTCTTGGATGAAATGTAAAGTCAATCATTTAAGCTCCTCTTATATTTTTTCTTATTTTGTACTCTTTCACTTGTAAATTTAATATGTTAGTTTTCTTATGGTTAACTATAGTAAAAAAATATATGTTTGTCAATGTATAAAAATATATTTAGTATCAAAACTATACATGATTATTTATTGTTTTATACAAAGTTATTCATATAGCTACTAATTAACTACATTCATTAAAATAAATTTTTGATAATTTAAATTCCTATAATTGGATTTAATAAAAAAATAATTATAGGACATAATACTTTTGTAGCACATTGCTACAGATAAATTTAAAAAATCTAAATTAATAAATTGCTATAATAATTTTTTATTTAAAATTTTGTAAAATATTTTATTAATTTAGATATAGAGGAGAATATTATGGATAACAATTATGACAACCAAAATAATAACCAAAATAATCAAAATAACAACCAAAATAATAATTACAACAAAAGTGGGAAAAGTGCAGTCCCGGAAGCAAGAGCCGCACTTGATGCTTTTAAATATGAAGTAGCAAACGAAATAGGTGTGCCTCTTCAAAAAGGTTACAATGGTCATTTAACAGCTGCACAAAGTGGTAGTATAGGTGGTCAAATGGTTAAAAAAATGATTGCAAATCAAGAACAACAAATGGCAAATAAAACTGGACAATAAATTTAAAGTTTAAAAAAATAATGAAAGCACCTCTTAATAATTTTATTTTGAGAGGTGCTTTTTAAAATATTAATATAATAAAATAGGGAAATATTATGAAAAAAATAAGATTAGACAATGTAATAGATAAAAATAATATACAAACATATAGTATAGTAATTCATTTAAATGAAAAGATAAATACAGATGCATTACAAGAAGCAACATCATTATTATCTAAGAGAGTACCTTTTTTATCTGCTCGTCTTGTGTCTGATAAATATTTTTACTATATAAAAGTAACAAAAGAAGACATAAAGATAACAAAAGAATATAAAACACACAATATGTATTACATAGATGGTAATATAACAAGAGTTATAGCTGGTGATACATATTTCAAACTCGAGACGCTATCTTGTATTTGTGATTATAAATCTCTCTTAAAAATAATGAATGGGCTTGTTATTAAATATTTTAGTATTTTAGGAATGGAATCAATCGAAGATAACAATTTTTTAAATTTAGATGAAAAATTTATTAAAGAAGAAGGACTTCCTCCTTTTGAAAATTATAAAAGTGAAAATATAAAGATAAATTTTTCAAAATTCAAAGAAAAGTATCATTTCAAAAATAGATTACTAATAAAAAAAATCAAAAAAGAAAGTTTTTCTATTATAAAAACTTTTGATGCAAATAAATTTAAAAATATAACAAAAAATAGTAATGTTTCCATTTCTGAATATTTACTTTTGAATATTTTAAAAGGTACAAGAAGAGAAAGATATACAAGAAATAGAAAAAACAAAAAAGAGATAGTAGTAGATTACCCTATAAATGCTAGAACTTTTTTTGATACGAAAACTTTAAGAAATTTTGAAAAAATTATAAAGATAAAAATGCCAGAAAAAAGTAGTGATATAACTATTTTGAATAGCATAAAAAGTCAATTAAAAAATGTTAAAAGACAAGATATAGAACATGAAATTAACACTAAACAAAATTTATTTAAAATAGTAAAACTATTACCTATTAAATTTAAATCTTGTATTTTTAACAATTATTTTAAAAAATATGCTAGTACAACAGCTTTTTATAATGTGGGAGAAATAAAATTACCAAAAAAACTTAAAAGTAAAATATCTCATTTTGAATTTGTACCTAGTGTCCCTACTTGTAAAAATTATGTTTTTTCGTTTATACGATGGGAAGATACTTTAACATTTGGAGCAAATATTACAAATAAGAATGTACTTGCACCATATTATATTTTAAAACATTTAGAGAATAGATTTGTAAAATAATATTTTTTAATTCATAGTATTAATAAACTTAAAAAACTGCCAAAAAAATCAGGCAGTTTTTTCTTTAATTACAATACAATTATATCCAAAAATTTCTCTCAAATCTTGTATAAACTTACTATTATCATTTATTTTTATTTCTTTACTAACATCATACTTATTTTTTGTCTTTTCGTCATAAATAATAACAGGAATATTACCTTTGCTATTCTTACATATGGCTATAACTTCATTTATTGTTATTTCAGTATTTTGAGATAATTTTATCCACAATTCTTTTTTGATTTTAATGATATTCCTATCTGTAATATTTATCCCTAAAACTTCTTTTTCCATAAGTAATTTTTCATTTACAGAATAATCTTTTAAATTTGGCAAAATATCTATTTTGTCATTTTCTTTTTTTAAATCAAAATTTGTAAATTCAAATATGCCAATCTGACCTTCCATAGTTTCTTTTTTGATTTTAGCTGTGGATTCCATTATTTTTTCAAAAATACTTATATATTGTTTTCTATTTCCTTTTAAACTATCAAAAGCACCAGACTTTATAAGAGATTCTACAGCTTTTTTACTCAAATCTTTGTGAGAAATACGATTACAAAAATCTGTTAAAGATTTATAAGGAGACTTAGCTCTTTCAGAAACAATAGAAGCTATTACATTTTTTCCGACATTTTTAATACCCTTTAAACCAAATCGTATAGAGTTTTTTTCTACACTAAATTTTTCAAAACTAATGTTTATATCTGGTTGTAATATTTTTATATTCATCTTTTTTAAACCATCTGAATATTCCGAAATTTTAGAAGAATTGTCAGATGCAGAAGACATAAGAGATGCCATAAACTCTAATGGATAATATTTTTTTAAAAAAGCTGTTTGAAAAGCTATTAAAGCATATGCTGCAGCGTGTGATTTGTTAAAAGCATATTTTGCAAAATCTTGCATTTCATCAAAAATTCTATTTGATATTTCCTTAGATATTTGATTTTGTAAACAACCACTTATAAAATTTTCTCGCTCAAATTCCATTATATCTGCTTGTTTTTTACTCATTGCAACTCGAAGTAAATCACTTCTACTAAGAGAAAAGCCTGCAAGTTTTTGTACTATTTCCATTACTTGTTCTTGATATATTATACAACCATATGTTTGTTTTAATATAGGTATTAATTCTGGATGTAAGTAATCTATATTACCTCCATTTTTTCCATGTATATATTTCGGTATAAAATCCATAGGACCGGGTCTAAAAAGGGATAAACCTGCTATTATATCTTCAAAACAATTTGGTAAAAGTTCTTTTAAAAAAGATTTCATACCACGGCTTTCCATTTGAAAAACACCTTCAGTATTACCAGAACTTATTAAAGAATAAACATTTCTATCATCAAGATTTAATTTATATATATCTATTTGTATATTTCTTGTACGTTTAATTTCTGCTATGCAGTTCTTTATTACTGTCAATGTTCTAAGTCCTAAAAAATCCATTTTTAAAAGCCCTATTTCTTCTAAATTAGACATTGTATAACCAGTAGTAACTACTCCATCATTTTTATTAAGAGGTATATAATCGTCTAAATTTTTTTCTGTAATAACAATACCTGCAGCATGTGTAGAAATATGTCGTGGTAAACCTTCTAATTTTTTTGCCGTATCTATTAAAAATTTTATTTCACTGTCATTTTTATAAAAATTATATAAATGTTTATTTAATACAAGTGATTTTTCTATTGTTATATTTAATTCTTTTGGTATAAGTTTTGCTAGATTATCTACTTTTTCATAAGGTACATTTAAAACTCTACCGACATCTCTTATAACTCCTCTTGCTGCCATTGTTCCAAATGTTATTATTTGTGCTACTTTATTTTCACCGTATTTTTTTATACAGTAATTTATAACTTCTTCTCTTCGTTCAAAGCAAAAATCTATATCTATATCCGGCATACTTATTCTATCTGGGTTTAAAAAACGCTCGAATAATAAATTATATTTTATAGGATCGATATTTGTAATATCTAAACAATAAGATACTAAAGAACCAGCTGCAGAACCTCTACCTGGTCCTACCATAATATCGTTTTCTTTTGCATATTTCACAAAATCCCATGTAATTAAAAAATAATCTACAAATCCCATATTATTTATAACATCGATTTCATAGTTTATTCTTATTTCTAAATCTTTCGTTATTTTTTCATATTTTTTATAAATTCCGTCTATACATAATTTTTTTAAATATTCAACCTTAGAAATATTTTTTTCTAAATTATATTTAGGTAATTTATAGTCTCCGAAAACAAAATTTACATTACACCTATCCGATATTATTTTTGTATTTTGCAAAGATTCTGGTATATGTTTAAAATCGTTGTACATTTCTTCTTTACTTTTCAAGTAAAAATTATCACTTGGAAATTTAAATCTATTTTTATCCTCAAAAGTTTTTCCTGTTCCGATACATAGTAATAAATCATGTATTTTACTATCTTCTTTGGATATATAATGTACATTATTAGTTGCAACTATTGGAATACAACATTCTCTTGCAATTTTTATAAGCTCATTATTTAAATCTTTTTGCTCTACAGTTCCATTTTCTTGTATCTCTATAAAAAAATTATTTTTACCAAAAATATCACTATATTTGTTAGCTATTTCTTTTGCTTTTTCGTATCCAAAGTTTATAAGTGGTTTTGACACAACTCCAGATAAGCAAGCACTTAAAGCAATTATGCCATTTTTATATTTTTTTAAGATATCTATATCTATTCTAGGTTTGTAATAAAAACCATCTGTAAAACTATAGCTTACTAATTTCAAAATATTGTGATAACCTTCCAAATCTTCAGCTAGAAGTATTAAATGACTATTTTGTTTATTTTCTAATGTATTAATTGTATTAATGGAATTTTTATTAAAATTTTGCATAATATAAAATTCACAGCCTATTATAGGTTTTATATCGTATTTTTTCGCTTCTTTATAGAAATCTATTGCACCATACATAACTCCATGATCTGTAATAGCAATAGATTCCATCTTTAATTCTTTAGCTTTAGATATAAGAGATGGTATTTTACAAAATCCATCTAAAAGGCTATATTCTGTATGAACATGGAGATGAGCAAATTCCATATACTAATAAGTTACGAGTGAAAACACATCACAATATTTTTTCAACTCTTCCTTTCCATTTAGTCCCAAAAGCTCTATAAAAAATACTGAACCTATAACATTTGCACCTGCATTTTTTACTATTTCACAAATAGCTTTGCAAGTACCACCTGTAGCAAGTAAATCATCTACTATTAATATTTTTTGTCCTTTTTTTATAGAATCTTCATGTATTTCTATTATATTTTCTCCATATTCTAAATTATATTTTGTCTTTATAGTTTTTGCCGGTAGTTTACCCTCTTTTCTAGCTGGAACAAAACCTTTTTTAGTAATTACAGCTAGAGGTACTCCAAAAATAAAACCTCTTGATTCTGGTCCTACTATGATATCGAAATCTAAATTACTCACTAAATTTTTCATAGAATCTATTGAATAAATAAGTGCACTTGGGTCTTTTAATATGGGTGTTATATCTCTGAATTGTATTCCTTTCACTGGAAAGTCTGGTATTGTTCTTATTATATTTTTTAAATTCATTTTCTCTTTTGCCTCTCATGTATTTCTTTAATATTTTAGTATTACTGTTTATTACCAATTTAAAATTTGCCCAGAATAAACTAAATTGCTCTGAGCATCTTTAACTATTCTATCATGAATTGTTAAGCCACCTCCATTTTTATCTCTATCTAGTATTATATAATCTTCTAATACTACACTATTATTAGTATATATACTAACAAAAATAGAAATACCACTATTAACTCTGAAAACACCTGTATCTGTAACAACTCTATTTACTATATATATATCGCCATTATTTATTATGGTACTCCCTATCTGTATAGTTCTAAAATCTTGGTTTACATATACGTATCCTGTTGTTTCGGGTATGGATAATGTTCTTACAGGATTAATATCTATATTTATTGTATTTCCATATTCATCTGTAAGCACAACATAATTTCTATCGTCGTTTGTATATATAAAATTTTCGGGAATAAGTAAAAGTGTTCTATTTGCGATAGCCGTACTAGGAACTTTTAAACCTGTAACATATGGATTATTTAAAGTAAATTCTATATTTCTATCATTAATATAATCTAACATAAAGTCTTGAACAGAAAAAATCACAAGTAAATTATCCTCTAAAATTTCAGTTTTATATACAGTAGCTTCTATTTCCTTAAATAAATAGGGATAAAATTTATCTCTTGCAAAAAGAGAAATACTATTTGAACTAGAGATACTTTCTGAATATTTAATAGGTATAAAAGAAATAATATTCCAATTGTTTGATGTTATTATTCTAAAAATAGCATCCGTGTTATTCACCAACGATAAATTCCCAAAATTCATTATATTTTCTAAATCTGATATTGTCAAATGTTCAAATCCATCTAAATTAAATGATACTATACCGCCGGTTTCTGCTATCATACTTTGCTGTAAATTTGCTGCTACCGCAGTATTTCTTCTAATTCTTGTATTTTCTTCTACTAAAAAATTCATATTATGAAAATTAGATGTATATACAGTTTCCTCTCTTATTATAAATCCGGTATAAGTGTTTGTAACAACTGTATTTATAAGTGGAACTTCTACAGTTTCTAATACTGTTCTTGTTAAAAAATTATGTATTGTACCTACAGCCCAAATAACAGAGCTAAAAATAAATATTCTAAAAACGATTTGTGTAGTTTTTTCTTGTTTTTTTACATATTTCTTTGATTCTATATCTACCATAGTACGATTCATTCTAAGTTTAGATATATTTTCTTTATCATCGTAAATCATTTTTTCCTCTTTTGTTCGTTTATATTTTATATAGAGTAACTAATAAATTTTACCATTAATTTTAACGAAAAACAATTTGTTTTTTGAAATATAAAAACGTGAGTATTTTAAACTCACGTTTTTATTAAGAATTTCTATTCGTCGTCATAATCCGAAAGTCCAAGTACATCTATTTTTCTATAAGTGCTCATTCCAGTACCTGCTGGGATTAATTTACCTATAATAACATTTTCTTTCAAACCAATTAGTGGGTCAACTTTTCCTTTTATAGCAGCATCTGTAAGAACTTTTGTTGTTTCTTGGAAACTAGCTGCAGATAAAAAAGAATCTGTAGCTAGTGATGCTTTTGTAATTCCAAGTAATACACGATTACCATTTGCAGGTTCTAATCCTTCACTTATAGCTTTTTTATTTACTTCATCTAATTCTAAAAAGTCTACAAGGCTTCCGGGTAATAAGTTTGTATCTCCATTTTCTTCTACTTTTACACGCTTTAACATTTGTCTTACAATTACTTCTATGTGTTTATCGTTTATATCAACACCTTGTAATCTATATACACGCTGTACTTCTTTTAACATATAATCTTGTACACCACGAATCCCACGTATCTTTAAAATATCGTGAGGGTAAACACTACCTTCTGTTAATTCTTCTCCAGCTTCTACAATCTGACCTTCAAAAACTTTTGTGCGAGAACCGAATGGAATAAGATATTCTTTAATTCTTCCGGTTTCTGGTTCCGTAATTATTACTTCCCTTTTCTTTTTATTATCAGAGAAAGTAACGTAACCACCTATTTCAGAAATAATAGCAAGACCTTTTGGCCTTCTTGCTTCGAAAATTTCTTCAACACGAGGAAGTCCTTGAGTTATATCTTCATTTGTTGAAACACCACCAGTGTGAAATGTACGCATAGTAAGCTGTGTACCAGGTTCTCCTATAGATTGTGCTGCTATAATTCCTACAGCTTCTCCAATACGAACTATACGACCACTTGCCATGTTTGCACCATAACATTTAGAACAAAGCCCAATTTTAGACCTACAAGTAAGTATTGTTCTTATTTTTACTTTTAATACTCCTGCTCTTTCTACTTGCTCGGCTTCATCTGGGCTTATCATTGTATCAGACTTTACAATCAGTTCACCAGTTTCTGGATGATAAATATCTTCTGCAGAAAAACGACCTCTTAATCTATCAGAGAGAGGAACTATAATTTCTTCTACATCTTTAAAAGCTGATATCTCCATATTTGGGATTTCTTCTGTCTCTTTAGAACAATCCCATTCTCTTATTATAATATCTTGGCTAACATCTACAAGCCTACGAGTTAAATAACCACTATCTGCTGTACGAAGTGCAGTATCCGAAAGACCTTTTCTAGCACCATGAGCAGAAACAAAATATTCTAATACAGAAAGTCCTTCACGGAAATTAGATTTTATAGGAATTTCTAAAGTTCGACCAGATGGACTTGCCATAAGACCACGCATACCAGCAAGTTGTTTTATTTGATTGTTACTACCACGAGCACCAGAATTAGCCATCATATAAATATTGTTATACCTACCCAAACCTTCAAGTAAAGCTTTTGTAAGATTTTCGTTTGCTTTTTCCCAAAGACTTATAACTTTTTCATATCTTTCGTCATCCGTCATAAGCCCACGTCTAAACATTCTCGATACTTTGTCTACTTCTATTTGTGCTTCATCTAGTATTTTATCTTTTACTTCTGGTATTTCCATATCAGAAACAGAAACGGTCAAAGCTCCTTTTGTGGAGTATTTAAAACCTAAAACTTTTATTTCATCTAAAACTTTTGCAGTGTTAGTAGAACCGTGTTTATTTATGCAACGAGTAATTATCTTACCAAGTGATTTTTTGTCTGCAAGAAAATCTATTTCATATTTAAATTTGTTATCTTCTATACTTCTATCTACAAATCCTATATCTTGAGGTATAGCCTCGTTTAAAATAACTTTACCTACCGTTATAGGTATTAATTTTGATTTTGTAATACCATCTATAACTAATGTACGTCTTACTTTTATTTTAGAATGAAGAGAAATATTTCCATTACTATATGCAAGTATAGCTTCGTTTTCATCTTTGAAAATACTTCCTTCACCTTTTTCTCCATTTTTTTCAAGTGTTAAATAGTATATACCTAAAACCATATCTTGTGATGGAACTGTAACAGGCTCACCATCGGAGGGTTTTAACAAGTTATTTGGAGAAAGTAGTAAGAATCTACATTCTGCTTGTGCTTCTGCAGATAGTGGTACGTGTACAGGCATTTGGTCTCCATCGAAATCGGCATTAAATGCTGTACAAACAAGAGGATGTAATTTCAATGCTTTACCTTCTACTAAAACTGGTTCAAATGCTTGTATTCCAAGTCTATGAAGAGTTGGGGCTCTATTTAGTAAAACTGGATGCTCTTTTATAACTTCTTCTAAAACGTCCCAAACTTCTGGTTGCATACGCTCTACCATTCGTTTTGCCGATTTAATATTATGTGTTAAACCATTTTGTACTAAATTTTTCATTACAAATGGTTTAAAAAGTTCTATTGCCATTGCTTTTGGTATACCACATTGATATAGTTTAAGATTTGGACCAACAACAATAACAGAACGGCCAGAATAATCCACACGTTTACCAAGTAAATTTTGTCTAAAACGTCCCTGTTTACCTTTTAGTAAATCACTAAGAGATTTTAATGGTCTATTACCCGGACCAGTAACAGGTCTTCCACGTCTTCCATTATCTATAAGAGCATCTACTGCTTCTTGTAACATTCTTTTTTCGTTTTTTACTATTATATCTGGTGCACCTAAATCTAATAATCTTTTTAGTCTATTATTACGATTTATAACACGTCTGTATAAATCGTTTAAATCACTAGTTGCAAAACGTCCACCATCAAGTTGTACCATGGGTCTTAAATCCGGAGGAATAACAGGAACAGTATCCATTATCATCCATTCAGGCTTATTTTTAGAAATTCTAAAACTTTCTATAACTTCTAATTTTTTTATTAAACGTATACGTTTCTGACCAGCTGCTTCTTTAAGTGCTTCTTTTAATTCAACAGCCTCTTTTTCTAAATCTATATCTAACAAAAGTTGTTTTACAGCTTCAGCACCCATACCAACTTTAAATGTATTTCCGTATTTTTCTTTTGCATCTCTATATTCTGTTTCTGTTAAAATTTGCTTGTATTCCAAACTGCTTTCTCCAGCTTCTAATACCACATAAGATGCAAAATAAAGAACTTTTTCAAGCATACGTGGACTAATAGCTAAGATAATACCCATACGACTCGGTATACCTCTAAAATACCAAATATGGGATACTGGAGCTGCGAGTTCTATATGCCCCATTCTATCTCTTCGTACTTTTGATTTTGTTATTTCAACACCACATCTATCACAAACTACACCTTTATAGCGAATACGTCTATATTTTCCACAATGACATTCCCAATCTTTTTGTGGACCAAATATTCTTTCACAAAACAAACCATCACGTTCTGGTTTAAGTGTTCTGTAATTTATTGTTTCTGGCTTTTTTACCTCACCATGAGACCACTCTCTAATTTTTTCAGGTGATGCCAAGCCTATTTTAATAGAGTCAAAACTAAGTGTTTCTGTACTTACCAAAGTAACCTCCTATTGGATAATGTAATTTTAAATGAAAATGGAGAGTTTTTCATTTTAATTTACTAATCGTCAAAATCGTCGCCTATTAATTCATCGTCTATATCAATGTCTATATCTAATTCTTCGACATTATCTATCAAGGAGTCTTCCAATGTTTCTTCTAAATCGAAGTATGTTTCATTATTCATATCGTAATTATAATTCATTTCTTTCAAATGTTCTTCTTCTGGAGTATCTAAAGTACCAAGTATAGCTTGATGAAGTATACTTTCTTTTTGTTTTAACATAAATGGATTAGAATTGTCTTGGTCGGGTTCTTCACCTTCCATATTTACATCTAAAACTCTACCTTCATCATCTAAATTTGCTTTTATTTCTAACTCTGAACTATCTAAAAGAACTCTTACATCTAACGAAAGTGCTTGTAATTCTTTCAAAAGAACTTTAAAAGATTCTGGAATACCCGGTTCTGGAATATTCTCACCTTTTACTATTGCTTCATATGTTTTTACACGACCTACTATATCATCACTTTTTACTGTTAGTATTTCTTGAAGTGTATAGGCAGCACCATATGCCTCGAGTGCCCAAACTTCCATCTCTCCAAAACGCTGACCACCAAATTGTGCTTTACCACCAAGTGGCTGTTGTGTAACAAGAGAATAAGGTCCAGTAGACCTAGCATGGATTTTGTCATCTACTAAATGATGAAGTTTCAAATAATGCATATATCCAACAGTTACAGGGTTGTCGAAATATTCACCTGTTCTACCATCTCTAAGTCTTATTTTTCCATCACGAGAAATCGGCACATTCTTCCATTCATTTCTATGTTTCCTGTTAGCTTCTAAAGATTGCATTATATCTTCTTCTAAAATTTCACCCCATTTTTTGTGAAATTCATTCCAGCTTTCTAAATTTGCATAGTCATTTGCCAATTCTAAAGTATCCATTATATCTACTTCATTTGCACCATCAAAAACTGGAGTTGCAACTTTCCAATTTAAAACTTTTGAAGCAAGTCCTAAATGGACTTCTAATACTTGACCAATATTCATACGAGAAGGAACACCCAGAGGATTTAATACAATATCTAGTGGTCTACCGTTTGGTAAAAACGGCATATCTTCTGATGGTAAAATTCTAGATATTACACCTTTATTTCCATGCCTACCAGCCATTTTATCCCCAACACTAATTTTACGTTTTTGAGCTATATAAACACGCACCAATTTATTTACACCTGGGGAAAGCTCGTCTCCATTTTCACGTGTGAATATTTTAACATCTACAATTGTACCTTTTTCACCGTGAGGAACTCTAAGAGATGTATCTCTAACTTCTCTTGCTTTTTCTCCAAAAATAGCACGTAACAATCTTTCTTCTGCACTTAACTCAGTTTCTCCTTTTGGTGTAACTTTTCCAACAAGTATATCATTTGGTCTAACTTCAGCACCAACACATATTATACCGGAATCGTCGAGATATTTGAGTGCTTCTTCACTAACATTTGGTATATCTCTTGTTATCTCTTCTGGTCCGAGTTTAGTATCTCTTGCTTCTGTTTCGTATTCTTCTATATGAATAGATGTATATACATCTTCTTTTAAAAGGTCTTCGTTTAAAAGTATTGCATCCTCATAGTTGTATCCTTCCCAAGTCATAAATCCAATAAGAGGATTTTTACCAAGTGCAAGTTCACCATTTTGAGTAGATGGTCCGTCTGCTATAACATCCCCTTTTTTTACAGATTGACCATTAGTAACAAGAGGTTTTTGGTCTATACAAGTGCTTTGATTAGAACGTATAAATTTTGTTAATTTATATGTGTCTAGTTTTTCATCTTTACGCTGTATTATTATTTTATTTGCAACAGAACTAACAACTATCCCGTCTTCTTTTGCAATTACACAAACACCTGAATCATATGCTGTTTTATATTCCATACCTGTTCCAACTATTGGTGAGTCAGTTTTGAGTAGTGGAACTGCCTGTCTTTGCATATTAGAACCCATTAGAGCTCTTGTAACATCGTCATTTTCAAGAAAAGGTATAAGAGCCGTAGCAACGGATACCATTTGTTTTGGATTTACGTCCATCATATCTACATCGTGAGGGTCTACTTCTGTTATTTCTTCTTTTAAACGAGCAGCAACTTTATCATTTACAAAGTATCCTTCTTTTGTTAAAAGAGCATTTGCCTGTGCTATTGTGTATTCTTCTTCTTCATCTGCTGTTACGTACCTACACTCTGTTGTTACACGGGATATACCGTTTTCTTTAGAAATAATACGATAAGGGGATTCTATAAAACCATATTCATTTATACGTGCATAAGTTGCAAGTGAATTTATAAGACCTATGTTTGGACCTTCTGGAGTTTCTATAGGACACATTCTACCATAATGTGAACTATGAACATCTCTAACTTCAAAGCCAGCTCTATCACGGCTAAGACCACCGGGACCAAGTGCAGACATACGTCTTTTATGTGTAAGTTCTCCAAGAGGGTTTGTTTGCTCCATAAACTGGCTAAGTTGAGAAGAACCAAAAAATTCTTTTATAGCAGCTGTTACAGGTCTTATATTTATAAGTGCTTGTGGCACCATCATATCTACATCTTGTACTGTCATTCGCTCACGTACAACACGTTCCATTCTTGTAAGACCTATACGAAATTGATTTTGTAATAATTCACCAACTGCACGTATACGCCTATTTCCAAGGTGGTCTATGTCATCTGTAAAGCCTATACCATGCTCTAATCCAAAAACATAATTTATACTTGCCATTATATCTTCAAAAGTTATATTTTTTGGCACTAGTTTAGATATGCTTTTTCTTATAAAAGATTTTAATTCGTCTGCAGATGTTGCTACTTCCAAAAGTTCTTTTAAAACAGGATAATAAACCAATTCTTTAATTCCAAAATCTTTTCCACAAAGTCCGTAATTAGAAATAAAGTTATCTATATTTACTGTCATATTACTTAATATTTTAACTTTTTCTCCATCTTCGGATAATACCCATACATGAGGAACTCCATTTTCTTGTAATTCCGTTGCAATCTGGGCAGTTATTTTATCACCTTCATTAGCTAAAACTTCACCATTTGCATCTATTGCATTTTTGGCAAGAATTAGACCAACAATACGAGCTTTGTAGTTTAATTTTTTATTAATTTTATATCTACCTATTTTTGCAAAATCGTAACGTTTTGGGTCATAAAACATAGATTCTATAAGAGGTAATGCCGATTCTGGAGTAGGTGGTTCACCCGGTCTTAACTTTTTATAAGTCTCTACAAGTCCTTCGTCTGTATTATGTGTTGTATCTTTTTCTATCGTATCTAAAAGTAATTGTTCTTCTCCAAAAAGCTCTATTATATCTTCATCGCTACTAACACCCAAAGCTCTTATTAAAACTGTTACAGGTATCTTTCTAGTTCTATCTATGCGCACATAAAATATATTGTTGGAGTCCGTTTCATATTCTATCCATGCACCACGATTTGGTATAACAGTTGTAGTAAAAAGCTCTTTACCAATTTTGTCGTAGGATAAGTTATAATAAACACCGGGGGAACGAACTAATTGACTAACAATAACACGTTCTGCACCATTTATAATAAAAGTGCCAGTATCTGTCATCAGAGGAAAATCACCCATAAACAATTCTTGTTCTTTTATTTCGTCTATTTCTTTATTGTGTAATCTTATTTTTACCCGTAAAGGAGTTGCATATGTTGCATCTCTCTCTTTACATTCTTCTATTGTATATTTTGTTTTTTCTTCTAGTTTAAAGTCGATAAAATCTAAAACTAAATTACTGTTTGTATCAACAATAGGAGAAATATCTTCAAAAACCTCTTTTAATCCTTCTTCTATAAACCAATTGTAACTATTTTTTTGAACTTCTATAAGATTTGGTATTTCCAATACTTCATCTATTCTAGAAAAAGTTATACGATTGCTTTTACCAAGTTTGATGGTTTTTATTCTGTTTTTTTTCATTAGTTACACCCCTTGAAAAATTTCATAAAACACATAAAAAAAGCTATTTTTTTAATTTTTAAGCACACAAATAAAGCACTTCAAATTAAAAAACACTTGATACTTACTAAAAAGAAATTAGATAACATATTCACTTTTGTAATACAAAAGTGAATATGTTTGTATAGATGTATCAAGCTGATAGCTTTGTAACTTTTTATTAATTAAGCATATATCTTTATGGCAATCCACCAAAAGTATTTATCTCATCACTATACTGTATTTAGTTTTTTTTGTCAAGCGTTCTTTGTTTTTTATTTAACTGTATCTACAATTTTACCAATTATTACAATTATTATACAAATTTATTTTCTTACACCTTCTATTCGTATTATTCTCTTTTTTTCGTATTCATAAGTGCTAAGAGGTCTGTTCAAACTATCTATGCTATTAGTTGCAATTAATATTTCTGCCTCTATACTTGTAACAATTAAGCTGTGAGAAAATATATTTTCACCAAAAGAAAGCTGTATTATATCAGATATTTCTATATCTTCTATATTGTTTCCTAAATTTATAATTCTTCCAAATGGCCCTTTTCCTTTATTTGTTATTAAAAAGTTGTTTAGAAAATTAACGCCAGTCCAAGCTGGTGCTCTATTATTTACAGATATATAATACCAACCTGTATTTTTTGTAAAATTCATAATTCCAGCACCTGCGTATATACATTGTGATACAAAATTTGTACAATTTCCTCCTATTTTTTCAAAATCATAAAATTTCGGATTTCTTCTAAGTGCCCATTTTTCTGCATATTCCACTGCTAGATTTTTGTTAAAATCAAAATATAAATTATCCATTTTATAAATTATGCAAAATGCTATATTTTTGATATAATGGATAGAAATAATTTTTAATGGGAGTATTTATGAATACACGCTGGCAACTAAATGATTTATACACTTCATTCAATTCATCTGAATTTTTAAAAGATTACGAAGATTCTATAAAGTATATAAAAGAGTTTTCTACATGGGCAAAAGAGGCTTTTTCTAACAAAGATAATGCAAAAGAAAAGATAGAAAACTATATAAACCAAGTAAACAATAATAAAACTTTGTTAAAACTTATGCAATATTCTTATTTAACAACTTCTGTAGATGAATCGAATGATACAGCAAACAAATATGTAGACAAACTTCGCACACTTTATTCCGATTTAACAGAACCTAATGTTCTTTTTAGAGCATATGTATCGAAAGTAGACATAAAAAAGTTTATATCTGAGAGTAGCATTTTAAAAGAACATGAATTTATTCTAAACGAAATATTAGAAAATAGCAAATACCTATTAAGTGATAAAGAAGAGATAATAATTTCAAAATTTAGAAATACTGGCTCTGATAGTTGGAACACAATGAAAGAACAATTACTTGCAAATACAAAAACGACAGTATTAGTGGATGGAGTAGAAAAGATATTACCATTACCTGCAGCAAACAATCTGCTAGCAGACCCAAACCCTCAAACTCGTAAAAATGCTTTTTTTGCACTAGAAAATACCTATAAAACAGTAGAAAAATCTGTTGCGGCATCTTTAAATGCTATTAAAGGAGAAGTTATAACAAATTCTTCTTTACGTGGATATGAAAATCCACTGGACATGGCACTTAAAAGTTATAGAATGAAAAAAGAAACTTTAGAAACTATGATATCAGCAATGGTAGAAAGTTTACCGATGTTTAGAAAATTTTTAAAGAAAAAGGCAAAACTTCTAGGTCATAAAAGTGGATTACCAATGTACGATATTTCAGCACCTATAGGAAATGTAAATATGAAATTTACTTGGGAGGAAGCTGTAAAATTTATTTTGGACAATTTTTATTCATATAGTACAAAATTAGGTGATTATGCAAATAACGCTTTTAATAGCGGGTGGGTAGATTCTGAAGTAAGAGAAGGTAAGCGTGGCGGTGCTTTTTGTTCTAATTTACATTCTATTGGTCAAAGTCGTATTATGTTGAATTTTGATGGTACTCTTAGAAATGTTACAACTCTTGCCCACGAATTTGGTCATGCTTATCATGGCGAATGTTTAAAAAATGTTCCTTTTTTAAAATCGTCGTATACAATGCCAATAGCAGAATCGGCATCTACATTTTGCGAAACAATTGTAACGGATGCAGCGATTGAAAAAGTAAAAAAAGAAGAAGCATTAATTATTTTAGAGGGTGAGTTATCAGACGCAACTACTATTATCGTAGATATATATGCAAGATATTTGTTTGAGCTACGTTTTTTTGAAAAAAGATTAAATGGTACATTATCTGTAGAAGAAATAAATAAATTGATGGAAGATGCACAAAAAGAAGCATATGGTGATGGAATTGATGAAAATTATCTAAACGGTTATGCTTGGGTTAATAAACCACATTATTATTATGCAGAAAGAAACTTTTATAATTTTCCATATGCGTTCGGTTTTATGTTTTCGAAAGGTCTTTACGCACAGTATTTAAAAGAAGGTAACTCATTTTTGGAAAAATATGATAATCTTCTTGCTATTACTGGCTCTGCTACGGTAGAAGAAATAGGTAGTATAGCTGGAATAGATGTAACAAAAAAAGAATTTTGGCAAAATTCTTTAAACCTAATAGAAGCTAAAATAAAAAAATTTTGCGAATTGGTGGATTAAAACATTGATGGCTCTCCCTCCCCCAACCCTCAAGATTTTAATTATAAAAAAAGATATGGAAAAATCCATATCTTTTTTGTTTAAAAATAATATTCGGTGGTAAACTATCCAAGTAGCTGTAAAACAGACTGAGGAGCCATATTAGCTTGAGCAAGCATAGACATCCCAGCTTGTTGTAGAACATTGGCTTGAGTAAACGCCATCATCTCTCTTGCCATATCTGTATCTCTAATACGAGAATTTGCAGAAGATAAGTTTTCAGAGGATACTCGCAAGTTGTTGATAGTGTGTTCTAGCCTGTTCTGTACAGCACCAAGCTCTGCACGTTGTGTAGAAATTGTATTAACAGCATTATCTAACATATTTAAACTAGCTGATAAATCTCTACCACCACCAGGTACAGAACTTTCGTGTAATAACGCAGCCTCGAATTGGTGTACAAAATTACGTAAACCTAATCCAGACAAGTCCATAGTACGGATACGAACATCTGTACGCTGTCCACTGTTTGCACCAGATTGTATTTGTAGCCCAAGTGCAGGTGTAAAAGAATTTTCCATAGCTCCAAGTACGTTTGCTATGTTTACCATACCAGAACCACGTGGATTTGAAACTACAGGAGCAGGTGTACCACCTGGAGCAGGTGGAGTTACAGCTGGTTGCACTCCTATAACACTATCCAAAACAGCTTGACCAGAACTAGAAAGAGTACCAGGTGTTCCTGCAGTAGGTGGAACTGGTGGAGTAGCACCTGGAGTACCTGGAGTACCTGGAGTACCTGGATTTCTAAGACCAGTACCAGCAGTACCATCAAACTGGAACATAGAATGTAAAAGTGCATAGCTACGGTTTACACCATGTCCTATTGCATCCGTAGCTGCACTAGTAGACAATACGTTTGCAGCATTTTCACCAACAAATGCTAGGTTTATATTGTTTGCTGCTCCAGCTGCCGTTCCAGAAGGCATAGCACTACCATTATTAACAAGAGAAGTAATGTCTGCTATAAGATTTCTATTTGTACGACTAATTGCATTTACATTACTCATATTTCCAGTATCTGCAGCATCATTAAGAGCTAAATTACCAGAGTTCATAATGTAAAGTCCACCTGTAAGTGCATGGTTCAGAGGGTTATCTGCATGACCTGGTGCTAAAGGAAAAGTTGGTGCAGTTGTACCACCTGTAGGACCAAAAGTAGACCTAAAATTAATACCACTCAAATTTTGTTCGAATCTGTCTGCTATTGTGTTCTCTGTTATTAAAGTTTCAAGACGACCTATGGCAGATTGAAAATCTTCGAGTGTACCACCATTACTACCAAGTCTTGCAATTTCACGTGTAGTATCTCTTAGCTCTGTTGCAAAAGAGTGTATTGCACGTGCTGCTGCAAGGTTTACTTGAGCTCTATCGAATGTCTCATTGTCAGAATTTCTTGCTGCTTCTAGCTCTGCTTCTGCTGTAGATACATTTGTTGTTGCTCTGTCGTACAATGCTCTAGCATCTGCATATTCTCCTAAAACTCTGTCTAGGTTGTCTCTTATTCTGTTGTACTCTCTTTGTACTGCGTTTATATTATCTACACCTTCTTGTGTACGATTAGCTCCACCTAATAATCTCATAGTGTTAAACTCTGTTGTACGAGTTATTTGGTTTACTTCGTTCATTAGTTGGTCTATTTCTAAACGTATGTTATCACGGT
>WRGD01000134.1 GCA_009787355.1 Defluviitaleaceae bacterium | reverse complement strand
TATTTTTAATTTTGTAAGCTGTGTATCCCATATAATATCTTGCTTCTATAGTATTTTCCATATCATTTTAAAATGATTACTTATAATTTTCATTTAAAGGTAATTTATCAAAATAAATATATATATTATATATTTATAAAAATTATGAAAAATAAAAAAACTGCCGATATTAATCATCGACAGCCTGAAATCCACAATTACTAATTTAAACTTAGCAATGTTTAGAATTTTTGAAAAATAGCAATCCAGCTAAACCTATCAAAGCCCACTTACCCCAACCACCTAATATTGGTCTATCCAACAAATTGTCATTATTATTTCCGTTTCCATTACCTACATTTATTCCACCATTATAATTATTATTGTTGTTATTGTTATTTCCATTACCCACGTTCATACCTCCATTACCTGTACCATTATAATTTCCATTTTCTAAATTTATATCTCTATCAAAGTTTCTGTTATTTGCATAAGCACTCATTAGTGTATTCCAAGTTTGTTGTCCTACAATACCATCCGAACCAAGTCCAAATTCGCTTTGAAAAGCTTTTACAGCATTCTGAGTACCATTACCAAATATACTATCTTCAGAAACTTTTGGTATATTTGGATGATTTCTTGCGACTTGATTTAATGCTTGTTGTATTTGTAATACATAATTACCACGACTACCAAAACCAATTAAAAAACCAGGATATGGTGGTAAGTTTACTGGGGGATTAGTAGGAGGCGGAGTTCCAGGATTATTTTCTAAATTACCAAAATATTCTCTCATAAGAAGTTCCCATGTTGTAGGTCCTACAATGCCATCTGGACTAAGTCCAAATATATTTTGAAAAGCTATAACAGCATTTCTTGTTAAAGGTCCAAAATTACCATCTGGACTTATTTTGGGTATACTAGGATAAATTTCAGATAAACTCGAAAGAGCTTGTTGTACAAGTAATACATTTTGTCCTGTACTACCCTCTCTTATAAAATAACCAGGGTATGGTGGTACTTCTGCTGAAGGTGGTATTCCGGGATCTACTGGTGGCTGCGGTATATTTTCTAAAATTCCCCAGTATGCATTATATAATGCATTCCATGTACCCGGTCCTACTATTCCATCGGCTGTAAGACCCCATAATCGCTGAAATTCCATTACAGACTCTCGTGTTGCAGCATCAAAAAGTCCATTTTGAACAACAAAAGGAATATTTTCATAGTAACTAGAAATATAATTAAGTAAAAATTGTAGTAATACAACATTTTCACCAGTGCTACCTTGTCTTATAACAGTAGATGGTGGAGTATGCCCTATTCCTATATATTCTCCCTCGCTGTTCATTTCTGCAAGTTTTTTTACAGCTACATATATTTGATTTATCCTATACCATGTCGCTTTTCCTACAACTCCATCTGCTGTTAGATTAAAATCTTGCTGAAATTTTTTGACAGCAGCCACTGTACTAGGCCCAAAAACACCATTAACAGGATTTATTTGTGGAATAGAAAAAGAACCACCTATTCTATTTAATTGATTTTGTATCATTAGTACATTTGCTCCAGACATTCCCTCACGTAGTGCAGTCCCTGGATAAGATTCTATAGGTCCATAAAATAATTCTGCTTCTCTAAATTCTAGATTATACGCATAATATTTTTTAATTATCTGTTTAGCATCTAACCCAGCTAAAGCATCCTGACAAGAACCCCATTGTGTTAACCAGCCAGGGCATTGTACTTTTTGCCCATCGCAATATTGTGCTAAAAAAGGTTCTTTATGACCAACAATTGCTAGGTATTCGTCAAAAATTCTATCTACAACTTTTACAATATTTCCACCAAACGCTGAACCAGGTTTAAAGTAATGGTCTATTGTAGTAGAGTTTGTAATATCAAAATCGTAACCTTGCGACCTATAAAATTCTGTATAAACCCTATTAAGTGTAAAAGAAATAATACAATATACGTTTGCTTCTATTGCAGCTATAGGCCAAGTATCATATATTTCGTTTGTAGCAACATTTTTTATATAATCTTTAAATGTAACACGAAGATTATTTGCCCAAACAGTTGGTCTATCCAAATGTACAGTTATATATTCTGGTATAACTACATCCTTTAAAACTACGGGACTAATCGGTGGAGTGCTTGTAAAACGCTCTGTACCTATTCTTAAAAAATGCAAATCATGGTCTATTGCTATTGTATCGTTTACTCGTAACCCGTGTGGTCCTTGGTCATATTCTACTGGAGGTATGTTTGTACGTATTTCTGTAGAAGTAATAGGTAAAAGATTTAATGTTTGTATAGTTGTAGAAGTATCAAGTATTCTTACTCCTTTTACAATTGTATCTCTAAATCCATTCGCATTAATATAAATATTGCAAGTGCTATATGGTGTTAATTCCTCTGGTCGTAATGTGTGTATTTTATCTGGTGCCATTAGCGAAACTTCATTAGTATTCCCATTAGCATCTGTAGATAAATTATACAATATATTGTCTTTGTCATCTGTTACTGTAACTCTTGCGTTTGGTATAGGTATTGCATCTTCTGCTGTTGTTAAATTTACAATCAAAAAACCCTTACCCATAAAATCTCCTCATAATTATATTTAATTTCCTCATATAAATTATAATATTAAATTTGTATGAATTTGTGATTATTTTATTTTTTATCTTCAAGCTGTATTATTAAACTTGGACTTTTCTTTAAAAGTTTTTTTATAGTTAAATCTTCAGTTTTCTTATTTGCACTACTTAAATGTTTTTCTGTCAAACGTAAAAATTCTTTTGTTTTTTCAAGTTCTTTTATACTTTCATCTATAGAATTTATTGCTTTTTCAAAATTATTACTCGCATCTATTATGTTTTTACCAAATTTATTTCTAAAATCATCGAAAGCATTTTCAAAATTTGTTATATCTATATTTTGTTTTTCGATGTTATTTAATTTCTTTCTATACTCCAAACTATTAAGACCACTATTTCTAAGTAGTCCTATTATAAGAATAAACTGCTCTGGTCTTACCACATACATTTTGGGATAATTCATTACTTGAAATATACCATCGTTATATACTTCATTTTCTTGTTCTAACATAGAAACTAGTACTGCATATTCACAATTTTTTTTATTTCTATCATCGTTTAATTTTTTAAAAAAACTTTCATTCTTTTGTTTTATATTTGTTGTATCTTGCTCATTTTTCATTTCAAACATAATAGACACTATTTCTATGCCTTCTGTATCGTACTCTCTATATATGTAATCTCCTTTCGTTCCTTCTGATACAGTATTATCTTTTAAAAAATTTGCATTTATAAATCCACCAGCTTGCTGTGTTTTTATAAAAGACCTTTCACAATGTTGTTCTAATGTTTCACCTAACATTTTTGTACTTCTATTTCTTGCTAATTTAAAATCTTTAATTTTTTCTATTTCTTCTTCTTTTAGTTTCAATTGAAACTCATATTTTTGTATTATTTCATTTTTTTCATTTTTTATTTGCAAATCTTTATTTTCGAGTAGATTTTCTAGCTCTTTTATACTAGAGATTTTTTTATGTTCTATTTCTTGTATTGCATTTATTTTTTCCAAGTCATAATTTTTTAGTTTTGCTTCTAATTCTTGTATTTTTGTTTGATTTTCTAACTTTATTTTTTCTAACTCTATATTTTTTAGTTGATTTGCTTTTTCAATTTTCGCTTCAAGAGTTACTATTGTCTGTTCCCTTTTAGATATTTCATCTAATATTTCGTTTTGTTTTTTTAAATCAAAACTTTTCAATTCAGATTCTAACTCATTTATTTTTTTTGTAGCACGACTTTTTAAATTTTCTAATTCTTTATTTTTTTCTTCTTTTACTTTTGCTTCAGCTATTTGTATTTCTATTTTTACCCTATCATCTATTTCTTTTCTAAATTCATCTGTTCGTACCTGTGATAAAATATCATTCCATCCAGCTTCATTAATTGTGAAAACTTCTTTACAAGATGGACACTTTATTGTATTCATATTATCTCCTTTGTATTTTTAATATTGATATATTTATAAAAAAACACATAAACCATTATAAAATAATGTTATATGTGTTTTTTATTTTTTGATATTCTAAATTACTTAGTATCTACTTTAGCCATATGAGCTATTAAATCTATAACTTTCATAGAATATCCCCATTCATTGTCATACCATGCTATAAGTTTTACAAAATTGTCATTTAAAGAAATACCTGCTTTTGCATCGAAAACAGATGTACAAGATTCCCCTACAAAATCTGTACTAACAACATCGTCTTCTGTATAACCAAGTATACCTTTTAGCTTTCCATCTGCAGCTTTCTTTACTTCCTCTTTTATTTGTTCATAGCTTGCTGGTTTCTCTAATCTTACAGTTAAATCTACAACAGAAACATTTATAGTTGGCACTCTAAAAGCCATACCTGTAAGCTTACCATTTAGCTCTGGTATAACTTTTCCCACTGCTTTTGCAGCTCCTGTAGATGAAGGTATGATATTTCCTGCCGCAGCTCTACCACCACGCCAATCTTTAGAAGAAGGTCCATCTACTGTTTTTTGAGTTGCGGTTGTTGCATGTACAGTTGTCATTAATCCTTCTACTATACCAAAATTATCGTTTATAACTTTTGCAAGTGGTGCTAAACAGTTTGTTGTACAAGATGCACCAGAAACAACATTCATATCTTTAGTATATTTATCATTGTTTACACCCATAACAAACATAGGAGCATCTGCACTTGGTGCAGATATTACAACTTTTTTTGCACCACCTTTGAAATGGGCACTTGCTTTATCTATAGTAGTAAAAACACCAGTGCTTTCTACTATGTATTCCGCACCTGTAGTATCCCACTTTATATTTGCTGGGTCCATTTCACTAAATACAGTTATTTCTTTTCCACAAACAACAAGTTTTCCATTTTTTACTTCAACATCACCTTTGTATCTGCCATGTACAGAATCGTATTTTAGCATATATTCCATATAATCAAGATTAATAAAAGGGTCGTTTATTGCTACAATTTCTACATCTTCCCTTTGCATTATTCCTCTTAAAACTAGCCTACCTATACGACCAAACCCATTAATACCTATTTTTGTCATGTGATTTCCTCCAACAATTTTTTAAAATTTTAATTATGATTTTTTAAATTTAAATAAAAAATACACTTTTATATTATACACGAATTTTGTCAAATTCTTCAACTATTTTTTTATTGATTATTTTTATGTTTGTGCCTTTCATTCCTAAAGAATGTACTTCTATAGCACCAGATGACTCTAATTTTCGTAGACAATTTCCAATAACAGATCTAGAAAATCCATATTTATCAGCTATTTTACTAATTATTAGTAGAGTTTCGTTATTTATTTCGTTAAAAATAGATAAAGCTGCTTCAAGCTCTGAATACGATAGCATTGATACTAAATTTTTTGCTATTTTCTTATTATTTTCATCAATTTGTTTTTCATACTTTACAAAATTAGATATAATAAGAGATACCCAAAAAATATCTTTTTCATCTTCTTTAGTAAAACTATCTTTTGTTGCTATTAAAAATTTTTTATCGGTTTCATCTGTTTCAATAGATAAAGACATACATATATAATTTTTAAAATCTTGATGGTCTATAACAAAATTTGATTTTGGTAAATCAGATTTTATAAGGTTATGTAAAATAATGTCGCTATTTTTATTTATTATAGCTGCATATCCAAATACATTTTTTAGGTATTCTAATATATTTTCTATTGTTATACTTACATCGTTATGTTGTGATATGATATTTTTTATACTTAGTATATCTATTTTATCCATAAAATCTCCTATTCAACACTTTTCGATTTGTGAAAATGGCACAGCCACTAAACTTTTCTTATATATAATACTTCAAACATTATTTTTGTTCTGTTAAATTTTATTTTATTTAATAGCTAATATCAAGTATTTTTCGTAAATATTTGTATGTATTTTTATAGAAATTTATAGAAAAAGACTGCCAACATTAGTTGTCAACAGTCTAAAAAATTACCATTTTTATAATTTTTTAAAAGTAATTAATTATAATCTCTAAAAATTTCTTTCCATCTTGCAAGTGTATCTAATTTGTATATATCTTCAGATTTAAAATTTATAATAACCATACCTGTTTTTCTTTCAAATTTAACAGATATTACAGATTTATCATTTTTTATATTTGTAAGCAAAGCTTTTAACTCTTCTTCTCTTTTTTCAAAATCTAATACTTTTGCAGATAGAACACCAGGTTTATAGTCTTCCAATTTTATAGAATGTTTTATTAAAATTTTTTCGAGATTTTTTTTAATCACATTATTTATCATGGATTCTCCTTTTAATAATTAAAAGACTATACCCTATAATTTTCGGTATAGTCTTATGTTTGTAGCTAAAAAAATTATATAGTATTATATTGCAAACCAATATATTATTGTGAAAAATTTTATATTCTTTTTTTATTTCGTTTGTTTATACTTGCTTGTTTTTCATTAGAATCTCTAACCCATTTTTTAAATTTTTCTTCAAATGTTTTGTCTTCGGTGTTTTTGTTTTTTTTTGATTGCGTATGTTTTATGTCTTCGCTAATATTTATTTTCAAAACCTCCTTTAAAATGCTTGTTCCAAATCTTTTATTAAATCATTTACATTTTCTATGCCTACAGATAGCCTAATTAGTTTGTCTGTTATTCCTCTTTTCTCTCTTGAATCTTTGTCTACTTCTTTATGGGTATTTTCACAAGGATATGTTATAAGGCTTTCAGCACCACCTAGGCTTTCTGCAAATATTATTATCTTTGTAGAAAGTAATATTTTATATGCTGTTTCCTTAGAATCAACTTCAAAAGAAATCATAGCTCCAAAACCTCTAGATTGTTTTTTAGAAATATTGTAGCCCATATGCTCCTTTAGACCGATATAATATACTTTCGTTACTTTATTATTGTTTTTTAACCAATTTGCTATTAATAGTGCATTTTGTTGTGCTTTTTCCATTCTCAATGCAAGTGTTTTTATTCCACGTATAATTAAAAAACTATCCATTGGAGAAAGTGGAGCTCCTCTTGTTCCTCGTATAGTTTTTATTTCTTCGTATAATTCATTATTATTTGTAACTAAAAAACCTGCCAAAGTATCATTGTGCCCACTTAAATATTTTGTACCACTATGTACTACTAAGTCTGCACCAAGTTCTAGTGGATTTTGAAAGTACGGTGTTAAAAATGTATTATCTACAATTAATATTATATTCAAATCTTTTATAATTTCTGCTACAGCTTTTATATCTGTAACATTCATCATTGGATTTGTAGGAGTTTCTATATATATTGCTTTAGTATTTGTTTTTATTTTACTTTTTATACCATTTATATCACTAGTATCTATAAAATCTACCAATACCCCATTTTTGGTTGTAAAATTATTTATAATAGAAATTACACCACCATACAAATCTTCTGTTAGTATTATATGGTCCCCTTTATTAAATATATCTAAAAAAGATGATACAGCAGCTAAACCACTTGTAAATGATAATGCGTATTTTGCATTTTCTAAACTTGCTACAAGCTCTTCTGCAGCTTCTCGTGTTGGATTTGCAAGTCTTGTGTATCCATATGGGTCTTCTTTATCAACTTCGCTATGAGAATATGCAGCTGTTTGATAAATTGGCATATTTATTGTGCCTGTTTTATCTTCTTTTTGCTTTTGCATTCCATGTACACATATCGTATCAATTTTCATAAATCACCTCTAAGTAAAAAAATCAATAGTAAAATTAATTACAGCCAATTTTCTAAATAGAAAATTGGCTGTAATATTTTGTATTTTATATTAAAAAATTATGCGTTTACTGCTTCTAAATATCCATTTATTTCTTCTACAAGGGCATCTACATCTTCACCATGTACGAAACCAGCTTCTGCAAGAGTCTCTCTTTGAGACATAGGACAACCTACGCAATGCATACCAGAATTTAATAATATTGCAACTATGCCTCTATCTACAGCAATAATTTCATTAATTGTCATATCTTTGTGTATTTTCTGCATTTCAATCTCCTTTATGGTTTATATATTAAGTTTTAAAATTCTTAAATTTTCTCAGTGCTTAAAAATAACTTGATGCCAACAAATTTCTTTTGGCACGTAATTTCTTTAATTTTAACATATGCAAAATTAAAATACAATATAAAAAAGTCATATTTCAAAAATTTTCAGAAAAAATTTTATGTTTTAATATACAAGTTTTTATGTAATTTTGTTACTCTTTTTTATTAAATACCAAAAGTATACAATGTTATAAAAAAAGCAGCAATAACACCTATAAAATTTGCTATTAATGCTCCTGCAAGAGTATATTTTGTCTTTGTTATCTTTACACTCATAAAATAAACACTCATTGTGTAAAATATTGTTTCTGTAGAACTCATTATTATAGATGAGAGTCTACCTATAAAAGAATCTGGTCCATAATTTGCAAAAATATCTAAAAGTAAACCACGAGCAGCAGATGCTGAAACAAGTCTCATTAAAGTAATAGGAATTACCTCTGTAGGAAAACCTATTGTATTTGTAATAGGTTTTAATACATCTGAAATAATATCTAAAAAACCAGAAGCTCTAAGTATTCCAACAGCAACCAAAAGTCCAATAATAGTAGGAAAAACATCTATAACAGTTGTTACACCATCTTTTACACCATCTATAAATGTGTCAAAAATACTAACTTTTTTTAGCCAAGCATATGAAATAACTATAACAAATATAAGAGGTATTAAAAGATCTGAAATATAAAGTATCACTTATAAAATACCTCCAAAATTTTTGCAGCTAATACACCAACTATAGATGTTACAATTGTTACTATTAGGGCAGGTGCTAAAATATCAGAAGGAATTAAAGAATCATATGCACTCCTATCTGCAACAACTGCAACAGATATTATTTGAAGAGATGACATATTTACAATCAAAAACATACACATACTTTTAGAAGCAACTTTTTTATTTGTATTTAATTTTTGCAGCTCTTTCATTGCCATAATGCCCGCTGGAGTAGCAGCCCATCCAAGACCCAAAGCATTTGCTATTAAATTTGTAGAGATATGTAACATTGCTTTAGAATTTTTAGGAACATCAGGAAAAAGAAATTTTAAAAGTGGCATTATTTTTTGTGAAATGGAATCTATAAGACCAGATTTTTCTGCAATTTTCATAAGACCAGTCCACATACATATTATTCCTACCATTGATACTATTAATTCTACAGCAGACCTTGCAGAATCTATACTAGCTGATGTTATAAGTGTTAAGTTTCCAGTAAAAGATGAAACGACAATGCCTAATATTATCATTATTCCCCAAATATAATTTAAAATTAAAAACACCCCCTGTATTTTTATATGTTTTATAGATAAGTTATATACATAAATAGTGCGTATTTTCAATATTTTGATTTGAAAATACGCATATTTGAATTTATTTTAAATTTTTCAATACTTCAAGTAAATATTTGTATACTCTCTCTGTAGAAGATATACTCAGTTTCTCATCTGGAGTATGCAAATAGTAATTATTTGGTCCAAAAGATATTATATCTAAATGAGGCATTTTTTTAGAAAATATACCACACTCTAATCCACCATGAGTTGCTGATATTTTTGGCTCTGTACCATATACTTTTTTATATACATCTACACATATTTCTCTTAGCTTTGAATTTTCATTATATTCCCATACTGGATTTTCACCATGATTTATATAATCTATACTATACATATCTGCTATACATTTTATTTGTTCTACTAGGAAATCTTGTTCGCTTTTTATACTACTTCTTGTCAATGATTCTATGTCTATAACATCCTTCAAACCATCTCTTTGATTATTAAAAACAACACCAATATTTGTAGATGTTATTATATCTCCATTTTTGTTTTTCTTATAAAGTCCATTTGGCATCATAAACAAAGTATGGATAACATACATCGTAGAATGAAAAGAAAAAACTTGTACAGGAGTATCTATTTTCTCTATTTCAATATTCAAATTTTCTTCTGTTTCTCTGTATTCTTTTTTTAGATTATTTGTCATTTCTTTTACTAATTGTAAAAAATATTTTTCAAAATTCGGTTCTACTGATACTATTGCTGTAGCTTCTCTAGGAATTGCATTTACTTTTAAACCACCAGAGATATTAGACAAATAAACAAGGTCTTTTGACATAATATTGTGTAAAATTCTCGTAAGTAATTGTATAGCATTTCCAAAACCTTTGTCTATATCTATACCAGAATGCCCCCCAACAAGTCCATTTACAGTTATTTTAAAGGTAGAAAAGTTCAACATAGCTATTTCCTTTTCATTTAAATATTCTAATTCTACTTGAACTGAATGCCTTATACCACCTGCACAGCTTACTGTAAACTCACCTTCTCTATCAGAATCTAAATTTATTAAATATTTGCTATCTTTAAAAAGATTTATATCTACATTTTCTGCACCACTCATACCAGTTTCTTCGTTTGTTGTGAAAAGTGCCTGTATTTTTGGATGCTCATAATTTCCATCTAGAATTGCAAGCGTCATGGCAACAGCAATACCATTATCTGCTCCTAAAGTCGTACCTTCTGCAGACAAAAAATCACCATCTACATATAATTTCAATGGGTCTTTTAAAAAATTGTGATTATAATCTGCATTTTTTTCATTTACCATATCCATATGACTTTGTAATATTACTGTGTCTGAATCTTCATATCCTTCTGAACTTTTTTTTTCTATTATTACATTTAAGTATTTATCTTGAATTACATAAAGTTCTCTATCTTTTGCAAATTTAACTAAATAATCAGATATTTCTTTTTCATGATTAGAACCTCTTGGAATATTACTTATTTGGGCAAAATATTTAAAAACTTCTTTTGGTTCTATGTTAAGTACATTCATTTTTTACCTCTCTCAAATCTGGTCGTTTTTCTAATGTTATTTTTATTGATTCATTTTTTCGATATTTTTCTATTTCTTTATGATTTCCATTTAATAAAACATCTGGTACTTTCATACCTAAAAAGTCGTATGGTCTTGTATATTGAGAATGTTCTAACAAATTATTTTCAAAACTCTCATTTTTTATTGCATTTTCTTTTGATAGTACATTTGGTAAAAGTCTTGTAACAGAATCTATCACAATCATTGCACCAAGTTCACCACCAGTAAGAATAAAGTCTCCTATAGATAATTCATCTGTTACAATTTTATCTATTACACGTTGGTCTATACCCTCATAGTGTCCACAAATAAATACTATTTCTTGTTCTTTTGAATATTCCTTTGCTATATTTTGATTAAATATCCTACCTTTTGGAGATAGATAACAAACACGAATATTTTTGTTAATATTTAAAGATTTATAAGCATCATATACAGGAGGAGCTTGTATAACAAGTCCAGTTCCACCACCATATGGATAATCATCTACTTTTTTGTGTTTGTTTTTCGAAAAATCTCGAATATTTACAACATTCAAATATATTAAATTTTTTTCTATAGCTCTTTTTATGATACTATGATTTAATCCACTATATATCATTTCAGGAAAAAGTGTAAGAACATGAAATTTTAAGCCCATTTTGGTATCTCAACAATCATCATTTTATTTAATAAATCTATTTTTAAAACATATTTTTTTATTGCTGGTATTAATATTTCTTCTTTAGTTTCTATATTTTTTATTACATATACATCGTTTGCACCTGTAAAAATAATATCCTCTAAACATCCTATATATTCACCTGCATTGTTCGTTACATTTAGACCATACAAATCTTTTATAAAATATTCGTCTTCTTCAAGTAAAATAGCATCCGATTTAGGTATTTTTAATATATACCCTTTTAAACTTTCAGCATTTTCTATATTGTCTATTCCTTTAAATTTCAACAATATAATATCTTTTTGGTACCTTACGTTTTCTATTTCTTTTATATTTGCTTCTTTGTTCATATTTTCATGTATTAGAAATACTTCTTTTAATTTTTCAAAGCGTTTTTTATCATCGGTATATGGGTATATTTTTACATCACCTTTTAAACCATGAGTATTTATTATTTTTCCTATATCAAAATCCATTAATAATCGTTATTCCTTTCTCTCTTTATTTTAACACAAAGTTATACATTTTCAATAAATATAAATTTTTTAGAGATATCCTTAAATTTAAAAATTATCATGCTCAATAATTAACAACTACAATACATATATGCACGCATTACAAATGAATGCTGTGTAAATAAAAATTTATTACAAAGAAAGGGACAAACAAATGTCTAAAAAAAATAACAAAAAAATACTTCATTATGAAAATCTATTTCATGATATGAAAAATCCAATGACTGTATTGTTTTCTACAATACAAGTTATGGAAGGTAAAGATAGTGAGAAAAAATTTGGTAAGGAGACAGATATATTAAGAAAATCGGCTTTTCAAATGATGAAGCTAATAAATTATGGCAATGATATAGAAAAAATAATACAAGATGATTTTGAACCAAATATGACGAGTTTTAATATTGTAGATTCAATCAATCAGTTGATATATATTATGAACTTTTCACTAGAAAAAACTAATACTATAATAAAATTTAATACAAATGTAAATTCAAAAATAATTTGCAATGATGAATTTATTATATATAGAATAATAATGAATCTTATATCTAATGCCATTAAATTTTCAGATGAAAAAAATAGAAAAATCGAAATTGTGTTTAAAGATGAAGATGATTTTATAAAAATATCTGTAAAAGATAATGGTCCCGGAATTGAAGAAGATATGTTAAAAAAAATGTTCAAAAGATACGAAACAAAAAATAAAGAAAAAGGGTTTGGTATAGGTCTTAATATTGTTGAAAATTTATTATCAATAATAAATGGTAGTGTAAAAGCCAAAAATGTAAAAACAAAAAATAATGAAATTAAAGGTGCAATTTTTACAATAAAAATACCAGCAAACAAAGACAAAATAGAAGAAAAAAGCGATAAAAAAAGTATGTTCGTAGATGATTTCCACAAAAAAAATTTAGCTGATATAGAATTTTCAGATTTAATATAATAGATAAAATATACTAGAGTATAGTGAGTTGGTATAACATATTTTTGTTTCACCATAAATTATCTAGATTTTATTAGATTAATAAAATCACTCAACATATTAAAATATGTTGAGTGATTTTTATATTAACATATAAATTATGTTAATATTTCTTTAAACTTTTCTAAATCATAATTATTCCCAGAATTTTCAAAAGTAAATAAAAGAGGTACTTTAAAAGTTTTAGATATATCTTTTGCAGCTTTACAAAATAGAACGCTACCCCAATTTTTATTTCCACTACCTATTACAGCTTTTAAATTTTCTTTGTTATTTTTTAAAAACTTAATTAAATTTGGGTTTATTTCTCCAAAACCAATTGTTCCACATATCAATACAAATGGCTCATTTGTTTTCTCTAGTCCTGTTTTTATTTCTAGTATGTTTTTGTAGTTTGTGCGTTCTACAAAATTTTTAACTTTTCCTGTAAACGTTATATATACTACTAACATACTAAAAATCAAAATCGCTATCATCTAACTTTGATATATTTAAAGGCTTTATATATCCATTTCCTTTTACAGAAAAAAAGTCATGATGTTTTGTTTTTGTGTCAAGCCCTGCTATTACTATACTATTTACTTTATCTTCGGAAATATTAAAATATGCATCCATTCCAAGATTCATTAAAGCTTTATCTGCATTATATTTCAAAAATAACAATACTTCTTCTACCAAACCTATAGGACTGTATATTTGTTTTGTGTATTCTTCTTCTATTTCAAAAAGTTCTTTTAAACAATCTATTGTTAATTTTTTAACATTTTCTTTTTCGAAATCACTAAAAGTTTTAAAAATTTCCTGTGCTAATAGACCAACATATACACCATGAATAGATTCATCTCTTATTATTAGATTTATTATTTCTCCACTAGCTGTAAGTTTGCCTTCTCCAGCAAGATATAATGGATAAAAAAAACCACTATAAAAAAGAAAACTCTCCAAGAAAACACTCATAACCATTGCAAGGTATAAAGTTTTATCGTCTTTTATACTTTTATATTTCTCTGTAACAATTTGTAATTTTTTTTGAAGAAGTGGTTCATTTTCTACCCATTCAAACAAATCATCTATCTCTTTCGATGTGCACAGTGTAGAAAAAATAGAACTATAGCTTTTTGCGTGCATATGCTCCATCATCCCCATAAAGCTAAGTATAGCTTTACTATGTAAATTTTCTACAGCTAAAGCTATTTCTGGCATTCCTACACTACCTTGTTCCGTATCTAATAGTGTTAGACCTGCCGTTACTTTTTTGTACACCTCTTTTTCTTCTTCTGATAATGTTTGCCATGTTAGTTTGTCATCGGATAGTGGTATCTCTTCATCTATCCAAAATTGGCGAATATTCTGTTGCCAGAAAAGTGTTGTAAAACTGTCATTTATTTTGTTCCAGTTTACAGCTTGTTTATTTTTGCTTTCTTCTCTTTTGTACATTTTATTTCCTTCTCTATAAAGTATTTTACCCCATACTTCTTTCTATTAATTTTTCGTGTACAGATTTTGCTGCTATTTTTTCTTTATCTTCATCTATAAGCACGGATATTTTTATTTCCGATGTAGATATTACTTGTATATTTACATGAGCATCATACAACGCTTCAAACATTGCTGTAGCAAGACCTGGACTACTAGCTAAACCTGCACCTACTATAGATAGCTTTACTAAATTGTTTGTATAAGTTAAATCTCTGTATTCTAAATAATCCTTATTTTTTTCTAAAATAGATATTGTTTCTTTTAAATCTTTTTTTTGTACTGTAAATGAAATATCGTTTGAGTCTTCGTTTAGTGTGCTTTGTACTATTATATCTACTACTATGTTTCTTTTTGATATTAAAGAAAATATTTTAAATGCAAGACCTGGAATATCTTTAAGACCATGTATAGTTATTTTTGCGACATCTCTATCTGTGGCAACTCCAGATATAAGCATTTTTTCCATATTAGCTTTCTCCTTTATTATTGTACCTTCTTCATTATTTAAACTAGACTTTACAACTATGTTTAAATTGTATTTTTTTGCAATCTCCACAGAGCGATTATGCAAAACTTTTGCACCAAGGCTAGTTAACTCCAACATTTCATCGTAATTTATTTCTTTTAATTTTATAGAATTTTCTATCAAATTTGGATCGGCTGTATAAACACCATCTACATCTGTGTATATTTCACAAGCATTTGCACCAAGTACACAGGCAATAGCAACGGCAGTTGTATCCGAACCACCACGACCAAGAGTAGTTATTTCATTGTTTTTGTCTATGCCCTGAAAACCAGTAATAATAACTATATTTCTTTTTTCTATTTCGCTTTTTATACGATTTGTTTGTATGTTTTGTATTCTTGCATTTCCAAAATCACTAGAAGAAAGTATACTAACTTGAGAAGCATTGAGAGAAACGGCAGGATAACCCAAACTATGAAGTGCCATAGCCATTAGAGCACATGATTGTTGTTCGCCTGTAGACAAAAGCATATCCAATTCTCTTTTAGAGCAGCTTTTATTAATAGACATTGCTCTATCTATCAAATTGTTTGTAGTTTTACCTATAGCAGAAAGTACAACAACAATAGAATTTCCGCTGTCATAAGAATTAGCAACTCTTTTTGCTACATTCATTATTCTTTCATTTGTAGCCAAAGAGCTACCACCAAATTTTTGTACAATAAGCATACAAAGCCCCCTTTTGATTTATTATATACCATGTCTAATTAAAAATAAAGCAAATAATAAATTAATCGTAATAAATCATACTATTATTATATGTTTGTACAAAAAATCGTGATAAAATAAAACAGTTTACGAATAATTAAATAAATATAAAAACAAATTCAAAAAAAATTATTGATAATTTTGTCTATCGTGGTTATAATAGTACAAGCTGAAAAATATAATGAAACCATAGGGGGATGTTATGGAAAAAATTATATGTAATATGTGTGCTAACGACATAAAAATAAATGATTACGGATATTATGAAAATTATATAAAAATAGAAAAAAGGTGGGGATACGGCTCTTGTTTCGATAATCAAGACCATAGTTTTATTATTTGCGAACATTGTTATAAAAGAGAACTAGTTGCAAAAGCAAAACTTAAACCTATATTCTTAAATATCATCGAATAATATAAATAAATAAAAATTACAAACTCACTATAAAAATATAAAATTCAAGATTATTACCCCTAAAACTTTGTAAATTAGTTTGACATAAATTTTTTTTTGTGATAACATGAGCTTCGCAAGGTTTTAGGGGCCTTTTTTTATTGAATTTTAATATCCTTTTTTATTTAGGAAAGGTAGGTGTACGAAATGAGAACAAGAATAACTTTAGCTTGTACGGAATGTAAACAAAGAAATTATTCTTTTACAAAAGATAAAAGAGTAAATCCAGATAGAATGGAACTTAAAAAATATTGTAAATTCTGCAATTCTCACAAACCACATAGAGAAACACGTTAATTGTTAATTAAAAGGAGTTTACTATGGCTTTAAGTGATTACAAAGGCGAGTTTAAAAAAATAACTTGGCCAACAAAAAAAGAATTAATAAAGCAATCTATTACTGTTATTATTACATCTACAATTTTTGGTATTGTCATATTTGGTATGGATTTCGCTTTAAACTGGCTTATTACTGTATTTGCTAGTTTTGTATTAGGTTTTTAGATGGAAGAACCAAAGTGGTATGTTATACATACTTATTCTGGATACGAAAACAAAGTAAAAGCTAACATAGAAAAAATAGTAGAAAACAGACAATTGCATGACAGCATTTTGGAAGTTGTTGTTCCTCTTCAAGATACCGAAGAAGTAAAAAATGGGAAAAGAAAAAATGTAATGAAAAAAGTTTTTCCTGGTTATGTACTTTTAAAAATGATAATGAACGATGAAACATGGTATGTTGTTCGTAACACTCGTGGTGTTACAAGCTTTGTAGGTCCTGCTTCTAAACCCATAGCTCTTACAGAGGATGAAGTAAAAAGCCTTGGGGTTGAATCAAAAATGCAAAACTTAGATTTTGATTTAGGAGATAGTGTAAAAGTTACATCTGGTCCTTTTTTTGAATCTATAGGAGTAGTAAAAGAAATAAATATGAACAAGCGTACGGCTATTGTAATACTATCTGTATTTGGTAGAGAAACACCTGTAGAGCTTGATTTTGCACAAATAATGAGAATATAAAGATATAAGAAAAGTGGGAGGGGTAAGGCCCCCGTGTACCACAGGCTATACTTTATTAAAGTAATAGCATAAACCTAGGAGGAAATATGGCTAAAAAAGTAACTGGTTTGATAAAACTACAAATAAATGCAGGTAAAGCAACTCCTGCACCACCAGTAGGACCTGCACTTGGTTCTCATGGCGTTAATATAATGGGTTTTTGTAAAGAATTTAACGAGAGGACATCTTCTCAAGTTGGATATATTATACCCGTTGTAATCACAGTATACCAAGACAAAAGTTTTAGTTTTATTACAAAAACTCCTCCTGCTGCTGTTTTACTAAAAAAAGCAGTTGGTATAGAGTCTGGTTCTGGTATTCCCAACAAAAATAAAGTTGCCACAATTACAAATGCAGAATTAGAAAAAATCGCTAAAACGAAAATGGAAGATTTGAACGCTGCATCCCTAGAAACGGCTAAAAGTATGATTGCGGGTACTGCAAGAAGTATGGGAATAACAATAAAAGATTAGTAATAATGTGGGAGGACATTAGTCCGTTTTTACCACAAGGAGGAAATATGAAAAGAGGAAAGAAATACAAAAATTCAGTTGCTCTTGTACAGCAAAATATGCTTTACGAAGCAAAAGAAGCAATGGATTTAATAATAAAAACAAGTTTTGCAAAGTTTGACGAAACGGTAGAGGCTCATATTCGACTTGGTGTAGATGGAAGACACGCAGAGCAACAAGTAAGAGGTGCTGTTGTACTACCAAATGGTACGGGTAAAACTATAAAAGTTCTTGTTTTTGCAAAAGCAGACAAAGCAAAAGATGCAGAGGAAGCTGGTGCAGACTATGTTGGAGCAGAAGACATGGTAAGCAAAATACAAAATGAAAATTGGTTCGACTTCAATGTTGTTGTAGCAACTCCAGATATGATGGGTCTTGTAGGTCGTTTAGGTAAAGTTTTAGGTCCAAAAGGACTTATGCCAAACCCAAAAGCTGGAACTGTTACAACAGATGTAAAAAAAGCTATAGAAGATATAAAAGCTGGTAAAAT
Organism: Defluviitaleaceae bacterium; assembly: GCA_009787355.1. Classification (GTDB taxonomy): domain Bacteria; phylum Bacillota; class Clostridia; order Lachnospirales; family UBA5962; genus WRGD01. The sequence continues at coordinate 9,687 of WRGD01000134.1, read as the reverse complement.
AGAGTACAGACTCGACAAAACAAACATTATCCATGTTCCTTTAGGAAAAGTAAGTTTTGGAGTAGAAAAATTGAACGAAAATTTTGGAACTCTTATGGCAGCTATTATTAAAGCAAAGCCATCAGCTGCGAAGGGTACTTACCTAAAAAGCATAAGTGTTTCTACAACAATGGGGCCTGGCGTAAAGGTTAATCCTCTTAGATTGTCTGAAAATAATTAGTATTGACAAAATTTTAAAAATAATGTAAAGTAATAGAGCTTGTTGAAAAAACTTAATACCAAAGACAGTAGGGGCTTTTGCATAATTGTATTTTTTATACACCCTACCTAGGAAACTTATACCCCTTTTACTGTCTTTGGGTTTGCTACGCAAATTTTGAATAAAAGGGGTATTTTTATGCGAGGAGGTGAATTATGCCTAAAATAGAACAAAAACAACAAATAGTAAATGAAATAAAAGAGAAACTTGAAAAAGCAGTTTCTGTAGTTTTGGTAGATGCACGTGGAGTAACAGTAGAAGAAGATACAATACTTCGTAAAAAATTTAGAGAAGCTGGTGTAGATTACAAAGTTTACAAAAACACATTATTAGATTTTGCCGTAAAAGACACAGCTTTTGAAGGATTAAATGCTCATTTATCAGGTCCTACAACTGTTGCTTTTTCTTATGGTGATGCGACAGTAGCTGCTGCTATAATCGCAAAAGAAAGTAAAGATGTAAAAGCTCTTGAATTTAAAGCTGGTATTGTAGAGGGTATTTTATACGATGCTGCAGGTATAGAAGCTATTGCAAATATACCACCTAAAGAAGAATTGCTTGCAAAATTACTTGGTTCATTTAAATCTCCTATGTCTTCATTTGCTAGAGTTATTGACCAAATTGCACAAAATAAAGAACAATAAAACTTATTAAAAACACATAAATAAATCACAATATGGAGGCTATTAAAATATGGCAAAATTGTCTATAGATGAAATAATAGAAGCAGTTAAAGAACTAACTGTATTAGAGCTTAATGATTTAGTAAAAAAAGCTGAAGAAGAATTTGGAGTATCTGCAGCTGCAGGTATCGCAGTTGTAGCTGGTGCAGCCGGCGGTGCTGTAGAAGAAGAAAAAACAGATTTCGATGTAGAACTTACATCTGCTGGTTCCGAAAAAATAAAAGTAATAAAAGTAGTAAGAGAAATAACAGGTCTTGGTCTTAAAGAGGCAAAAGAAACTGTAGATGGAGCACCTAAAATGTTAAAAGAAGGTGTGCAAAAAGAAGAAGCAGAAAAAATTAAAGCTAAACTTGAAGAAGTTGGAGCAAAAGTTACTCTTAAATAATATAGTTTTTTAAACTTTAATAAAAAAATGTGATTAGAAATTTCTAATCACATTTTTTTAGTTTAAATAAGATTATTAATCTAAATAATCTTTCAATTTTTTGCTTCTACTTGGGTGTCTTAGTTTTCGTAGTGCCTTTGCTTCTATTTGTCTTATTCGCTCTCTTGTAACATTAAACTCTTTTCCTACTTCTTCAAGTGTTCTAGCTCTTCCATCTTCAAGTCCAAACCTCAGTTTTAAAACTTTTTCTTCTCTCTCTGTAAGAGTATCTAAAACTTCCATAAGTTGTTCTTTTAGAAGTGTAAAAGATGCCGCATCTGCAGGGGCTGGTATATCGTCATCTGGGATAAAATCACCTAAATGACTATCTTCTTCTTCACCTATTGGCGTTTCTAAGGATACAGGCTCCTGTGCTATTTTTATAATATCACGTACTTTTTCTGGTGCTAATTGCATTTCTGCTGCTATTTCTTCTATTGTTGGGTCTCTACCTAAATCTTGTAATAGTGTTCTACTTACTCTTACTAGTTTATTTATAGTTTCTACCATATGAACAGGTATTCGTATTGTTCTTGCTTGGTCTGCTATAGCTCTTGTTATAGCTTGTCTTATCCACCATGTTGCATATGTAGAAAATTTGAAACCCTTTCGGTAATCGAATTTTTCTACAGCTTTTATTAGTCCTAAATTTCCTTCTTGTATTAAATCTAAAAAAAGCATACCACGTCCAACGTATCTTTTGGCAATACTTACTACTAAACGTAAATTTGCTTCACTTAATCTTTTTTTAGCTTCTTCGTCTCCATCTGCCATACGTCTTGCCAAAATTACTTCTTCTTCGGCTGTAAGTAAAGGTACTTTTCCTATTTCTTTTAAATAGATTCTTACGTGGTCATCTATGTTTATAGTAGTTTCCATTGATTGTGTAGAAGTTTCTTTTAAATTGTCTTCTCCTACTTCTATAACTCCCATAACGTCTATGCCTTGGATTTCTAAATACTCGTATACCTTTTCTATTTCTTCGACATTAAGTTCGACATCTCCCATAAAATCCATTATTTCTTTGTATTCTAAAACACCTCTTTTGCTTTTCCCAAGAGCTACTAGCTCTTCCAAGCGTGAAGCTACAATTTCATCATTAATGGATTTCATATTTTTTCCCTTTCGTCTTTTAGCTGGCATAAATTCATTAAAATTTTTATGTATTATATTTTATTTTAACCATTTAATGCCGATATATTAAAACTTATATTTTTTTCTCTTTGGTCTAATTCTTTCAATTTTATAAATTCTTCATCAATATATATATCAAGTTTTGATTTTTCAAAGCTTATGTAAGCTCTTTTTATTTTTTCAAGATGATTATTTATTGCAATTAATAATCTTTTTTCATTTAAAGGATCTATATGATTTGGTTTTGTATATAATATGTTTGTCAATATTTCTTTTTTTTCATCATTTATTTCTAAAAAATAATCAAAAATTTTAGGTATCTGAACTATTTTAGATTTTTCGTATTCTTTATACAATACAGAAAGAATTTCTACATAAATATCGTCTACCAACTCTTCTGGTAATAAATAACGTTTAATTGTATTATAAACTAAATAATTGTGTGCTATACACGATAATATATGAATTTTTGCTTCTTTTAATATTTTATCGTTATTTATGACTTCTTTTTTTATTTGTAAATGATTATTTTTAATATTATCATTTATATTATATTCAATATTTTTTCTTTTGCTTAGAGTATTATTTCTGTTTTTTTCAAATTTCGAGTTTTTTTCTAATGCTAAATTTCTTATTTTTTCTAAATCATCTTCCAAAGAAGTATTACTTATATTTGTTATCTTGCTTATCTTTTTTAGCCAAGGCTCTATTTCTATTTTGTTCTCTTTATCTATATGAGATATAGTGTACAGAGCTTTTTTTGTGAATTTTATTTTTTCTCTAGTATTTTCTAAATCGTGTTCTTTCAAAAGATTAGATATTTGATAATCTATATAATCTTTTGCATTTTTAGTTTCTTCCAAAAACGCTTCATTAGAAAAATTTTTTATATACTCGTCTGGGTCTTTTGCATTTTCTAATTCTAAAACTTTTATTTCAAAATTACTATATTTCAAATTGTTTATAGCATTTAAAGTTGCTTTTTTTCCCGCTTCATCATTATCAAAAATTAAAGTTATACTTTTTTTGTATTTTAAAAGTTTTATATGTTCAGAAGTAAGTGCAGTACCCAAAGTTGCAAGTGTGTTATCAAATCCATTTTGAAACATAGTAACAAGGTCTATATAACCTTCCACAATAAAAACATTTTCTTTTTGTGTGTTTTTTTTCACAAAATTTATGCCGTAAAGATTTTTACTTTTACTATATATTCTTGTTTCTGGGCTATTTATATATTTTGCTACTTTTTTACCCTCTGTTATATCTCTACCACCAAAAGCTATAATTCTTGATTTTTCATCAAATATAGGAAACATTAACCTATCTCTAAATCTGTCAATGATTTTTTCATCTTTTGTTTCTACTACAACGCCAGAATCTTTTATTATTTCCTCCGAATATCCCGATTTTTTTAGGTAATTAAACAAGTTGTCCCATCCTACACCAGTATAACCTATTATAAATTTTTTTATTATTTTACTAGTTAATCCACGAGACTTTACGTATTCTATAATTTTTTTATTATTTTTCAAATTTTCATAAAAAAATTTAGTAGCATCTAAATGTAATTGATATAATTTATCTTTTTTCTCCTTTTCTCTATCTACTATTTGATTTGTAGATACCTTGTTAGAATTATAAATATTTTGATTTTTTTCAGGTAAAATTATATTAGATTTGCTTGCCAAATATTCAACCGCTTCTATAAATGTAAGATTTTCCATAGCAATAATAAAATTATAAGCATTGCCACCAGCACCACAACCAAAGCATTTATAAATTTGTTTTGAAGAACTAACAGAAAAAGAAGGAGTATTTTCATTATGAAAAGGACAAAGACCTTTATAAGAAGACCCAAAATTTTTTAAATTTACATAAGACGATACAAGCTCGACTATGTCTGTCGCTTCTCTAACTTCTTCTATTATATCTTCAGAATAGTACATTGTTTTAAACCTTTCATTTTTCAATTAACACATTCACAAGAGATAAATTGGGTATCTAATATAAAAGCAGTAAGATAACCATATTAAATATCGTCAAAAAAAATTTTTTCTTTATACTAAATTTTCGATATTTTGATTCTTATTTATACAAATAAAAAACAAAAGACTATCGATAAGCCTTAGCCGATAGTCTTTTGTTATATATAATTGTAGAAAAATATGCGATATATCAACTGTTATTTTGTTTGTTAAAATTAAAATTTTGTTTATATTTATTTAAAATTTTTGAAGATTGCACAGGTATATTTGTATCTTTTGATTTTTTAAATATTAATTTTTCGTTTTCTTCTTGTACAATTCTTATTTTTATATCAATTTCCGATACTATGTTTATTTCTTTTTGTAGATTTTTTACAATTTCTCTGTTCAATTTCGTATTTTCTTCAAAATTTTCTAAACTTTCAAAAATATTTGCAAATGCCATATCATTTTCTTTTAGTTCTTCTATAAGATTAAATTTTTCAATATTCATCAATTTAAAGATTTCTTTTATTTCATCTGTAAAAGGAGGCTCTAGTAGCGATTTTTGGTTTATTGTAATATTTAGTATATTTTTCAATATTTCAATTTTTTGTTTTGCAATATCTATCAAAAATTTAATTTTTAATTCAAAATCATTCAATATAACACCTACAAAATAATCTCTAAATTCTTTTTAATCATATATATAATAATTTTCGATATATGTCTTTTCGTTATTTCTTCCAATGCTTTTTTATATATTTTCATTTGTACTTCGTATTTTTCTATAATATCTTGTTTAGATTTAAACTTGTCTGTTTTGTAATCTAATATTATTAATTCGTTTTCGTATTCAAAATAGCAATCTATAATACCGTGTACTATTATTTTTTTTTCTGTATCATCTGACAAATACGCTTCTTTGGGAGATATACTCATAGCAAAAGAGGTTTCTTTTTTTATATATTTTGATAATCTCATTTTGTTTGCTATATCCGATTTTAGAAAAGTTTCGATTATATTAATGTCTATTACATTTTTTTCTTGATTATTTAAATGATTTTCATTTGTAAGATAATTTAAAAATTTTTTTATATCTTCCGTGTACGAATTTTTAATTTCATAAAAATTAAAGTAATCATTTTTATTAAAACTAATATTCTCCAAAACTGTATGGTAAGCATTACCTATTTGAATAGATGTTAATTTTTCGTTTTTCAAAATGAAATTAGGAACTTTTAGAGTATCCACTTTATTATTTTCAAAATAATTGTAATTATTATCTGCCAATATATCTTTGTTTTTTTTAATTTCTGTTATAGATATACTTGTAGGTACTTTTACTTTGTTTTCGTGAATTTCTATTATTTGATTTTCTACGATACTTTCATCAAATGTATTGCTGTCAAAATTATTTACAATATCAAAAATACTTTTTTTAGTATTCTCCTCTTTACTTTTAAAAGATTTGTTTATATTTTCATGGTAAACAATATTAAAACCTTTTACGTTAAAGTTATCATTTTCATAATCTTGATTAATATTGTTACTTTCAACAGTAATACAGCTCATTATAAGGTCTAAGTAATTATCTGTATTAAATATTTTCTCTTCATTTATAAATGACCATTTTATTTTTTTCTTTTGTATATCGTCTATCATAGATACAAAAATAAGTCTTTCTTTTGCACGTGTACAAGCAACATATAAAATTCTTATTTCTTCTGCTATACTATCATCTTTTATAGCAGATTTTACTGTATTATATATAATATTTTTTGATATTAATCTATTTTTTTCATCTATAAGCTTTGGACCAAAACCGTATTTTCTATGAATTAAAAATTTAGATTTTAAATCTATTTTATTAAATTTTCCAGACAAATTAACTAAAAAAACAATAGGAAATTCAAGTCCTTTGCTTTTATGTATTGTCATAATATTTACACCAATTTCTTCTGTAGAACTACTAGCTTCCGATAAATCTATTTTTCTTTTTATTAATGTTTGTACATACAATATAAAACTGTGCAAATCTTTATAAGTATATTGTTTAGATATATCTATCAAAATATTAATGTTGTCTAGACCTGTTTTACCACTTATTGCTGCTACATAATTTAAATAATTTGTTTTTTCTAATATTAAATTTATAAGAGCTTCTGTTTCAAGTGCATAGCATTCATTTCTAAATATTTGTAAATCATCTAAAAATTCAGATATTTTTAATTTTAAATTTTCATTATCTCCATATTCTAAATAGTTTTGCAATTTAAAGAAAAATAAATTTCTATCATCTTTTTTTATAGAAATAAGATTATCTTCATTTATGTCGTAGATTGGAGATTTCAAAACAGCAATTAAATGAATATCTTGCAGAGGATTGTCAATTATATTAAGATAACTAACTAGAATTTTTATTTCTGTAGATTCAAAAAAACCTACTGTGCCTTCGCTTTTGGAAGGTATGTTGTGTTTTTTTAGTTCTGATATTATTTTTGAATGTATACCTTTTGTTCTTGAAAGGATAGCTATATCACTAAAATTTAGGTCTTTACCTTTTTGTTGCCACTCTTTTTTTATTTTTTTTATTTCTAATGCAATTAAATTTGCTTGTAATTCTATTTTATTTACTTCTAAAAAATCATCTTCTTCATCTATATTTTCTATTTCTATATTTTTATCTTTTGTAGGGTCTCCAATTAAATGTATGTCTATATTTTCATAATCTTTTTTGTAATCTGCTCCAAAAAATAGCTTTGCTCTATCATCGTAAATTATTTTTGTCGGTGGCAAAAGTTTTTCAAATAAAAAATTAATACCATCTATTATACCCATACGACTTCTAAAGTTTTTAGATAATGGTATAAAATTTAATATGCTGCTTTTTTCCATAAAAATATCTGGAACAGCACCTCTAAAACTATATATACTCTGTTTTATATCTCCTACCATAAATCTATTTTTACAAACAGATGATAAAATAAATTCTTGTATATAATCGCTATCTTGATATTCATCTACAAAAATTTCTTCAAATAAAAATTTACTTTGTATTTCATTATAGTGAAGTGCCTGTGCAGCAAAATGCTGTAAATCTTCATAATCTAAAACATTTTTTTCCAATTTAGTGTTTTTAAAATTCTCATAAAAATCTAATGTTAAAGATACAAGAGATTGTATACTTGGATATAACAAAAAAATATCTTTTACCATTTCCCTTTGCTCTTTAAAAAGGAATTCATTTAAGATATTTTTTATACTTTTTTTAATACTATCTCTTATGTGTTTAACGCTATCTTGCAAATTATCATCCAAATTGTTTTCGGTTCTAAATTTTTTTGTTATTGTAGCTAATTTAACAAATCCTATATTTAAAATATCTTTGACTTTGTCCAAATCCTTGTATTCTTGCAAAGATAATAATGCACTATTTATCATTTCCATATCTTGGTTTAATGTTTTTTCATAAGGATGCGGACCGTAGGGTTTTTTACAAATTTTAATACAGTCATCTAGTGCATTAAGGATTGCTTTGAATCTGCTTTCTATTTTCGAATATATAATATCCTTTAAATGGTTATCATCACCTTTAAACATGGAGGCTTGTTCTTCTAGCCATTTCTCGGGATATATATTACATAAACTGGCTTTGTACAATTTCAAAACTTGATTTTTTAGTTCGTCGTCTGTAAGTTTTCCGCTATACATTTCTATTAAATTAAAAAAATCTTCGTCCAAGTTTGTATAATATTTTTCAAAAGTTTCTGTTAAAACTTTTTGTTCTAGCAATTTTGAATTTGATTCGTCGAAAATTTTAAAATTTGGGTCTATGTTTAATATATGAAAACTTTCACGTACAACATCTGCACAAAATGAATGTATTGTTTTTATATTTGCATTTTTTAACAAAAACAGTTGTCTTTTTAAATTATATGTTTGTGATTTTGTTAAATTTTTATTTTGTATCTTTTTGCTTAAAGCCTTTGTAATTCTTGTTTTCATTTCGCTCGCTGCAGCATTTGTAAATGTAACAACTAATATTTTATCTATATCTATAGGATTTTCTGATGTTATTTTTTTTATTATTCTCTCTACAAGTACAGAGGTTTTGCCGCTACCTGCAGCGGCAGAAACAAGAATTTCTCTATCTAATGAATTTATTGCTCTTTGTTGGTCTTCTGTAAATTTATTCATTAATTAAGAGATGGTTCTTTTACTGTTAATATTTCTTGTTTTGCTACTGGTATACGAATTCCTTTATTTGTACCAAATTCTACTATAAAAACATCTACACCAACATCTACTATTTTTCCATACATTCCACTATTTGTTACAATATTATCTCCAACTTTTAAAGATTGCTGTATTTGCTGTTGTGCTTTTTGCCTTTTTCTTTGTGGTCTAATTATAAAAAGCCATGCTAGACCAAAAATTGCAAGGTACATTATAACAATCCCAAACATATTATCACCAAAAAGACCACCAGTAGCCTGATTAGTATCTTGTGTCTGCTCTGTGGTAGCTTGATTCTGTGCTGTGTTATGCCCCAATGTTGCATTTGCTAAACTTGTAAAATTTATATTGTTTATTGTAATCATATATACACGAGTATCCCCATTCCATAATTTTGATTTAATTGTATAAAAAATATTTTTAATAGTCAAGCAAAAAACAAGCAAAAAAAATTAGTACAAATTACCAGAAAAAAATATAAAAAAAACACTTGACATTTGGCAGGGGGGGGGGTACAATAACGTTGTTAGGTACATATATGAAATTCTTAACGAAAAAACAAGTTAGTGAAATTAGTTACAAACAAATCAAAGATGAAATTAGTTACAAACAAATCAAAGATGAAATTAGTTACAAATAGACAAATAAATTAAAGATACAACCTTAGTAATCTCCTTAATTTATAGCAATCCTTTTTTATAATGTGTATACCCCATATATTATTATTTTTTTTATTAATTATTTTAATATGTATCTAACAAAAAAATATTAGGATATTTTTATTTCGAGAAATTTGCTAGAAATAAGGAACTAGCAAATACAATCGCTGTCAAGGAGGAGACACAATGTCAAATACAATAGTAAACACAAATGTATCTGCAATAAATAGCCATAGAGCAATACTAGCAGTAGGTAGTAGATTAAACAGAAGTAGTGAAAGATTATCTTCTGGTATGCGTATAAATAGAGCAGCAGATGATGCAG
>WRGD01000133.1 GCA_009787355.1 Defluviitaleaceae bacterium | reverse complement strand
GTTTGCTTTTTCACACCTATTAATTGCTTAAAATCTTCATTTTTTAGTTTCATCGCTTTTTCATATCTAGTCATTTTTTTAGCCCTTGACTATTTTATTCTTTTTTTTGTTTTTTGTAAATAGTTTCCGAGGAGGTCTAATATAATTCTCCTTTATTCACTATAATAAAATCAACATATTAAAAAATACTATATAAAAAATTTATAATTATTAACCTATTTGGCTTAACATTGCAAGTCCTGAACTAAAAGTCCATGAAGCTGCCTCAAAACCAGCCTTAACAGCTACATATGGAGTAGCAGCAATTGCTAATGCCCCACCTAATGCCCACCAAAAATCAGAATTCCCTCCATCAACAAGCATAAGTTCGTCAGGGTTTAATTCTTGAAAACCCTTAAATTCCAATACATTTTTCGGAAAAATGAGGGATATTTTGTATTGGTCATTTCCTAACTTAGCATTAATCTTCTGGTTGATACATTTGAACCTGCACTATATCTCATTTTCACACACCTTTCTTACTTAATATTATACCATATTTGGAGTAATATTTAAATATTTTTCTTAGGACTTCTAAATTTTTTTGTTACCTATGTTTAACGCTCATACAATAATTGAAAAAACAAATTAAAACTTCTTTCTTGAAAAAAACAATAAATAGTGGTAAACTTCATAAAAATATTATAAGTGGGGTTTTTATGAAGTTTTTTGAACCAAAGAATTACAAGGAACATTTAAGCACAATTGATACTCAAGTAGCAATAAAACTTGTAAAGGATAATTTTGAAAAATTATTAGCCAAAGAACTTCATCTAACAAGAGTTAGTGCACCTTTATTTGTACTAAACAATAGTGGACTTAATGATAATCTAAATGGAATAGAAAATCCGGTTTCTTTTACCATAAAAGATATCCCAGATGAACCTGTAGAGATTGTACATTCTTTAGCAAAATGGAAGCGTATGGCACTTGCCAAATATGGACTTAGTCCTACACAAGGTTTGTATACAGACATGAATGCAATACGAAAAGATGAAGAGCTAGATAATACCCATTCAATATATGTAGACCAATGGGATTGGGAGCTTATTATCAAAAAAGAGAATAGAAATTTAGATTTTTTGAAAAATATAGTTAATCGTATATGGCTGGTTTTAAAAAAGATAGAAGAAATAATATTGGAACGTTTTCCTGCATTACCACCACAATTACCAGAAAATATAATATTTATTACATCTCAAGAACTAGAAGATAAATATCCGAATTTAACACCTAGTGAAAGAGAAGCAGAGGCTACAAAAGAACACAAAGCTATTTTTGTAATGCAAGTAGGTAAAAAATTACTAAGTGGAATAAGACATGACAAAAGAGCTCCAGATTATGATGATTGGGAGTTAAATGGAGATATAATAGTTTGGTCCCATGTTTTAGAAATGCCAATAGAACTTAGCTCTATGGGTATACGAGTAGATGAAAATGCTCTAAAATACCAATTAGAAGAATTGAAAGTTACAGATAGATTAAATCTAGATTTTCATAAAAAGTTAATGGATAATAAATTACCACTTACAATAGGCGGTGGTATAGGTCAATCTCGTATCTGTATGTTTTTTTTACAAAAAGCACACATAGGTCAAGTACACGCTTCACTTTGGGATAATGAAACAATAGAACTTTGCAAAAAAGCAAATATAATTTTATTATAAGATGGATTATAATTTTTTTATGAATGAGGCTTTTAAAGAAGCTTTAAAAGCAAAAGAAATTTCAGAAGTACCTATAGGATGTGTTATAGTTTACCAAAATAAAATTATCGGTTCTGGTTTTAACAAAAGAAATATTAAAAAAAACGTCTTATATCATAGTGAAATAATAGCAATAAATGAGGCTTGTAGCTATATGGATGATTGGCGTTTAGAAAATTGCACTATTTTTGTAACATTAGAACCTTGTGCAATGTGTGCAGGTGCAATATTACAATCGAGAATGGAAAGGCTTGTTTATTCTACAAAAAACCCAAAAGGTGGTTCTATTTCTTCTATAAACAATGTTTTAAACAACAATCTGTATAATCATAAAGTAGAAATAATCTCTGGTGTAATGGAAAAAGAATCTGCTGAATTGATAAGTAACTTTTTCTCAAATTTAAGAAGTAGGAAATTTCAAAATTCTTAATTATGTCGTGTTACTTGTATTTAACAAATAGTAACACGACATATTTTTAATAATTTTTGCAAAATTATTATTTACTAAAATATCAAAGTCTGCTCTATTTTGTAGCTCACCTGCGGACTGCATTATATTTTGCTAAAGTTTGTAAAAGATTATATTGGAACTTCAACTACTACTATGTATAAAAATATGTAATTAAAATACTTCTAGGAGACCATTGTATGAGAGAAACACTAAATATAATATTTAATAATACGAGAACAAAGCTGTTTATACTACTCTACATACTAACTTCGATAGGTTCAGGTTTTTTGTTGTTATATGCAAATGATTTGTTAGCAAGGTTACTTAACAACTATTTGATGATACAACAATTTTATGGCTTTGCTGCAAGTATGCTACTTACTACAGGGGTATTTACTTTTGTTTTTTTGATGAATATGCTTGAAGCTTATCTTTTTGTAGATTTGAAATGGGGTACAACTACACATCTTATTGGATATTATACTGCAAGATTATTGCGTTCTAAACAAGAATTTTTTACAAATCTTCCTGCATCAGAGATTTTTTCAAATTTGCAGTTAGCATCTCAAGGTAGTGGAGAGTTTTTTGGTATTCTACTACGCCTTGCCTCTAGAACGATTATTTTTGTATTTTTTGGTGTATTAGTTTTTAGATTAGATATGTGGGCAGGTATATTCACTGTTGTAGCACTGCCTATATACTTTCTATTTACTGCCCGATTAGGAAATCAGATGGCTGCCTTAGAGGCTGATTATATCGAACGTGAAGGCGAATTGGTAACCGTATCTCAGGAGGCATTGGAGAATGTGGGTAATGTAAAAGCCAAAGGAGCGTATGATTTTTTTGCAGACCGACCTAACAAGGTACTTGAAAAAATTAAAATAATTGCTGTAAAAGTAGGTATTTTTGAACATTATACAGCAAACATTGCTGGACTTTTTCAAATAATCGCACCTATTTTAATCATCTTTGGTACTATACAATTATCACCTACGTTTGATACAAGTGCTGGTAGTGTCATGGTGCTTTTTATTAACATACCCTTATTTTTAGGCGGCTTTGCAAACATACACAGTTCATATATTAGTTATAAGATATTAAAACCATTTTTGTCAAAGTTGCAGGAATTTGAAGATGTACCACTTGAAGACAACGGCGGTTTAGAGATTACCTCATTTGAAAGTCTAAGAACCGAGGGTGTGAGAGCGACATTTGAGGACGGTAGAAATATTACAGTTCCCGATTTTAATATAAAATCAGGAGAAAAAATGATGTTCTTTGGAGAGAGTGGTGTCGGAAAATCTACTTTTTTTAATATTATTATGGGTTTCATACCAACTTATGAAGGAGATATTTATGTTAATGATATAAATATTCGTGAAATAAGACTTTTATCACTACGTAGAGTTTTCGGAATTACTTTTCAGCATAATAACGTGTTAACGCTTGACCTGCGTAGCAATATATTACTAGGTGTAGAAAAGAGTGATGAAGAGCTACAACGATTGATTAAAATAACCACACTGGACAATCAACAAGATTATAAAGGTGAAACAATACTTAACAACAAAGTATTAAGTGGTGGAGAAAAGTCTCGATTGGGACTTTCACAAATGCTTGCTACCTCTCCAGAAGTTTTACTTATTGATGAGGCATTTTCAAATATGGATGAAGAGCTAGAAGCTAAAATCCTTGATGATTTATTTCGTGAATACCCTAACTGTACTGTGATTTGTATAAGCCACAGAAACTCTAGCAGACCTTTTTTTAATAAGGTTGTGGACTTCAATATTTTGCAAGATGATACGTGATTTTGAAAAATATAGTTAATCGTATATTTTCAATTTTAAAAAGAATTAATAAACAACTTTTTCTCAAATTTAAGAAGTAAGAAATTTCAAAATTCTTAAATATGTCGTGTTACTTGTATCTAACAAATAGTAACACGACATATTTTTAATAATTTTTTGCAAAATTATTATTTACTAAAATATCAAAATCTGCTCTATTCTGTAGCTCACCTGCGGACTGCATTATATCTTGCAAAAGCTCAAAACTATTTCTATTAACGTACGGTTCACTTGAAAAAGCTTCTATTTGTTTATATCTATCTATAGAATTTATTAATATTTCTAATTCTATATTTGGAAAAAATGTATATATTACATTTGCTATATCTTTAGCATCATTTTCTTGTACCCATCTTTGTCCACGTCTTATAGCGTTTGTAAAAGATTGTATTATATCTGGATTATTTTCTATAAAACTAGATAGTGCATAAAATGTTGTATATGGTAATTCTCCACTATATTCACCAATAGAGGCTACAATATAGCCTCGTCCTTCTAGTTCTATTCTCGAGGCTACTGGCTCAAAAGCTGTTACAAAATCACCTACACCATTTAAAAAAGCAGATGCCATAGCTGAAAATTGTATAGTATTATCTAAGTATAAGTCTTCATATTTAAGACCATGCAATCTTGTTACATATTCAAGAACCATATAAGGCATACCACCTCTTCTACCAGCTAATATATGACTATCTCTTAAATATTCAAATGTAAAATTTTCTATTGGTTCTCTCGATATTAAAAAAGAACCATCTCTATTTGTAAGTTTTGCAAAAACAACAGCAAAATCGTTCAGACCCTCATTAAAAACATATATTGCAGCTTCTGGTCCAGAAAGACCAATATCTACAGCTCCCGTTAAAAGTGCTGTCATAACTCTATCTGCTCCATCGCTTGTTATTAAATCTATATTTATTCCCTCATCTTCAAAAAAACCAAGTTCTATTGCAACATACCATGGTGCATAAAAAATAGAACGTGTAACCTCGCTCACTTTTACAGTAGTGAGTTCATTATTTTCATAACTCCCACAAGCTACAAAAAGTATAATAAAGATTAAAATAAATAAAGAAAAGAACGGTTTAATCATAGATAGCCTCCTAAAAAATAGGCATTAAATATATAGCTTATACTATGTAACTAAGCTGTTTTTGGTTACCTATGTTTTACACTACTACACGGCACATAACCTAATTTCAATAATACATTGTACAAATTTTCAAAAAATGATATACTTTTATTTATAATTTTAACTGAAATAACAGGGGGATATATGAAAATAAAAGCGATAGGCTTTACACAAGGTAACATATCCATAGATGATGAAAATAGTTTACAAAATGTAGAAATAGATATGCCAATGGCAAAAGACAAAGATATACTAGTAAAAGTAAATGCAGTAGGACTAAACCCTGTAGATACAAAAATAAGAAGAAATTCTAAAGAAAAAACAGAAAGCCCAAGAATATTAGGCTTTGATGCAGTAGGTATAGTAGAAAATATAGGTGAAAATGTAACAAAATTCAAAAAAGGTGATAGAGTTTATTATTCTGGTGCTTTAGCTTATAGTGGTTCTAATGCTCAGTATCAGCTTATGCATGAAGGATTAGTTTCCATAGCCCCAGAAATATTATCGGATAATTGTGTAGCAGGTGTACCTCTTACAGGTATAACAGCATACGAATGTTTATTTGAAAAAATGCATATACCATTTGAAAAAAATAGTGCAAAAGGAAAAACAATATTATTTATAAATGGTGCAGGTGGTGTTGGTTCTATAGGTATTCAGCTTGCAAAATGGGCTGGGCTTACAGTAATTGCAACATCTAGTAGACAAGAAACTACAGATTGGTGTAAAAAAATGGGTGCAGACCATACTGTAGACTACAAAAAAAATATTGTAGAACAAGTAAGAGAATTAGGTTTTGAAAATGTAGATTATATATTAATATCTCATTCCACAGAAAAATATTTTGAAACTTGTGCAGAACTTATAGCACCTCTTGGATATATAGTATCTATAGAAGAAATATACGAAAATTTACCAATGGATTTGATAAGACGCAAAAGTGTTACATTTGCATGGGAACTTATGTTTACAAAACATTTATTTAATACAGAAATATATAGTCAAGGCGAGATATTAGCTAAGCTTTCAAATCTTTTTGAAAATAAAGAACTTGTATCAACAGTTGTAGCAGAAATAACAACAGGTATAAATGCAACTAATTTAAGGGCTGCTCACAAAATGCTCGAAAGTGGGAAAACTATTGGTAAAGTTGTAGTAAGTGGAGAATTTGACGGAAAATAATTTTTTTGTATTGCAAGTGAAATATAATTTTACTTGCAACAACAATATTTAAAGGTGAGCATAATTTGAATAATTTAAAAATTATTTCTCTTTTTTCGGGTGCTGGTGGCTTAGATTTAGGCTTTGAAAATGCAGATTTTGAAATTGTCATGGCAAATGAATATGACAAAACTATATGGGAAACTTACGAAAAAAATCATAAAGCACCTTTGCTAAAAGAAGATATAAGAAAAATACCATCGTACAATTTCCCAAATTGTGATGGTATAATAGGTGGACCGCCTTGTCAATCTTGGAGCGAGGCTGGTAGCTTACGTGGTATAAACGATCCAAGAGGGCAATTGTTTTTTGAATATATAAGGCTTATACAAGACAAAAAGCCAAAATTCTTCCTTGCGGAAAATGTATCGGGAATGCTTGCAAAAAGACATAACGAAGCTGTCGAAAATATAATATCAATGTTTGAAAAGGCAGGATATAATGTATATATCAAACTTTTAAACGCTGCTGATTATTCTGTTCCACAAGATAGAAAACGAGTTTTTTATGTAGGTATTAGAAAAGATTTAAATATAAAATATGAATTTCCAAAACCACACGAAAATAAGATAACTTTATCACAAGCTATATTTGATTTAAGAGATAATGTAAAACCAGCATTAGAAAAAAACAAAACAAATGGTGATAATACTCTAATACTTAATCATGAATATATGATAGGTGGTTTTTCTAGTATTTTCATGTCAAGAAATAGAGTGCGTTCTTGGGACGAACAATCCTATACCATACAGGCAAGTGGTAGACAAGCACCACTTCACCCACAAGCCCCAAAAATGACATTTCTAGAACAGAATAAACGTGAATTTGAAAAGGATAAAGAATATTTATATAGAAGATTATCTGTCAGAGAATGTGCTAGGATACAAACTTTCCCAGATAGTTTCAGGTTTTATTATACAGATTTATCAAACGCTTATAAGATGATTGGAAATGCTGTGCCGGTAAATTTGGCTTATGTTATTGCTATGTCTATAAAAGAGGCTTTATATAAACATTATAAAGTAATGGTAAAATAATGAGTGCGAGTAATAGAAATGGAAGAGCTTTAGAATTTGCGTATCTCATAGTTTTAGAAAAAATGATAAAACCCATAAGAAATGTTGTTATAATTCAAAATAGTAGTTTTGAGGTTTGTAAATTTGCATGGAATGAAATAGATAAAAATATACAAGATATTTTTATAATTAGTACAATGGCTGGGATAAATGCTATTTTAGAATCAGAACCTCTTATTTTAGATACAACCGATAGCCTTGATATCTTAGAGCTAAAAATACAGCAAGATACTGAAGGTAAAACTGGTGATGTACGTGATATTTTAATTATACGTGGTAATATATCATGGGAAATAGGTATCAGCATTAAAAATAATCATTTTGCCGTAAAACATAGTAGATTGTCTAATAAATTAGATTTTGGAGAGAAGTGGTTTGGTATTAAATGTTCTTGTAATTATTGGAATGATATAGAACCTATCTTTTCATATTTGACAGAGTGTAAATTTAAAGGTTTGAAATGGAATGAAATATCTTCAAAAGAAAATGATGTTTATAAACCACTTTTGAGTGCTTTTCTTAATGAGATTAAAAATAGCTATAATATTCATGGTGAACTTATAGCTAAAAATATGGTAGAATATATAATCGGAAAATATGATTTTTATAAAACTGTAAGTGTAACTAACAAAAAATTAACAACAGTACAACCATATAACTTACGTGGTATGTTAAACAAGCCTACCAAAAAACAAAAACCAAAGTTAATAGTACCAATAGCAAAGTTACCAACACGTATTATAAATGCTGATTTTAAACCTAATTCTAATAACACTGTAGAGATTTTTATGGATGAGGGTTGGCAGTTTAGCTTTAGAATACATAACGCTAGTACAAAAGTGGAAAATAGTCTTAAATTTGATATAAAAATAATCGGTATGCCTACTAGTATTATATCTATTGATTATAGATGGGATGATTAATGTGAATAATCAGTTATTTAATATTAATATTAATGAATTTGATAAAATTTTATTGGAACAATATAAACTTCATATTGAATTAACAGATAGAATTAGCCAAAGGCGTTATATTATTAATACTTCATTTATGACACTTAACACAGCTTTACTTTCAGGTACTTATTGGTTTCATGATATAAATTTTGGTATATTAGTTATAGGTATTTTAATTTCTTTAGTTTGGTATATAAGCATTAATAGTTACAGACAATTAAATTCCGCTAAATTTAAAATTATACATGAAATAGAGAAAAAACTTTCTGCCAATTTGTTTAATTATGAGTGGCAATTGTTAGGTAGAGAAAAAGAAAAAATGAAATATTGGTCTATATCTAAATTAGAGCAATATATACCATTTATTTTTATAATGATATATTTAATTATATATCTTGGTAATTATTTTTATATTGGGAGATTATCATGAGAATTATAAATGTTTTTATTCCACATAGATGGAATAGTAATGATTATGAAACAATAAGTAGTTTACTTGAAAGAACAAAATTTCAAGTTAAAGACTCATCTGTAACAAAAAATGAGCCTTTAGAAAAAATAGATGGTAGATTTTTGGTAGATCCGCAACTTAAAGCTAAAATAGATTGGGCTGGTGTCATAGTTTGTTCTAATAGACCTTCGAATTCTAATGGTATAGCAATTGAAGAAATAAAATATGCTTTATCTAAAAATAAACCTGTTGTAGCAATACAAATTTCTAATAACACAAGTACAGAAATTAGAAATTTAAATATTCCAATTATACAAAATAGAAAAGATAGCTTAGAAAATTGGATTAATAATAACAAGTAATGAATAGGAAAACAATTTGCAAACAAAAAATACAGAACAAAATATAAAAGAAAAAATAATAGACGTAGAACGTAGCATAATAAAAAAATACCGTAAAGAAATTTGGAGTAAATTCATACAAGCTATCAAAAACTATGAGATGGTTACCGAAGGTGATAAAATTTGTGTTTGTGTTTCTGGTGGTAAAGATTCTATGCTACTTGCAAAATTATTTCAAGAATTGCAAAGGCATGGAAAAGTAAATTTTGAAATAAAATTTATGCTTATGGACCCGGGTTATGATAAACAAAATTTAGATATAGTTTTTAAAAATGCTCAAAATTTAGGTATTCCACTTGAACGTTTTGAATCACATATTTTTGAAATAGTAAAACAAGTAGATAACAATCCATGTTATTTGTGTGCTAGAATGAGGCGTGGTCATTTATATAATGGTGCTAGAATACTTGGTTGTAACAAAATTGCATTAGGTCATCATGGCGATGATGTAATAGAAACAATTATGCTAAACCTTTGTTACGGTTCTGAAATAAAAACAATGATGCCAAAAGTGAAATCACAAAATTTTAATGGTATGGAATTAATAAGACCTTTATATTATATATTGGAACAAGATATAATAGCATGGAAAAATTATAATAACCTAAATTTTATAAATTGTGCTTGCCCATTAAATGATGCTTGTGATATAGCTGGACAAGACCCATCTATGGAATGGGTACAAGGAATATTACTGGGTCAAATACTCGGAAAAAAACCAAGTGTGAATAAAATAGGTAAACGTACAGAAATGAAAAATCTGTTAAAAATAATAAATACTATAAACCCAGAAATAAAGCAAAATATTTTCAAATCACTAGACAATGTTAATTTAGATACCGTAACAGGATATAGAAAAAATGGAGAACGTTTTAATTTCTTAGATATTTATAAAGACAGTAGAACAGAAGAATAAAGGAGATTATATGGAATTACACAGAAAAAATTATGATTTTTGGACAACTGACAATCATTTTGATGAAAAAACAAAAGAAGAAATAAAAGCTATTACAGATGAAAATGAAATAAAAGAGAGATTTTATAAAAATTTAGAATTTGGAACAGCAGGGCTACGTGGAATACTGGGAGCTGGTACAAATCGTATGAATATTTATACAGTTGGTGCATCTACACAAGGTTTTGCAGATTATCTTTTAAATGAAGATATAGACCACACAAAAGGCGTTGCAATTTCCTTTGACCCTAGAAATATGTCCAAAGAATTTGCTAAGTATACAGCACTTGTTTTCAATGCAAATGGAATTAAAACATATATTTACACAGATATAAGGCCTACTCCGCAACTTAGTTTTACAATAAGGCATTTAAATTGTGTAGCAGGAGTAATGATAACAGCAAGTCATAATCCAAAAGAATACAATGGGTACAAAGTATATGGTCCAGATGGTGCACAAGTAAATAGTCCTTACGATGAAAAAATAATTAATTATGTAAACAATACAATATTTGACAAAGTAAAAACGATAAGTATAGAAGAAGCAAAAGAAAAAGGATTGTATATAGAGCTTGAAGAAGATATAGACATAGAATTTTTAAAAGAATGTCAAAATATATCTTTAAATCCAGAGCTAATAAAAGAATTTGGAAATATACCAATTGTATATACTCCACTACATGGTGCAGGGTATATTCCTACTATCAATTTGCTAAAAAATGTAGGCTTTACAAATATAAGAGTTGTAGAGAGTCAAGCAATACCAGATGGCAATTTTCCAACAATAGAATATCCAAACCCAGAAGAACGTGAAGCATTCAACTATGCTATTGAAATAACAAAAGAAATAAATGCAGAAATAATATTTGCACAAGACCCAGATGCTGATAGAGTAGGTGTAATGTGTAGAGATAAGAACGGTGATTATGTAAAACTAAACGGTAACATGGTAGGAGTTATTTTAGCAGAATACGTAATTACACAAATGCAGAAAAAAAACAAATTACCAAAAAATGCAGCTATAATAACATCTGTAGTATCTTCTCAAATGACAAATATAATAGCCGAGAAAAACAACATAAAATGTTTTGAAGTTTTTACTGGTTTTAAACATATAGGCGAGCTTATTAAAAAGTTTGAAACAGAGGATACATACAAATTTATATATGGTTTTGAAGAAAGCTATGGTTATCTAATTGGTGATTATGCAAGAGATAAAGATGCAATTGGTATAGCAATGATAATATGTGAAATTTGTGCTTATCTAAAATCTAAAAATCTTACAATGCTAGAATACTTAAACCAAATATATTTAAAATATGGTTTCTATAAAGAAGATACTGTTTCTATAGTTATGAAAGGTATAACTGGTAGTGAAAAGATACAAAAAATAATGGAACATTTTACAGATAATTATCCAAAACAAATAAATGGAATAGATGTAAAAGAATATAAAAACTATAAAACTAGTCAAACGAAAAATTTACAAACTGGAGAAATAACAAAACTGGATTACCCAGTATCTAATATTAGATACTTTAAACTTGTAGATGATACATGGGCTTGTCTAAGACCATCTGGTACAGAACCGAAATTAAAATTGTATATAGGTGTTGTACGTGATACAGATGAGGAGGCTACAAAGGTTTTGGAAGAAGTTAAAAACGACTTTTTGAAAATTGTAAGCAGTGTGTAATAGTGAGGAATATTATTTTGGGAGATAGAAATAGGAGGGAGGTATGATATTCATTATAATGGTCATGTATCACTTTAAGTGAGGTAAGAAAAAGAGTATAATAATCTAAGATAGTCTTGCAATTCAGAATATAGATACAGTATTTTTATATCTTAATTATTTTAACTTTTTTTATCTATAATTTCTATTTTATTATGAAATAATAAACAAAAAATACACCTTTTTTAATATTTAGAGGTGTATTTTTTGTTATTTTTTACATTTCAAAATTACTCCGTAACCCTAAAAGCTCCAGAGTAAATATTAAACCTAAAAGCCCTAGCAAATCCTATAAGAGTCATATTTGTTTTTTTTGCAAGAGCAAGAGACATAGCGGTAGGTCCAGATTGAGATATTAAAACTGGTATACCTAATTTTATAGTTTTTAATACTATTTCTGAAGAAATTCTTCCACTAACCAAAAGAGCACAATCTTCTATTGAACGTTTTTCCATAAGTGCTTTTCCTACTACTTTATCTACAGCATTATGCCTTCCTATATCTTCAAAAAATATATCTGTACCGTCTTTAAATCTTAGTGCAGCAGAGTGGCAACCACCAGCTTTATTAAATATTTCTGATTGTTTGTTAAATTTTTTCATCATATTTATAATTTCATTGTAGCTAAAAGTTTGATTTCCCACAAGTTGTGGTAAATTAAGTTCGTTCAAAAACTCCATACTTACACTTCCAGAGCCACAACCAGAAACTAAAACTCTTTTGTCATCTTCGTTTACTTGTATAGGTTCTTTTGTATATACAAATATATTACCTGTACAAGTAGATTCTATACGTTCTATATCATCTATAGATTTTATAAGACCTTCTGCAAACATAAATCCTACAGCAAGTTCATCGAAATCTTGAGGAAGAGCCATCATAGAAAGATATAATTCTTCGTTTATCATTAAATTTGCACGAAGCTCTTTTACAATTGGGTCTTCTATATTGGAAATACCATTTTTATCGTATTTTACTATTGGTTCTAAATCTATCATTGTGTTTAAAGGTTCCGTTATCATAGTTCCTCCTATGCTTAAATGTGTATATATTAATTTACGTACTTACGCATGGAAATGACTTATAAAAAAATTTTCTATAAAATCTACCAACTCTTTTACATTTGTAGTAGCGTCTATAACTTTAAATCCGTTATGTTCTTTTATATTATTTGCTATACGTCCAGAAATACAAAAAACATTATCCGTCCACTTTTGTATTAAATCATCTTTGTTGTGTGCTGTTATAATAGCTGGTACATCTGCTTCGTTAACTCCTTCCAGAATAACGAAATCTACAATTCCATCATATACAGAATATATTTTGTTTAATGGTAATTTTTCAGGAAAAAGAATACTTGTTTCATGGTTTGCCCTTGCACAAACAATATTTGCACCGGCATCTCTATGTTTTCTTGTGTCTGTATTTGGGTCTTTATCCATTTCAAAATCCTCGTGATGAATATATTTTATGGAGCCAACTTTATAACCACGATTTTTTAATTCTGTTATTATTTTTGAAACGGTTGTTGTTTTTCCACTTTTTTTTATTCCTCTTACAGCAAATATTTTCAACATTACACCTTCCATTATATATTTTTTACTCACTATTTGTCAAATTCATATTTTGTAACATCTCCACTTTTTATATTTATGCTTTTTTCTATTAAATATATTGGTCTACCTTTTATTTCTTCAAATATTCTCCCTATATATTCTCCTATAATACCAAGTACAATAAGAACTATACCCTGAAAAAATAATATAATACTAATTGTAGATGCCCAACCAACAACTGGTCTTTGTAGAAATAATGCCTCGTAAATAACATAGCAAAGATATGTAAAAGAAAACAGAGATATAAAAAATCCTATTTTTGTTGCTATTTTTAAAGGTTTGTAAGAAAATCCAGTTATTCCATCTACTGCGAATTTTATCATTTTCTTTAAGGGATATTTTGTTTCTCCTGCAAGTCTTTCATCTCGTTCGTATTCTACAAATGTTTGTTTAAAACCACAAAAAGCAACGAGTCCACGTATATATCTATTTTTTTCAGATATTTGATTATTTAAAATATTACATATTCTTCTATCTATGAGCCTAAAATCTGCAACATCTACAGGAATCTCTACGGTTGTAAGAGCTCTTAATATTCTGTAATATAAATATGCACTTATTTTTTTGAAAAAACTCTCTCCACGTCTTTTTTGTCTTTTTCCATATACAACGTGATATCCCTCTTTCCATTTTTTTATCATATCTAATATAATATGTGGGGGGTCTTGTAAATCTGAATCTATTGCAATAACAGCCATGCCTATAGCGTGCTCCATTCCTGCTGTTAGTGCATTTTGATGCCCAAAGTTTCTAGAAAAACTAATTAGGGCAACTGTTTCGTCTCTTTCACATATATTTGTTATAATTTCTACAGATTTATCTATACTACCATCATTTATAAAAATAATTTCATAGTTTTCTTCCGTTTTTTCCATTACTTCTTTTAATTTTTCATAACAAGTTTCAATAACTTCTTCTTCGTTATAGATAGGAACTATTACAGAATATTTTATCATTTATAGGCCTTTCTTTTATACTTATCATCTCTTAAAATTTATATATCTTCAAATTGTGGATTTTTAGCCGCTTCTTTTGCTAATTGGTCGCATCTTTCATTTTCATTAACATTGTTATGTCCTCTTAGCCAAATAAAGTTTACATCATGTTTTTTGATAAGAGGTATAAGTTGTTTCCATAAATCCATATTCATTACCCTTCTTTTGTCTGACTTTATCCAATTATTTTTTATCCAATTATTTAACCAGTTTCTGTTTATAGCATCTACAACATATTTAGAATCAGAATACAAATCTACTTTAGATTTTGTTTTTAATTCTTCAAGTGCAGAAATAACAGATAAAAGCTCCATTCTATTATTTGTAGTTCTTTTAAAGCCTTTACTTATTTCTATTCTTTCATTTTCAGTTAAAATGACAGCAGCATATCCACCAGGACCCGGATTATCTGTACAAGCTCCATCTGTATATATTATTGTTTTTGTATTTTTTTGTGTATCTTTTATCAAAAATTTTGCATATTCTAAGTCTTCTACTGTTGTTATTTTTATATTTTTAGAATTTCCTAAAATAAAAGAAATAGGAATATTAAGTTTTTCTACAAGACTTGAGTCGTCTGTAGCTATTATATCTAGTTTTTTTGCATTTTCATAAGCATTTATAATAATATCTTTTTTGAAAGCTTGTGGTGTAAGTGCGTTCCAAAGATTGTTTCTATCAAGTGTGCGTATTTTATCATTTTTTTCTTTTATTGTATTATTTAATGGTGTAACTAGTATCGCTGTTCCATTTTCTTTTGCAACTTTTATTACTTCTTCTATTTCTTCTATTTCTACAAAAGGTCTAACAGCATCCGAAACAACTACTATATCTGTATCTTCATCTACTTTTTTTAAAGCATTATAAATAGTTTCTTGTCTTGTATTTCCTCCGTATGATATTATGGTTTTTTTTATGTCGTAATTTTTTAAAATAGATTTTAGATTTTCTTCGCAGTTTTCTGATATACCAACTATTATCTTACTTATTAAATCACATTCTTCAAATTTTTTTATAGTTCTAATAATAATAGGTATACCATCTAAATCTATAAACTGCTTATTTATGGAACCCATTCTACTACCTGTACCGGCTGCAGGTATTATACAATCACATTTCAAATTATTCATATTTATCATATTCCTTCTTTAATAAACAATAATCAAAAAAACCGTGTATTTTAAGTAAACTTATAATACACGGTTTTTAATATAAACGGAGAAGGGGGGATTTGAACCCCCGCGCCGCGTTAACGACCTATACCCTTAGCAGGGGCACCTCTTCAGCCACTTGAGTACTTCTCCAACTTCTAATGATACGACTTGCTACCAACAAAAAATATAATACTATATATTTTGAAATTTGTCAATAACTTTTTTTGATAGGGTCATGTATCAAAAAAAGTGAGATTTAAAATCAAGAGAATTGATAAGCAAAGAAACCATAGTAATATGCATCTCCAAAGATTTAGAATAACAAATGGTTTTCCGTGCAAGTCTCTTTAAACGTGTTCTAAAAGTTGCCACAGCATTTCATGCATTTTTAAAACATATAACACCGTATTTGTACTTATTAGATTATTATACTCTTTTTCTTACCTCACTTAAAGTGATACATGACCTAAACAATCTTATTAGCCCATTTATTACTACTAACACGAATAAATCCTATAATAAATTTAAACATTTCATCAGAATGTACAATTAAAACTACTAGGTATATAGGAAGTTCAAAATAAACAGCACCTAGAAAAGCAAGTGGAATACCTATAAACCATACAGCTACTAAATCTAAATAGAAATGAAACTTTGTATCTCCACCACTTCTAAGTATTCCATTTAATGCTACAAAATTTCCAGTACGAAGTATTAGACCACCAGAATATATGTATGTAAGCACTAATACATAATGTGTTACATTTTCATCTGCATTGAATATTCCTACAATATATGGTGCAAATATTATTAAAAGTATTGCCATAACACTACTTATAGAAACAGCAGACTTTAAACATTTTCTTGCATATCTTATAGACAGTTCTCTATCTCCAGAACCTAACGTATTTGTCATAATTATTTGTGTTGCAACTCCAAGGCTTATACCAAATACTTGGAAAAGTTGCATAAGAGAAGTAGAAATTTTAACAGCACCTTGTGCATATGGACCTATACGACCATATGCTATATCATATATTCCCGTACCTATAGACCAAATGCTTGTACTTAGAATAATAAATATACCTACTTTAAAAACTTCTTTTACAAATTTTCTATCGTAAGAAAGGTATTTTTTTATTGTCCCGTCTACAGGAACATTATATTTTTTTATAAAATAATGTTGTAAACACATTTCTACAAACCTAGCTATAACAGTACCAAAAGCCACAACAGAAAGTGGTGCATTAAATAAAAATATAAAGATATAATTAAAAATAAAATTCAATATTAACGCAACAGATGTTGTAACCATAGGTAATTTTGTTTGCCCAGTATTTCTCATACAACCATTTCTTGTAAATGTTATTGCAACAAAAAAATAGGAAAAAGATAATGTTCTTAAAAACATTGCACCAAGCTCTATAGTTGGTTCATCTAGTGAAAAAATACGTATCATTTGTCTCGGAAAGAAAAATGAGGGTATAAAAAATGCAATTGCTGTAAAAATTGAAAATGTTAATCCCAAGCCTACAGTTTTTTGTATATTCTTTGTATCACCTTTTCCATAATATTGTCCAATAAATACCCCGCAAGCACTAACAGCCCCCCAAAATATTACTACATAAATAAAAAATATTCTATTTGCAAGAGCAGCTCCATTTACATGGTATATACTCATTCCTCTTGTTATCATTATTGTATCTAATATATTTACAAGAGCTGCCAAAAGTTCAGAAGTAATTACAGGAGTTGCTAAACTAAATAATTTTTTATAAAAAATCTTACTTTCAGATGAAATATTAAACATATATTGCTATATCCCCCTCTTATATTCAATGCTTTAAATTAGTAAAAAAATAAAACTGAAGCATTTACACAATTCTATTTGCCCACTTGTTAGTTCTTACTCTAATATAACTAATAATAAATTTAGCAATTTCTTCTGCATACATACATGCTACAACCATATATACTGGCCAGCCCCAAAATATAGCAGAGGCGAAACTAAGTGGTAATCCAACAAATAGACCAGTAAATAATACAAGCAAGAAGCAAAAACGTGTATCTCCCCCACTTCTAAGTGTTCCTATTACATTTACAAATGCACATACCCGAAATATAAAACCAAACGACGCAACATAAATAATCCTTATTATATACGTCTTTTCTATTTGTGAATTTACCATATAGAAAGAAGCTATATAAGGAGCAAGTAAAGCGAATGTTACTGAAACAAATAAACCTATAAAAGAAGCAAATAAAAGGCTTTTTCTTGCATATCTTTTTGCAAGCTCTATATTTCCACGTCCTAATGTATTAGCTATAATAACACCTGTTGTCATACCTATACTACCACCAATTATTTGTATTATTTGTAATACTGCATTTGCCATTTGTATTGCACTTTGAGAGTCTCTATCTAAAAAACCATACGATATGGTATACGAACTTGCAACTAAAGAGCGAACAATCATATTTAATATTATAAAAATACTAATCCTAAAAAAATTTTTTACATATCCTTTATCAAAATTAAAATATTGTTTTATCGTACCTTTTATGGGTATTTTATATTTTCTTATATAAATTTCTTGTACAAAAATCTCCACTGTTCTAGCTACAATGGGTATAAACGCAAGTATATAAAAATCTACAAAAAAAACAAATATAAGTATATAGTGAAATAAAAAACTAATACTTAAAGTAATACAAGTAGTAATAAAAGGTACTTTGGTAAATCCCATAGCTCTCATTGCACTATTTCTTAAAAATGTAATAGAAAACAAAAAATAAGAAAAACTAACTATTCTAATATAGTTAGTTCCTAAATAAATCGCTTCTGATTCTCTTGTGAAAATTCTAATTATCCTACTAGGGAAAAATAAAGTAAATATAAAAAATAGAAATGTTGTAGATATTATTACAGCAAATCCTATTCCCATTATTTTCAAAATATTGTCTCGTTCGCCTTTTCCATAGTATTGACCTATAAAAACGGAACATCCCCCAACAATTCCTACCATTACTAAGGAATAAGACATAAAAATTTGGTTTGCAACACCAATTGCTATAGAATGATAAGCACCTATAGCACGACCTATCATTATTGTACTTATAATGTTTACAAGTGCATTTAATATTTCTTGTAAAACAATAGGAGGAGCAAGTCTTCCAATTGTTTTTATAAAAGTTCTATTCTCTTTCGTTATTGTTTTCATGAGTATCATTTTTAGGTTCCTTTGAAATGTCTATCATTCCATCATAAAAAGTATTATAAATTCTGTCTAAATACCAAAAAGACATTGTAAGTATTAGATAAGATGAAATTTGCCATGTAAAAAAATCTATTATAAAAAGACCAATATTTCCAAATCCCCTAAGTAAAAAACTTATTATTTCCATAAGCAAGTACATAGTAGAAAAACACAAAAGCAAAATAGTAGCTGTTTTGAACCATCTTCCTTTTACCATTTTGTAGCTTGCAATAAGGCTTGGTAGTCCCCATATAGAAGTCTGAACAATTAAGTTTGCTGAAAAAACAAACGAAACACTAAGATGTATCATTAAAATTAGTATAAGTATTCTAACTAAATTTACAAATAAAATATTTTCTTGAATAAATCCAAAAGTTAGAAAATATCCTATCATTAAAGGAGACATAATAATAGAATATATAAATAAAGTAATTATGAATTTTAAAAAAAACTTGTAAGATTTTATTAATTTTTTCACAGTAAATATTTCTTTTCTAAGAAAATTTAGTGTTATATTTGTAAAAACAAGTGTCATAGAACCAGTAACAAGAGCGATGAAAAATGTTTCAAATATCGATATTGTTTCAGAATTTGCAGGATAATAAATTGTGTTTAGAAAATTGCTAAAAAAACTTATTAACCATATTATACCAACGATAATCGTTGTATAATAAAATATAATTTTGAAATTCTTTTTATAAGCAATTAATGAAACAGCAAAAATTTGATTTATTGTCATTTCCTTTTGTTCAGAATTTAACATGGTATTACCTTCCTAGTATTTGAAAATATTTAAAAAAATAAATTAGCAATTAAAAATGTGAGTATAATTTATTCCATGTAGCAAAATATAAATCATTATATCATATTTAAAAATAATATCAAAACATCACGATAGAGTAAAATATATAATTGACACTTTGTATATATTGTAGTATTATAAACTTGTAAATCTACATAGGGAAGGATTACGAATGAAAAAAACAATTTACAATACAATTGGAATATTATCTGTTATAATGGGATATATAGGAATATTCGTTCCAGTTTGGCCTACTACAGTTTTTGTAATAATCGCTTCTATAATGTTTACTAAAGCAAATCCTAAAATGTACAATTGGCTTTTGAATAGCCGTGCTTTAGGTCCTTATTTGCAAAATTACCATAATAAAATTGGTATAGCTATGCCATACAAAATACGTACAGTGTGGGTTATGATATCAGGCATGATATTTTCAGCTACACTTATTAATAATACTTGGATAAAAATAATGCTCGCAATTATTTCTATAGCAGTTGGGTTACATGTCTTTCTAATAAAAACTAGACAACCATATAGAAACGAAAAAATGGGTTTTATATATAATATAATCACTATTTTTTTGTGTTGGATATTTTTAGGCTCAGCAATGGTAATTAACCAAAATGAAGATTTATCTTTTTATTTAACAATTTTTATAATCGGATTAGTTTTATCAATTCCAGTATTAATATACGGTATAATATCGAACAAAAAAACTATAAAACAAGAAAAATCTGCATAGATGATAAAATCAGTAAAAATAAGATTAAAACCGACAAAAAACCAGCAAAAGAAATTATGGCGTTCAGCTGGTGTAGCTAGATTTGCTTACAATTGGGCATTAGAAAAGCAAAAGCAAAATTATCAAAACTCTGGAAAATTTATAAAAAACGGAGATTTAAGAAAAGAATTTACCGTTTTTAAAAAGCAAGATAAAAATCTTTGGCTTTATGAAACATCAAATAATGTAGCAAAACAAGCTATAAAAGATGTAGATGTAGCATTTAAAAATTTTTTTAACAAAAAATCTAGATTTCCAAAATTCAAATCTAAAAAGAAATCAAAACCATCTTTTTATAATGATAATGTAAAACTAAGATTTAAAAAAGATAGTTTTCTTCTAGAAAAAATCGGTTGGATAAAATGTTCAGAACCGTGGCGTATTTATAGTGATGAATTTTATAACCCTAGAGTATCTTATGATGGAAAGTATTGGTATATATCTGTAGGGCAAAACTATGAGCCAGTGCAAGAGGAACTTACAAAAGAATCTTTAGGAATATCTTTTTTACCATCTAAGCTAGCTTATGTTTCTAATGGTATGAATTTTGATAGTATAGATAATTTTGCAAAAGTAAAAAAGCTAAATAAAAAAATAACAAGGCTAAAAAAATCTATAGTTAGAAAAGAAAAAAATATAAATATTAAAAGTTTTAAAAATATAAACAAGCAAACGAAAAAATTAAATATTGTTACGAGAAAACTTATAAATTTTAAAAAAGATTTAATATATAAGGTAATATCTATGGTGGTGAAAACCAAACCATCTAGGATAGTGATACAGAGCTTAAATATTAAGCATATAAAAAGAAATAGTATGTTACACAAATCTATAAAAAGTCAAAATGTTTACAATTTTAAAAGAATTTTAGAATACAAATGTAAATTAGCTAACATAGAATTTGTAGAAAGTGTAGATGACCCAAAAATACATACAAATACTTGTTATGTTTGTGGTAACTACCAAAATAGTGAAAATATAAAAATATTTAAGTGTGAAGAATGTGGTAATAGAATAGATAAAATTAGTCAATCGGCTATAAATTTGTCTATTTCTAATTGGTAATTTAGTAAATAAAAAATTAGGCACTTTACCATCAATCTTGCTTTATTTTATTATATAAATACTGTTCGTTGTACAGGAATTTTAAGCCTTTGGAGTGATATATTTTTAAAAATCATGATGAATTAGGAATAAATAAATATTTGGCTTTTTAAATGAAATGTTTATTTTGATAAATGTTTATTTTGACAACGGGATGATGTTTTTTTCCATAAAAAAAAGTCCATTTTTAAAATGGACTTTTTTTTATTATTTACCATTCTCTAATATAGAAGCAGTTAATGCTTTGCAACGTCCACAGCTAGAACCTGCTTTTGTACGTTCTTGTATTTCTTCTTGTGTAGCAGCTCCTTTTGTTCTTTCCTCTAGTATAGTATCTATAGAAACTTGATTACAACGGCATATAAATTTTGATATCCATGGTATATGAGTGGTACATCCATCACATTCTCCACAAGCTCCAGTTTTTTCTACTAGTTCTTGAAAAGTTCTAGCACCTTCCATTTGAGTAGCACGTATATCTATATATTTTACTCCTGTTGTTTCACAAACATTCATAACCTTTCTTAAATCTTCTATGTGCACTCCATTTGGTGTTGTATATGAACTCATTATATTACTCCTTTTTAGTATATTCATTTTTTTTTTGAAAAAAATGTATTATATCATAAAATGTATAGTTTTGAAATATAAAATTTTATAATTTTTTTAAAAATTATTTCTATTAAATTCCTCTATAAAATCTGCTATTTTATTAAAAATTTCTGTATCTTCTCCACCATAATTGTTTGATAAAAGAACTAATATATAAGGAGAAGGGGCATATACAATAGCCATTTCATGCCAAGCTCCTCCAAAGCCATCAAACCATCCCGTTTTACTAGCTATTGGATAATCAGAACGTATAAATCCATAATGATTGTTTAATAAATGATTTAAAAATTCTTTGCTATGCTGTTCATTAGAATTTATATAGTCGTACATAGCTCTTGTAAGTATACCTGAATCTACTGCTGTAGTTCTTGAATATGTGATATTATGTACATTATCTCCATTTATACCTAAACTTTGTACAAATTCTATAAAACCATCTAATCCATGGATAGACCTAAGCATTCTAAGAGCTATATTATCACTAAAATAAATATTGTATCCTAAAAGTTGTCTTTGACTAAACATATGGCCAAACGAATATTTATCTTGAATAATACCACTACCACCTGCAAAATACTCACGTAAAAAAGGATGTTCTTCTGAGAGATTTATTTCACCATTATCAGCTTTTTGAAAAATATACATAGCATATGGAGCTTTTGTAAGACTAGCTGCAAAATAAACTCTGTTTGGGTTATGTGTAAAAGTAAAGTCGTTATATATATTAGAATAATACACTGCAATATGAGGAAATTGTTTCATAAAGTCTTCTAATATATGAGTTGGTATTTCTCTTTTTTCATTATTTTTGTATTCTTCTATTTCTGGAATTTCAGAAATATTTAAAAAATTATTATTTATAGAGATTGTGTTATTTATTTGTGAATTAATTTCTTCCAAATTATCATTAAATATAATTGTAGTATATACAAGTACAGCAACAAATGCTGCTACAGAAAAAAAAGAAAAAAAAGAAAGAAATTTTAATAATTTTTTTAAATTCATATTAAATCAACCTTTAGAGCAAAAAAAAGAATTTTTTTGCTCATTAATTATAATAGTTATAATGTATATCGGTAAAATTTATTTTATAATAGAGCCAACTTTAATTCTGTTACCTTTTATATAATCTTGACTTGAAATTATTTTTCCAAAAGGAGGTTGTATTTGTAAAAGATAAATAGCAGAATCAAAAGTTTTTATTATTATACCATACTTTGGATTTGAAGCTACAACTTCCCCTATATTTCCCATATATCCAAAAACCTCTTCTGCTCTGTGTATTTTTATTTTTGTATTATCAAAAAATGTATATGCAGTTGGCCAAGGATTTAAACCATTTATTAGATTTATAATAGATTTACTTGTGTTTTCAAAATTTATATGTCCCATATCTTTTGTAAGAATTTTTGTATATGTTGCTTCGTTTTCATTTTGTTTTTGTGGGAATATTTCATTTTTTTCTATCATTCTTAAAGTTTCTATTAAAGCATCAGCTCCTAAAAAACTCATTTCTGTAAAAACTTGACCGCTCGTTTTATTTTCTATATTCATTTCTTTTTTTAGAATAATATCTCCTCTATCCATAAATTCATTCATTTGTATAATTGTTACACCACTTGTAGTATCACCATTTATAATAGCAGTTTGTATTGGTGATGCACCTCTATATTTAGGTAAAAGCGACCCATGTATATTTATACAGCCATATTTTGTCATCTCTAATATTTCTTTTGGCAAAATTTGACCATATGCAATAACGACTATAATATCGAAATTTATTTTTTTTAGTTCGGATATAAATTCTTTAGATTTTGCTTTTTCTGGTTGAAAAATAGGTATATTTAATTTTAATGCTTCTTCTTTAATAGGAGGGTAAGACAATTTTTTCCCACGACCTTTTGGTCTATCGGGCTGTGTAACAACACAAGTAACTTGATAGTGCTTATTTAATTTTAAAAAAGTTGGAATTGCTATTTCTGGAGTGCCCATAAAACATACTTTCATTTGTTTCATCCTTTATTTTAATTCAGATTTTTATTTATTATACTATTATGGGTATTTATTTTCAATAATTTGATTAGTAACGAAAAATCAAAACAATTCAATTTTAAATAATAAAAAATGAATTTTTAAGTAATATTTAAAAAATTTTTGATAAAAATAATATAATCAATGATTTTGCTTTTAAAGTAACTAAAAGCTACCGAACTTCTTTTCGGTACATATTAGTATTTCGAGATTACAAATTTTTTAACATATGTAAGGTGGTGTAGTATGGAAGACGATAATAAAAATAGCTTTTATTTAGTAGGATTAAGCACATTAATACTTCTAGTTTGTTTAATTTTATCTATTTCACATAGCTTTATACTGTTTTTTTTATTCTCTTCTCTTACGATTCTAAATGTTTTTTTACTTATAAAAATAAGAAGAGGGTTACCAAGTAAGATAAAACAAGATATAAAGTATGGTAAAAAAAATACGAATGTAAGTAAAAGAAACAAAGAATTTCAATATAATACTGATAAAATTATCCGTAAAAACGCAAGTACCTTTGAAAGTATTATAAATAAAAAAGAAAATGTAAATATAAAAAGCATTGAAAATCTACCAAAAGAAACTTATGTTAAAAATTATAATGAACCTATTATTGAGAAAAAAACAGAAGATTTTGGTTTGCCGACTATCAATTTTGAAATAGAAAAAGAAGATGAAATTATTAGAGAAGATTTTTCAAAATATGATGAAGATAAACAAAAGGATATAGATAAAACAGCTGAAACATTGTACAATGAATATATAGATATGAGCAAATACAATTCTGATGTCTTTAATGAAAATCTCAATATATCTGAAAATGAAAATCTTGAAAAAAAAGAAAATGAGAAAATTAATATAGAAAATTTTTTTGTCCATGATAATGAAGATAGTAATACAAACATAGAAAATAATATAGTATACAACGAATATATAGATAATCTATACACAGAAAATACAGATGATAATGATATATATGATAAAAATTTTGAATATTTTAATGATTTTGATTTACCAACTATAGGATTTGAAGAAAATGAAAATTTTTTTAATGAAAAAATCTCAACTGGTGATATAAAAATTAAAGAAATAGAAATACCTAATTATAACATTATAAATCAAAATGAAGAAAATATGCTTTATACACCTAAATTCGAAGAAATAGATAGAGAAAAAATTAATATGTTCATAAAATTATTAACAGATTATCAAAAAAATTTCTTTTTAGAATTTGAAACTTTGATTATAGGTAAGGAAAAGGCAAATTTATTTATAAATGAAAACAGAATAATATCTTTATCTTTATTAGTAAATCAAATAAATGAAAAATTCAAAAAATATTTTCCTGTAAATATTTTAGAAGAAAAAGAAGACTTCATTATAATTGATAAAGAATATAAATACGTGATAGACTATATAGAACAAGACAAATAAGTTAAAAATATATAATATGAAATATTTATAATTGACATTTTGTGATATACTATAGATAAAAGAAACAAATTATTAATTTTTAGCTATAATTCAGGAGATTTTTATGATAGACGGGGTAGTTTTATCCAATTTAGTACGAGATATGCAGATACTTGTAGGTGGTCGTATAGATAAAATACATCAACCAAACAAAGAAGAAATAGTTCTAAACATAAGAGCAGGTGGAAAAAATCATAAACTTTTTATAAGTGCAAATGCAAAAGTATCCAGAGTTGTTTTTACAAATGAAAAGTTTGAAAATCCAGAACATCCACCTATGTTTTGTATGTTACTTAGAAAACATATTAATGGACGTATAATATCTATTACACAACCAAATTTTGAAAGATTAGTAGAAATAGAGATAGAGTCTATGACAGAATTAATGGAAATAACTCAAAAAAAACTAATAATAGAAATAATGGGGAAACATTCTAATATTATTTTAATTAGAGGAGATGGTACTATTATAGATTCTATAAAACATATAAACCATTTGATTAGTTCTGTTAGAGAGATTCTACCAAATAAAGTGTATAATTTTCCACCAAATCAAAATAAAATTAATTTTTTAGAATTTTCATATGAGAATTTTCAAAATATTTTTGAAAATAGAAACAAAGAAATATCAGAATTAATATATAAGAGTTATACTGGTATAAGCCCAAGTATGTCAAATATTATATGTATTAAATCTAAAATAGAGCCAAACCAATTAATATTTAACGAAGTAGAAAAAAATAATCTTTTTAATTCTTTGTTAGAATTGAAACATGATATTCAAAATAATAATTTTACCCCATTTGTAGTAATGAAAAATAACGGAAAAGAAACTTTTATAGCTGTACATACTGTGTATAAATGGGCATATAATGGTTTTAATATAAAGGAATTTGATAATATATCGTCTGCTATAGAATATTTTTGTAAAAATAAAGAACAAAATTATAGAACAACACAGAAAATATCAGATTTAAAAAAAATAGTAAACCAAAATATATCTAGGGCTACTAAAAAACACGAAATATTTTTAAAAAATTTAAAAGAAATAGAAAATAGAGATTTATTAAAAATTTATGGAGAAATTATTTTGTCAAATTTATACAATATAAAATCTGGTCAAAAAATATTAAAAACTCAGAATTTTTATGATGAAAATAATTCAGAAATAAATATAGAATTAAACGAAAACTTAACACCTGTAGAAAATGCAAATATATACTTTAAAAATTATAATAAACAAAAACGTTCTTATGTTAAAATAATAGAGCAAATGAAAGAAAACGAATTACAAAAAAACTATTTGGAAAGTATATATAACTCACTTTTAAGAGAACTTA
Source organism: Defluviitaleaceae bacterium (assembly GCA_009787355.1). Taxonomy (GTDB): domain Bacteria; phylum Bacillota; class Clostridia; order Lachnospirales; family UBA5962; genus WRGD01. Next base: position 538 of record WRGD01000133.1, on the reverse strand, counting down.
CAGAAACAGAAATTGAAGAAATAAGAGAAGAACTAATACTTGAAAAAATTTTAAAAAAGAAAAAGACTAAAAAGCGAAAAAATATTGTATCTACTCCAATGAAATTTATTTCTTCAGATGGATTTGAAATTTTTATTGGAAAAAACAACAAACAAAATGATGAATTAACAATAAATGCTAGTAACTTTGATATGTGGTTACATACAAAAGATACAGCAGGTTCACATGTTATAATAAAATCCAATAACAAAAATATACCTAATACAACTATAGAAGAAGCTGCATCTCTTGCTGCTTTTTATTCAAAAGCACAAAACTCAGATAATGTAGCTGTTGACTATACATTTAAAAAATTTGTAAAAAAACCAAATGGAGCAAAACCCGGTATGGTAATATATACAAATAACAAAACAACTTTTGTTTCACCAACAATGAGTATATAAATCGAGTAGGAGGCTATCAAATAATTGAATAGCCGACCTCTCACACCACCGTACGTACGGTTCCGTATACGGCGGTTCTTTAGTTTACTAGATAG
>WRGD01000132.1 GCA_009787355.1 Defluviitaleaceae bacterium | reverse complement strand
AAATTAGTTCTTTGTAATTTATTAATTTACATATTGACATTTTTAATAATTTTTTAACCCCCTTATCTTTTTTAACAATCCTTTCCCCTCCGTTTGCTTACCCCTCTAACGGAGGGGCTTTTCTAATTAAATTTATAAATTCTAAAACTATTTCTTGTTTTTCTTTTGATAAATCGTTTATATATATAGCTTCATTTCTAGCTTCATTATCTTTTATTCCAAAAATATAATCAGTAGAAGTTCTAAATAAATTGGCTAGTTTTATTATTTTTTTAATTGATGGAGTTTTAACATTATTTTCATATGCCCCAATTGTGTTTTTATGGACACCAATCATTTTACCTACTTGTGCTTGTGTTAATCTTCGAGCTTTTCTTAAATCTCGTAGCCTATATCCAAAATCATAAACTTCTAAACTATCATTATCCATAAAATTTTCCTCTTGTTAAATTATTTACTAGAATACTATTCATTAGAAACCCAATGAGATTTCATATATCAATCTTTTTAATCAATGATAACACTATTAAAATCAGAACTTTAGTAGAAAAAGTATAATCACACAACTAACAAATACATCATATTTTAAAAAATAATACAATTTATCTTTTAGAATAAAGATGGGGGTAAAATGAAAAAGAATAATATTATAAAATTTCAAGAAAACAATAAAAATCATAATACTTTTGGCAAAATACTTTTCAATGTTCGTGATGAAAATGTAGCAATGCCTATAAGAGATGCGAAAGTAGATATTTTTGAAGAAACTAGCTTAGGAGAAACACAAATAGAATCTTTAACAACAAATATATCAGGGCAAACAGAAACGATAGAGTTAAATGCTCCGCCAATAGATTATTCACTAAAACCACAAAATGAAGTAAGACCATACAGCACGTATAATATAAAAGTAAGTGCATCAGATTTTAAACCAATTTTTATAAATAATATAGAAATATTTAATGAAACGACAGCAATACAAGATATAAACTTAAGCCCTCAACGTTCTTTTGAAGAATATGAAAGAATAATAAATATAACAGACAACACTTTATGGGGAGATTTTCCACCAAAAATACCAGAAGACGAAGTGAAAAAAGTACCAGAAGCAACAGGTTTTGTAGTGTTAGATAAAGTGGTAGTACCAGAATTTGTAGTAGTACACGATGGTCCGCCGACAAATACAAATGCAGCGAATTATTGGATACCTTTTCGTGATTATATAAAAAATGTTGCAAGTAGTGAAATATATTCTACATGGCCAGAACAAACAATTCGTGCAAATGTACTTGCTATACTATCTTTTACACTAAACAGAGTTTTTACAGAATGGTATAGAGGACAGGGCAAAGATTTTACAATAACAAGTAGTACAGCATATGACCAAAAATTCACATATGGAAGAAATATATTTGTAGAAATATCAAATATAGTAGATGAAATGTTTACAAACTATATTACACGTGAGGGGATAATGCAACCTCTTTTTACACAATATTGTGATGGAAAAAATGTAACTTGTCCAAATTGGCTTTCACAATGGGGTAGTGCAAGTCTTGGAGAAGCAGGAAAGAATTATATAGACATATTGAAAAATTATTATGGAGATATATATATAGATAAAGCACCAATTGTTAATGGTGTACCACTATCTTTCCCAGGTCATGTATTACAACTTGGCAGCGACGAAGAATCTGTAAGGGTTATTCAAAGACAGTTAAATGCTATTTCTAATAATTATCCAAATATTCCAGTAGTAAGAGTAGATGGTTTATACGGTATGCTAACAGAAGAAGCAGTAAAAATATTTCAAAGACAATTTAGTATGCCAGTTACAGGTACAGTAGATTTTGCAACATGGTACAAAATATCATATGTATACGTTGCTATTACAAAGATAGCTACACTTATTTAAAGTTTTCTATAAAAGAATACCATAGTATTACAATAATATATTCAGATGATTAACTATAAAATAAATATTGTCAAAACTTAAATTTTTTAAAAGTAGAAAGTCGAATATATTCGACTTTTTGTTTTTTGTTAATTATTGCTGCGAATAGCATTATAACAAGAAACAACGATAATAACACCAAATGCTATCGCTATAGCTGTTAAAAAAACTTGCGACCCAGCCTCAAGTGCGTAGTCCCACTCTGTAAAAACTACATGAGACATTGTTCTATATAAAGCAGCACCAGGCACATATGGTATTATACCAGTAGTCAAATAATTTGTAGATATTGTTTTTCGTACTTTTGAAAGCACTATGCTTGTAGTTGTTACAACAACTGTAGCAAAAAAAATATTAATTACAGGAAAATCTTGAAAAAACTCCAAAACTAAAAATCCCAAAAAACCAGTAAATCCACAAAAAATTAACTCTTTTTTCTGAACGTTGAACATAATACCAAAAGTAAAAGAAGCTAGAAAAGCTCCAACAAGACGATATATAAGCATTACAATAATCCTATAAACAAACTTAATATAACAATGACACCAACTGCAATACAAATAGCAATAAAAATAGCTTCTATAAGCCTACTAAGCCCCGTAAGATAATCGTTTGCCAAAATATCACGAAAAGAGTTGATAAGTAAAACCCCGGGTACTAAAAGCATCATAGAGCTAGTCATTATTATATTAAAATTTTCACCAATACCAAAGAAAACAAAAAAAATTGTGAATGTACTCGCAATAGAACCACCCAAAATACTTTTTACAAATGTACTTAGCTTTTTTCTATCTAAAAAAGTAAGTATTGGATATAAAAAAATACCTATTATAAAAGAAGAGATAAAATCAAGCAAACTAGCATTAAAAATTAAAGAAAAGCTAGAAAGACAAAGCCCAGATATAAATATTTTTATTTTATTTGAATACACTGTTTTTTTCTTTATTTTTTCTAGCTCTACTATTGCTGTTTGTATATCTATATTACCTATAAAAACCCTACGGCTTAAATTATTTGCAAGAGAAACTTTTTCAAAATTTATAGTTCGATTTTTTATACGAACCATTGTAGTTTTATTATCAATACCATTATTTATGGTACACATTATCGCTGTTGTTGTAACAAAACTATTACCCGAGTTACCTGTTAACTTTGATAATACATAACCCATAGTTTCTTCAACCCTATATACTTCTGCACCATTTTCTAGCATTGTTTTTGCCAAATCTACTGTAAAATTCAAAATAAGTTCTGTCTGCATATATTATATTAGACCTCACAAACAGTATTTAGTTATATACTACTATCTACCGTTTCTTTTAGATTTAGCAACTTCTATATTTAGATTTGTTCCTTTAAACTTTGTATTTTTCATTTTAGAAATAATTTCTTCCACATAATCCTTAGGAACATCTACAAATGTAAAATCTTCATAAATATCTATACCACCAATTATTCTACCAGAAACATTTGCTTCATTTGCTATTGCTCCAACTATATCTTGTGGACGAACCCTATGCTTTTTACCAATATTTAAAAACAATCTTTCAGAATTTAAATCTTGACTTCTTCTACTGTAGTTGTTATCTCTATTATGTCCATCTCCATTATAACGGTTATTATATCTATTATTTCCATATCTATTATTATTGTTGTTATACCCTTTATTATATCCACCAGATTGCCTGTCATTATAACGATCGCCCCAAGGTGCTTCATTTATATCTTCTGCTACTTCATAATCATCTTTTAAACTAAGCATTAATAATGCAGCTGCTATATCAAGTGTATCAAAATCTTCTCTTACAATATTTTCAACTATGTTTATATATTTCGTTAAACGCTCATCTTGTATAGTTGTTTTTATTTTTTCTGCAAAATTTTTAATTTTTACTTCTTCAATATCATGTATTGTAGGTAAATTTTGACGCATTATTTTTGCTTTTGTATATCTCATTATATCACGTAGTTTATATATTTCACGACCAACAATAAATGTATATGCTGTACCAGACCTACCCGCACGACCAGTACGACCTATACGATGAATATATTGTTCTTCATCTTGAGGTAAATCATAGTTTATTACTATATCTATATCATCTACGTCTATACCACGTGCTGCAACATCTGTTGCAACTAAAATCTCAAGTGTACGATTACGGAATTTTTTCATTACAGAATCACGTTGATTTTGTTTTAAATCTCCGTGCAAACCTTCAGCAAAATATCCACGACTTTGAAGTTTTTCTACAAGCTCATCTACTTTCTTTTTTGTGTTACAAAAAACAATGGCAAGCTCTGGATTATACATATCCAAAAGTCTAGAAAGAGCCTCTGTTTTGTTGTGCTCTCTTACTTCAAAATAAACTTGGTCTATAAGAGGAACAGTGAGTTCTTTTGGCATTACTTTAACTGTAACAGGGTCTTTTAAATAATCGTGTGTAAGGTCTATTATAGCTTTTGGCATTGTAGCAGAAAAAAGAACTGTTTGATGGTCTTCTGGCATTTTTTGAAGAATTTCTTCTATATCTTCTCTAAATCCCATATCTAACATTTCATCTGCTTCATCAAGAACTATCATTTTTACATCGTCCATTTTTAGTGTACGTCTTTTCATGTGGTCTATTACACGACCCGGCGTACCTATTACTATTTGAACCCCTTTTCTAAGAGCTAATATTTGACGTTCTATTGGCTGACCACCATAAATAGGAAGAGCTTTTATGCCTTCTTTGTATTTTAACAGTTTACGAAACTCTTCGCTAACCTGTATCGCAAGCTCACGAGTAGGACAGAGAACAAGAGCTTGCAAATTTTTGCTATCCTCATCTACCATTTCAAGTGTCGGTATACCAAATGCTGCTGTTTTACCTGTACCCGTTTGAGACTGACCAAGAACATCTTTCCCGCTTTTAACAATACTTATAGATTGTGTTTGTATAGGAGTAGCCTCTTCAAAACCCATATCTTGTATAGCCCTAAGTATTTCTGGGCTTATTTCTAAATCTTCAAATTTCTTTGTTTCCATTAAATTTCCTTTTTTCCCTTTCAATTACATTGTATTTATTTTGTTTCTAAGTGCCAAAATAAATTTCAAGCAAATTTTAAAGCCTATTTTACAACATTTACAGAAATATAGCAAATTAATTTTTGTGAAGGAAGTAAACGTTTATATATTTTAAATAACTTACTATAATTATTTAGATTTACTTTTGCTCGGTAAAACGAGTATAAGTACACGATTAAAAAGATAAAAGCATTTCACAAGTTTACATTTTGTATAATTTATTATTTTACGAAATTTTTTTATTTTCAAAAAATACTTCTAAATTTTATTTAAACATGATATAATTTTTATACAAAATTTAATAGCATTGCTATATTGTTCAATATCGCTAAAATAAAATTTAGGAGGTATTTATGAATCCATGGCTTGCCGAACTTATAGGAACAGCAATAATGATATATTTAGGTAGTGCTGTAGTTGCAAATACAATTTTGGATAAAACAAAAGGGAAAGGAGGAGGAATAATAGTAATAGCTTTGGGATGGGCTTTGGCTGTTATGATACCAGCTATAATTTTTTCTGGAATATCTGGTGCACATTTTAACCCTGCTTTAACTTTGGCTATAGCTATGAATGGTGGTGTATATTGGCATTATGTACCAATGTATGTACTTGCACAATTTGTTGGGGCTGCTATAGGTGCTACTCTAACATGGATACAATACAAAGACCATTTTGATATTACAGAAGATAAAGATGCAAAACTTGCCTGTTTTTCGAATAGTCCTGCTATAAAAAATACTCCTATCAATCTTATAAGCGAAATATTCGCTACATTCTTGTTAGTATTTACTCTTATAGGAATAGAAAATCAAACATTTGCATATGGAACAAACTTTTTTGCATTAGGTGGAATAATACTTGCAATAGGCGTTGCATTAGGTGGGACAACTGGTTATGCTATAAATCCAGCACGTGATTTGGGGCCTCGCATAGCTTTTGTTTTTTTCAAAATACAAAATAAACCAAGTGCAAACTGGTCTTATGCTTGGATTCCAGTAATAGGACCACTAATAGGAGCTGTACTTGCAGGATTTTTAGTAGGTGTATTATTTTAAAAATTATGTACCTATAAACAAATATAAAAATTTTTTATATAAAATTATTTACTAACTATTGACAAAACAAAACAATAAATATTACAATGTATGTGTAGTTAAATAATTACAATTAAGTTATAAAAATATAATTAATGTATAAATAGGAGGAATCATGAGAAATAAAGCGGTAGTGTACATAAAACCGGGTGAAGTTGGTGTTAAAGATATTGGATATCCAGAGCTTATCTTGAGAGATGGTCCGGGAGTTAATCCTTTAAACGTAGGTAGAAGATGTAATCATGGTGTTATTTTAAAAGTTATTACTACAAATATATGTGGTAGCGACCAACATATGGTTAGAGGTCGTACAACAGCCCCTAGTGGTCTTGTTCTTGGGCATGAAATTACTGGTGAAGTTATAGAGGTTGGTAATGATGTAGAGTTTATAAAAAAAGGAGATATATGTTCTGTTCCTTTTAATATAGCTTGTGGGAGATGTATAAATTGTAAAACACAGGATACGCATATATGTCTAAATGTAAACCCAGATAGACCGGGTTCTGCATATGGTTATGTAGACATGGGCGGATGGGTAGGTGGACAATCCGAATATGTAATGGTACCTTACGCAGATTTTCAACTTTTAAAATTCCCAGATAAAGATGAAGCATTAGAAAAAATAGTAGATTTAACAATGTTATCTGATATTTTTCCTACAGGATATCATGGTGCTATTAGTGCTGGTGTAAAAACTGGCTCTACTGTATATGTTGCAGGTGCAGGACCAGTTGGGCTTGCTGCTGCACATTCTGCTCAATTACTTGGAGCCTCTGTGGTAATAGTAGGGGATTTGATAGAGGAAAGGCTTGCACAAGCTCGTAGTTTTGGTTGTGAAACTATAAATTTAAGAGACCATGATAACTTAGGCGAACAAATAGAACAAATTTTAGGAGTACCAGAGGTAGATTGTGCAATAGATGCTGTTGGTTTCGAAGCAAGTGGACATGGCAAAAATTCAACCGAAGAAAGACCAGCTACGGTTTTAAATTCTATAATGGATATAACAAGAGCAGGAGGAAAACTAGGTATACCGGGATTATATGTAACAGGAGACCCGGGTGCAAAAGATGGCGATGCAAAAGAAGGTACGCTAAAAATTAGATTTGGTCTCGGTTTTGCAAAAGCACATATTTTTGTAACAGGTCAAACACCAGTTATGAGATATAATAGAGATTTAATGAGAGCAATATTAAGTGGAAAAGCACAAATAGCAAAAGCTGTAAACGCAACTCTAATAAGTATAGATGAAGCACCTACAGGCTATAAACAGTTTGATGGTGGAGCAGCTAGAAAATTTGTTATAGACCCACATAACATGGTTAGAAAGTAGTATTTTAAAGTGATACGCTTATGAAAAATTTAAATGAAATAATATTTACATTTGTAGTAATTTTATTTAATAATTATGAATTTTGATACAGAACAAGTAGAAAAATTAATTGCTTTTATATAATTTATAAATATCCGAAAACCCTCCATAAATATTTTTTTATTATGGAGGGTTTTCATGATTTTAGAATATAGTTATTTTAATCGATATCCTTTTTATTATTAATAAAAAAACTTATTTATTTCTTGAAAAAATAAAGATATTTCTCTAAAAACATTTCTATCATTCTGATTTCCAACTTTTCTAGATAAAATAGTAAGTGTATAGGGAGATTCTGCAAAAACTATAGCAATATCATGATAAGCTTCTGTAGCCCAACCAGATTTGCTCGCAAAAGTATAGTCTGAAAATATAAAAGGGTATCTATTTGCTATTAAGTCTCTTTTAAAGCCTTGTGCAAACTCATTATCTTCTTGTATAAAATAAAAAATTTTTCTTGCAAATAGCCCACCATCGTAAGCATTTATATGCGAATATGTTATATTATGTACAAAGTTTGGATTTGCTCCAACTTCGTATATAAAATTTCTATAGCTATTAATACCGTGATATCTTCTTAACATTCTTGTAGCAATATTATCACTTGGAGATATCATTAAATGTAGTAATTCTCTTTGTGTAAACATTTGTCCAAATTCATAATTATGTCTTATTATACCACTGCCACCTCTATAGTCTGCTTGTGTATATGTTATTTTTGTATTTAAATTTGTATTATCATTGTATGCTTTTTGCCATATGTAAAAAGCAAAGGGTAACTTTGTAACACTTGCACCAAAATATATTTCATTTGCATTATGTGCATATGTAAATCTATTTTCTAAATTTTCGTAAAAGACAGATATATTTTCAAAGTTGATTAGAAAATCACTTATTTTTTCTGTTAAAAAATAAAATTCATTTTTTTCTTCTTCTACATTTTCGATTTTAGTATTTTCTAAATTATTATCATAATTAACGTAAGAAATTTTGTAATTATATTCTAAATTGAATAATCTGTATTGTTCACTTAGATTTAAATTGATTGAGCTAGGTATTTCTTGCATATTCAAAACTAAATAATTAAGCTCTGTGTTATTAATATATTCATTTCTATAATCTATAGTAAATATGTAATTCAAAATAACTAATACTCCGATAACCATAATTAAAAATTTTATCATATTTTGTCTACCTTTATCCTTTGCAATTTTTATAATTTTAACTTTACATAATTATACTTTTAGATGTTAACAATGTAAATCTATAAAAATATTTTTTTTAATTTTTCATATTTCATATTAATTTAAATTTTCTTAAAAAAAATTAAATTAATATGATTTTTAAGTCGTAAAAATTATTTTAAAAAAAATTTTTTGAATAATTTGCGAAAAATATTTTAATTTGATTTTTAATTTTTACATTTTTTTTACGAAAATATAACTATAATTTTTAATAAATATTAAATATATTACAAAATTGTAACCAAATTTATTTTTTTGTATATATTAATTTATTAGCTTTTGTATAAAAGAAAGGGTCATATTACATGAAATTTTTTATAAGTTTTAGCTTAGTGTTTATTTTTTTGTTATTTACTAAAGAAGAGGTTTTTGCTTCGGATTTTTCAAGACCAAATTTTAGGGTAATACTAAACGACAGATTAGTAGAAGATTACGCAAAAATTTATAATGATAATATATATATATCTATAGAAAATTTCGCAAAGTTAAATACAGCTTTGGTAGAGTTTGATACAAATTTAGATAATATATATGTAGAACATAATGATAAAAAATTTTTACCTCCTATTACTTTTTTAGGAGATAGGGCTTATACAACATCTAATTTTATAAATTTGATGTTTGGATATGAAATAGATTTTTTGGAAGAATTAAATATACTTTTGATTTATTCAGAGGATAGAAATTTTGATATTAGTATACTTAGAGAAATTATACCATTATTTTCAGATTATAGTGAACAAGATTTACTGTGGTTATCTCGTATAATATATGCAGAAGCAAGAGGAGAAAATTTTGAAGGAATGCTTGCAGTAGGTAATGTTGTAATAAATAGAAAAAACCATGCCTCTTATCCAAATACGATAAGAGATGTAATTTTTGATAGAAGAAACGGTGTTCAATTTTCTCCAACTATAAATGGCAGTATAAATAATAATCCGTGTATACGAAGTTTTATAGCAGCAGTTGAGGCTTTAGAGGGTAGAAGAAATGCAAGCGAGGCATTGTTTTTTATAAATCCAAGAATATCACGTTCTAGTTGGGTTGCTAATAATAGAAATTATGCTTTTACAGTGCAAAATCATGCTTTTTTTTATTAAAATATATTATATAAATTACTGGCATATTTGAGCCAGTAATTTATTTTTTATTTTAATTAAATTAAATTAAATTGAAAAATAAAAAAACTATCTACATCCCATTATATTTTTAATTATAAACAAAGTTTATTATTAAAGATACTTGGTACTGTAGATAGTTTAATCTTTGGTATGTTTTACTTAAAACTACTTACTTTTATTTTTTTTGTTTTTTTCACTTGAAGAACTTTGGCTATTGTTCTGTTCTTGCGTTGCGTCATTACTAGACTTATTGTTTTTGCTTTCCATTATATTAACCTCCTTTTTGTTTACTACCTTAGTATTATGTCTAAAAAAAAATATCTTATACACAAATATTAAAAAAATCATATGATTTTTAATTATTAATGTAAAATTTTTTTAAATTTTTTTGTGTCTAATCATATCTACAATTTTAATCAAATTTGTTTTTACTTCTTTTATTTCTTCTAGTGTATTATATTTTGAAAAAGAAAATCTCACGGCACTTTCATAAATTTTTTTAGAATACCCTAAATTTTTAAGCAAATTAAAACTTCTATCGTTACAAGCTGCACCAGTGCTTGTAAGAATATTTTTAAATGATAAGGAATTAACAATAACTTGACCTTTTGTATCAAAAAAACTTATATTTAGAATATAAGGAGAAGAATTTTTTGTTTCGTTTATCGATATGTCTTGTATTTCTATGTTTTTTAAATTTTCTTTTAACTTTGCCACATAATTTAAATTACTTTCCATATCATTATAAGAAGACTTAGCAGCAAAAACAAAAGCTAAATATCCAACACTAAATTCTGTACCGGGTCTTATAGAATTTTGTTGATGACCTCCAAAAAAAATAGGTTTTATATTAACTCCTTTTTTTATAAAAAGACCACCAACTCCTTGAGGTCCATGTATCTTATGGCTACTTACAGAAAGTAAATCTATATAAGACATATCTATATTATGTTTGCCAAAAGAAGAAACAGCATCTACATGAAATAAAGCCTTCGAATTTAGTTTTACAATTTTACCTATTTCTTTTATATCGTTTATAGTTCCCGTTTCATTATTAATATGCATTATAGAAACAAGTTCAGTGTCTTCTTTTATTAAACTTTTAAGACTTTGTAAACATATATCACCATTTTCATCTAAATCTACATAATCGATTTTGCAATTTTTCGATTTTAAATTTTCTATGACACGAATAACGGATGGATGTTCTAATTTAGATGTAATTATATGTGATTTTTGTTTTGCAACTCCAAATATTGCTATATTATTACTTTCTGTACCTCCAGATGTGAATATAAAATTTCCATTTGCGTTTAGAAGACTTAATATTTCATCTTTTGCATAATTTATATTATTTTTTACCTTTAATCCAGATTCGTGTAAAGAAGAAGGATTAAAATACATATTTTCAAGATTTTCACTTAAAAACTGTATTACTTCCTTACTAGGTTTTGTTGTACTTGCATTGTCTAAATATATCATTACATTTCTTCCATTTCGTACATAACTAGAGCTAATGTTGTTATTGCAGCTGTTTCTGTCTTTAAGATTCTACTACCTAGTGTAATTTTCTGTATTCCCAAATTGGTAGCTTTATCTATCTCACCTTTCGAAAATCCACCTTCCGGACCTATAAAAATTGATATGTTTTTGTAATTTTGCTTTTCTTCTTTTAAATTTTGTAAAACTTTTTTTAATTTGTTTTCTTTTTCATTTTCATATGCTATTATACCGAAATTTTCTATTTCTCTATTTTTATTATTAAAGTTTTCAAACACTTGTTCTATTGTTGTTATTTTTATTTCTGGTATTATACCTCGTTCACTTTGCATTGCTGCAGCTTTTACTATTTTTTCTAGTCTTTTCATTTTTGTATGTTTATTTATAAAATCTTTAAATTTTGGGACACTGTGGTCAGTTTCTATAAGATTTATAGATGAAATACCAAGCTCTACAGTTTTTTGTATAATTATTTCTGACTTTGTAGACTTAGGCAAACCTTGAAAAAGAAAAATATTTTTCTCAGTTTCATTTTGATTAACCATTTGATTTATTATTTCTAGTTTTATTTCTTTTTGTAATATTTCAGTTATACTACAAGTATAGTCAATTTTATTACCATTACACACTGTTAAAATATCTTTTGTTTTTAGACGTAATACATCTTTTATATGTTTTACATCATCACCGTCTATTATTATCTTGTTTTCTGAAATTTGTTCCTGTTTTACAAAAAAACGCATATAAAACCTTGTTATTATATATTTTAAAATCATGGCTATCAACTATTTTTAATAATTGATAGCCATATGCTTTAATTTAACTAAAAAGTAAATTCAGACAAGCGTTTATACTCACTATATTTTCTTTTAGAATGTTCTTCTGCTTCTCTATAAAGCTTTTCAGCTTTTTCTGGGAAAAATCTTTTTAAATTAGAATATCTTGATTCTGTATCTAAAAAGTCGTGTAAATTTGCTGTTGGTTCTTTTGAGTCTAGGATAAATGGATTTTTACTTTCTTCTTTTAAAAGAGGGTTATATCTGTACAAATGCCAATAACCAGATGCAACAGCGTCTTTTATTTGTTTTTGACTTTTACCCATACCACCTTTTATACCATGTGCAATACAAGGAGAATAAGCAATTACTATACTCGGACCTGGATAGTTTTCTGCTTCAATAAGTGCTTTTAATGTTTGGTTTTGGTTTGCACCAAGCCCTATTTGTGCAACATATACATTTCCATAACTCATTGCTATCATACCAAGGTCTTTTTTTATAGTACCTTTTCCAGATGCTGCAAGTTTGGATATAGCACCAACAGGAGAAGCTTTGGAAGATTGTCCACCGGTGTTAGAATATACTTCTGTATCCATTACTAAAATATTTATATTTGCACCAGTAGATATAACATGGTCTAATCCGCCAAAACCTATATCATAAGCCCAGCCATCTCCACCAAATATCCAATGAGATATTTTTTGTAAATTGTCTTTTCTTTCTAGTAAATATTTTCTTAGTTCTTCTGCTTCACCAGAAAGCTCTTCTCTAAGTTCATCTATTAGAATCTTTGTGGCTTCTCTAGATTGTGTTGTGTTGTTAATCGTTGCAATCCAATTTTCAATAGCTTCTTTTAATGAAGATTTCTCCGTTATTTCTGCTAATTCTATACCTTTACGTACAAGATTTTCTTTTAACTGCTGGTCTCCTAACACCATACCAAAACCATACTCTGCTGCATCTTCAAAAAGAGAGTTTGCCCATGCAGGACCACGACCTTGTCTATTTGTAGTATATGGAGAGCTTGGTGCAGAACCACCCCAGATAGAACTACAACCTGTGGCATTTGCTATAACCATACTATCTCCAAAAAGTTGTGTAATAAGTTTTGCATATGGAGTTTCTCCACAACCTGCACAAGCTCCAGAATATTCTAATAGAGGAGTTTCAAATTGACTACCGCCTATTGTTTCTTTTCCAACTGGATTTGGTTTTTCGGATAAATTCATTGCATAATGCCATACTGGATATTTATATTCTTCTTGTGGTTGTGGTTTCATTTCTAAGGCTTTTTTGCCACCTTTTCCGGGACAGACATCTACACAAACAGAACATCCAACACAGTCTAATTGGTTTACAAAAATAGAGAAATTGAATCCTTTTCTTTGTCCAGTACCTACTAAAGATTCATAATTTTCTGGTGCACTTTCTACTTCTTCATCTGTTGCTAAAAATGGTCTTATTGTAGCATGTGGACAAGATAATGAACATAAATTACATTGTATACAATTTTCTTTTAGCCAACTCGGTACATTATCTGCTATTGCACGTTTTTCGTACTTAGAAGAACCTTGCATAAAAGTACCATCTTCACGCCCCAAAAATGTACTAACAGGTAATGAGTTACCAATTAAGCTGTCTACAGGAATATTTATGTTTCTTATTTGTTCTGGTACATTTGGTATTTCTTTCTCTTCTGGTACTACATTTAACCATTCACTAGGAACATTTATACGTTTTACCTGTTTTTCTCCTTGTTCTACAGCTTTGTGGTTCATATCTAAAACTTGTTGCCCACGTTTTTTATATGTTATATCTATATATGCTTTCATTTCTTTAACAGCATCTTCCATAGGTATAATATCCATTATTTTGAAAAATGCAGATTGCAAAACAGTATTTGTACGACCACCAAGCCCTATTTCTTCTGCTATTTTTGTTGCATCTATTATATAAAATTCTATGTTATTTTCTGCTATATATTTTTTCACATTTGCAGGTAATCTTTCGGCAAGTTCTTCCTCTGTCCAAGAACAATTCAGCAAAAACTTGCCTCCTGATTTTAAACCTTCCAATACATCGTATTTAAAAAGATAATTAGGTCTATGACAAGCAACAAAGTCTGGTAAACTTACAAGGTAAGAAGACCTTATTTTTTCTTTACCAAAACGTAAATGACTTTGTGTAATACCACCAGATTTTTTAGAATCGTAGCTAAAATAAGCCTGTACTTGTAAATCTGTTGTATCACTTATTATTTTTATAGAGTTTTTATTTGCACCGATAGTACCATCCGAACCAAGACCCCATATTTTAGCACTTACTGTTCCTTTAGGTGTCATATCTATTTCCTCTTCTTCTGGTAAAGAAGTAAAAGAAATATCGTCGTTTATACCTACTGTAAAATTGTGTTTTGGTTTATCTAAATTAAGATTTTTAAAAACAGCCAAAAGTTGAGATGGAGTAACATCCTTAGAGCCAAGCCCATATCTTCCACCAACTATTTTTGGTCTTTCTTCTTCTGTGAAAAATGCTGTACATACATCTTGGAAAAGTGGTTCTCCTAGCGAACCTGGCTCTTTTGTTCTGTCTAAAACAGCAATTTTCTTCACACTTTTTGGTATAGCTTTTATAAATTTATCTATAGAAAAAGGTCTGTATAATCTTACTTTTAAGATACCTACTTTTTCACCTTTTTCCACTAAATAATTTACAGCTTCTTCGGCTACATCGCAAGCACTACCCATAGCTATTATTATACGTTCTGCTTCTGGATGTCCATGATATTTGAATAACTGATAATTACGACCTGTTAATTTGTTTATTTCTTCCATATATTTTTCTACTATATCTGGTAAAACATTATAAAAAGGATTTGCAGATTCACGTGCTTGGAAGAATATATCTGGATTTTGTGCTGTACCTCTTATTACAGGGTCTTGTGGATTTAAAGCTCTTCTTCTAAATGCTTCTAATGCATCCATGTCTACAAGGTTACGTAATTCATCATAATCTAAGAGTTCTACTTTTTGAACCTCTTCACTTGTTCTAAAACCATCAAAAAAATGAATAAAAGGAACACGACCTTTTATGGCACTAAGATGAGCTACAGCAGCTAAATCCATAGCCTCTTGAACATTTGAACTAGCAAGCATAGCAAAACCTGTTTGCCTTGTAGCCATAACATCAGAATGGTCACCAAAAATACTAAGTGCATGTGTTGCAACGGCACGTGCTGTTACATGAAAAACAGCTGGTAAAAGCTCCCCAGACATTTTGTACATATTTGGTATCATTAAAAGTAAACCTTGGGAAGCAGTATAAGTAGTTGTTAAAGCTCCAGCCTGAAGAGAACCGTGAACAGTACCAGCAGCACCACCTTCAGACTGCATTTCTACAACTCTTACAACTTGTCCAAACATATTTGTTTTGCCTTCTGCAGACCATTCATCTGTAAGTTCTGCTAATGCAGTAGATGGAGTAATTGGATAAATACCTGCAACTTCTGTAAATGCGTATGCAGCATATGATGCTGCCATGGAACCACTCATAGCTTTTTTAATTTTAGCCATTTTTATTTCCTTTCTTTTCTGTGTCAATTTTTAGTAGTCATTAAACTTATTAATTATAAAAAAATCTAAATTTCAAATTTAATTATAACAATATTTAAAAAAATTATCAATCGTGTATTTGCGTGGTATATACTGAATATTTAAGTGATTAAAATAAAACTATAATAAAGAAATTTGTGTTTCGTTTTGTATGTGTTTTAATATTTTTTATTTTTTTGTATTGAAGCTATTTTTAATTTGTGTTATTATCAACGTCCTGTTAATGGAAAATTTAGCAGACCTATTACTATTTTTTCAATCTATCTAAAGTGAGGCTAAAAAATGAGTAGACAAAAGGGAAATCTAGGTGAAGATATAGCAATCTCTTTTTTAGTTAAAAAAAATTTCAAAATAATAACAAAAAATTACTATACAAAACACGGGGAAATAGATATAATAGTAACCGATAAAGAATATATTGTGTTTGTAGAGGTAAAATATAGAACAAATAAAAATTTTGGTAGTCCTGCAGAAGCTGTAACAAATAACAAAATAAAAAAAATAACGAAATCTGCAATTTATTATATATCACAAAATAATATACAGAACAAAGACATCAGATTCGACATAATAGAAATAACAAAAATAAAAAATGAATACGTAATAAATCATATAGTGGATTCTTTTTATCCTGTTTATTAATAATTTTAGTTTTATGAGGTATTTTGTGAAAAAAGTGGCGAATGGTAATTTGATTTATTATAAGTTTGAAAGTATAGATACTACAAATTGTTTTACTACAAAGCACGGTGGTTTTAGTACAGGGTACACTCATAGTATGAACATGGACAAAAGCAAAGAAGAAAACACCACAGTTTTTAAAAATCATGATATAATATGTAGTGAAATGAATATTTTAACTAACAGTTTAACAGGTGTATTACAAAAACATACTTCAAATGTGGTTATTGTTAATAAAAAAAATATTAGCAATAATATAACAAAGTATGATACAATAGGTGGTTGTGATGGACTAATCACAAATGACAAATCTATATCACTGATGACTTTACACGCTGATTGCCCAGCATTATACTTTTATGACTCTGTAAAAGAAATAATTGCATTATCTCATTCAGGATGGCGTGGTACAGTAAAATCTATTGCAAGTATAACAATAAAAAAAATGATGAAACATTTTGATACAAATCCTAAAAACATAAAAGCGGGAATAAGCCCAAGCATAGGTTTTTGTTGCTTTGAAGTAAATGAAGATGTAAAAAATGAATTTTGTAATACTTTTGAATGGGCAAATGAATATATAAAAAAAACAGAAAATGAAAAATACAAAATAGACCTAACATCTATAAACAAAAGAATAATGCAAGATTGTGGGGTAACACAAGTAGAAACAGCAAAAATGTGTACAAAATGTATGAATGATACATTTTATTCACATAGAGTATCAGGATTTAAACGTGGCAATATGGCAGCAATAATAGCATTAAAACATTAGCTTTACAGTTTAAAAAAGGAAGTGGTACAAATGAAACATTTAGTAGCAGTTGTAGGAAGACCAAATGTTGGTAAATCTACATTGTTTAATAAAATAGTGGGTCAAAGATTGTCTATAGAAGAAGATACACCAGGAGTAACAAGAGATAGAATTTACCAAAATACATGGTGGAGAGACTATGAATTTACTCTTGTAGATACTGGTGGATTAGACCGTGGCAACGATATTATTCTAAAGCAAATTTATAATCAGGCAAAAACTGCAATAGAACTTGCAACTGTAATAGTGTTTGTTGTAGATGGAAAAACAGGTGTAGTAGAGGGAGATATAGAAGTAGCCAGCATCTTGAGAAAGTCGAAAAAACCTATTGTTCTTGTAGTAAACAAAGTAGATAACATGAGAAACGGTACAGCTGAGATTTTCGATTTTTACTCATTAGGATTGGGAGACCCAATACCTGTTAGTGCATCTCAATCGTTAGGAACTGGTGATATGTTAGACGAAATAGTAAAACATTTGCCAAAAGATGAAAAAAAAGAAAATGAAGACGACTATATAAAAGTAGCTATTGTAGGTAAACCAAATGTAGGTAAATCTTCTCTCATAAATAGGATACTGGGTCATGATAGATTAATAGTTAGCGATATTCCAGGTACAACAAGAGATGCAATAGACACTTATTTTACTTCAGAAGATAAAAAATATATATTTATAGATACGGCAGGTATTCGCAAGAAAAACAAAATAAAAGAAAATATAGAAAAATATAGTATACTTAGAGCAGTAGCTGCAGTAGAACGTTGTGATGTTTGTATTTTAATAATTTCTGCAGAAGAAGGAATAACAGACCAAGATGCAAAAATAATAGGTTTAGCTCATGAAAGTGGAAAAGCCTGTATAATAGCAGTAAATAAATGGGATGCTATAGAAAAAGACAATAATACAATGAAAGATTTTACAAAACAAATAGAATCAAGACTTTCTTATATGTCTTATGCCCCCAAAATATTTATATCTGCATTAACAGGACAGAGAATAAACACAGTTTTTGAACACATAAACACTGTTTACGATAATGCAACTAAGAGAGTGTCTACAGGTTTATTAAATGACGTTATAATTGAAGCTGTAGCACATAATCCCACACCATATGAAAAAGGTAGGCATTTAAAAATATATTATACAACACAAGTAAAAACGAAACCTCCTACATTTGTATTATTTGTAAATGACCCTGTATTGCTACATTTTTCTTATAGACGATATATAGAAAACCAACTACGTTCAGCATTCGGATTTAGTGGAACGCCTATACACTTTCTTGTTAGACAAAAAAATTCTTAGAAAAATATATTAACACTTTGCAAAGCTCCAAAGTTTAATATTTATATGAGGTTGATATGGTTATGAGAATTTTAGCTTTACTTGTAGGATATGGATTTGGTATTATACAAGCAGCTTATATAATTGGAAAAATTAGAGGAATAGATGTAAAAAATAGTGGTTCTGGTAATTTAGGTACTACTAATGCCTTGCGTACAATGGGTAGTAGTGCCGGATTATTAGTATTTATAATAGATGTTGCTAAAGCAGTAGCTGCTTTTTGGCTTTCATATAATCTATTTGGTGGAATAGTATTTGCTATGTATGCTGGATTTGGAGTAATACTCGGACATTGCTTTCCTTTTTATTTAAAATTTAAAGGTGGTAAAGGTATAGCTTCGTATGTTGGTATTTTGTTTTGTATTCATATTTTAATGGCATCTACTATTTTAGCTGTTGGTGTTGCCTTTCTAATTATTACTAAATATATGTCTTTAACATCGCTCATCATTGTTACCATTTCTCCCATATTTTTATACTTGTACTTGTTTACAACTGAGGCTATAATTGTAAACATTGCTACTACAATAATTTGTTTTATTATGCACAAGGGTAATATTTCAAGACTTTTACATGGAACAGAACGTCGCCTTAGCTTCGGAGGTGAAAAAGAATGAAAATTTCTATAATAGGTTCTGGTAGTTTCGGAACGTCCCTTTCAGTGCTTCTAAATGAAAACAATCATATTGTACATATGTACGCACATAGGTATAGCACTTACAAAAAATTAATTACAGAAAGGAAAAGTAATTATTTAAAACAAATTAAGATACCAAATAATATACAAATAACAAATAATATAGAGGAAGCTACAAAAAATCAGGATGCTATTATACTTTCTGTACCGTCTATTTTTATAAGAGATATTGCAGAGAAAATAAAACCTTTTGTAAACAAAAATCAAACAATAATAATAGCAAGTAAAGGTTTTGAAAAAGATACATTATTAACACTAAGCGAAGTGGTAAAAGATGTATTACAAGTACAAGAAAGAGATTCAGCTTCAAATTTTCTTTTTGAAAAGAAAAAAGCAACTATTTGCAAAATTGGTGTTATATCTGGTCCTACACATGCCGAAGAATTAGCTAAAAAACTACCAACAACTTGTGTTGCATCATCTATAGACATACAAACAGCCGAATTTATTCAAGATATTTTTATGAATTCTTATTTTAGACTTTATACAAATACAGATGTGTTAGGCGTAGAACTTGCCGGAGCATTAAAAAATGTAATAGCATTAGGTTGCGGTATACTTGATGGTATGGGATACGGAGACAATACAAAAGCAGCTCTTATAACAAGAGGAATAAAGGAAATATCTCAGTTAGGCACTGCAATGCAAACAAATATAAACACGTACTATGGTCTAGCGGGTATAGGCGACCTTATTGTTACTTGTACAAGTAAGCACAGTAGAAATTTACGAGCTGGTATTTTGCTTGGTAAGGGTAAAACAATAGAAGAAGCTAAAGAAGAAATAGGTATGGTTATAGAAGGAGCAAATGCCTCTACAGCTGCATACGAACTTTCTTTAAAGTATAATGTTGATATGCCAATTGTAACAGAAGTGAACAATATATTATTAGGTTTAAAAAAGCCAAATAAGGCAATAGAAGACCTAATGAGTCGAAAAAAAAGAACAGAAAATTGAAATATTTAAGTACACTGAAATATAAAACTTAAAGGTTTTAAATTTATTTTATGTATAAAAAAACTAAGTTTGCTAAATAATAAATTTGAAATTTTAACACATAATAAGTTTAAAGTATTTCTAAAACGTTTAAGAACGAACATACTTTTTATAGACAATTTTTTACTCTTGTGAAAAATATAACCTGAATTTTTTGAATAAGTTTTTAAAGAATTTCTTTATAAAAAATTCCTTAAAAAATCAACATTATAAAAATTATTTGGTATGGATATTTGAAATTTACTTTTTCCTAAATTTAAGGAGGTTAAATTGAAAGCAACTGGAATAGTTAGAAGAATTGATGATTTGGGACGTGTTGTTATCCCAAAAGAAATAAGAAGAACACTTAGAATTAGAGAAGGGGATCCTCTGGAAATATTTACAGACAGAGAGGGAGAAATAATACTTAAAAAGTATTCTCCAATAGGAGAACTTGCTACCTTTGCAAAAGAATATGCAGAAACTCTTGCAAAAACTGTAGGACATATTACTTGTGTAGTTGATAAAGACCACATAATTGCAGTTGCTGGTGGAACAAAAAAAGAATTTATGGACAAAAATGTTTCAGCAGAATTTGAAAAACTAATAAATAATAGAAATGTACTTGCATCTAGCAGGTCAGAATCAAGTTTTGTGCCAATACTTGAAGATGAAGACGAGAATGACAATCCATCTTACAACTACGAGCTTATTGCTCCTATTATTGCGGAGGGCGATGTTTTGGGAGCAGTTGTTCTTTTATCACCAGATAAAAAAATGGGTGAAGTAGAAGATAAACTAGCAAAAACAGCTGCAGACTTTTTAGGAAAGCAAATGGAGCAATGAACTTCAAATAAAAAACAAAAAAGAACATCTTTTTTTAGATAAACTTTTTTGAAAAAGACAAAAAATCTCGGGAGATTCCTAATCTTCCGAGACTTTTTTGTCTTTTTTTCATAAAAATATGATATACTAAATATATGAATGTTGAAAGTAGGTGATTCTTAAATGAGCATTTTTAAAAATATTAAAAATTTTGTTATAAGTTTGGGTACTATTTCTATTTTGTTTTTGGCTGTTTTTTTTAATATAAATTTTATAGCGTTATCTATTTTATTTTTTATTATATTTGCTTTTTTATTTTGGTATATGTGTACCTTAGACACAATTAAACAAAATTCACAGATTACAAACTCTGTAGATACAGTACAAGAATTTGAACAAATACAAGAAGCATTACAAAATTTTGAAATAAATTTTTTCAATGAAGAATTAAGTAGAGAAATAAAAATAAAAGAGAGAAATGATATAGTAGATATTTGTAATAAAATAATAGATAATTTCTTTTTTATCTTAGATAATTATCCTGCTCTATCTATTATTTTCGATGAAAGCGGTAGAGTAATATATGGTAATAAATTACTTTTATCTCAAGGTTTTAAAGCAGGTAAAACTTTGTATGAGCAAGAACAAAACAAAGAAACACAAAAACTTACGCAATACGTACTCGAATCTATACAAAAAATGAAAAATAATAATTTTGAGTTAAGTATGAAGCTTCCAAATGGAAATGAAATAATAGAAGATTATATTTTATCTCCAATAGAAACATCAGAAAAAAGAAAATTTTTAATATGTTTTACAATGGATATAACGGAAAGAAACAAAAGAAAACAGAAAGTAATAGATTATCAAACTCATGAATCAGAAGAAATTTCTAAACAAATAAGTACAAATTTGAAAAATGGGATTTTAGAATTTAATTATAAACCATTACAAAACGATAACATAGTGAGTTCGGCTTGGCAAATCTATAATGGTATTACGAGCTCTCTAGTAGATAGCATAGTCTTTATTAAATCTTATGTAGACAATATAACTTATCTTTTAAATAATTTTTCGAATAAAGATTTTAGCAAAAAAACAGATATCGAGTACAAGGGTGATTTTGAAAAAATAAAGATATATTTAAATAACTTGGTATACAATATATCTGATATTATTAATAAAATACAAGAATCAGCAGGCACAATCACAAACGGAAATAGCATGATAAAAATGTCTATACATGAAATAGCTATAAACTCAGAAAAACGTGCTAATAGTATAAATGAAATGTATACATCTATTAGTAATTTAAATGAAAAAACAAAAACTACAGTAGAGTATTCTTCAAATGTAGCTACACTAAACAACGATGTTGGAAAAAAACTAGACCAAAGTATAAATAATATGAAAAAACTTGTATCCCAAATGAAAGAAGTAGAAGATTTTTCTCTAGAAATACAAACTATTGTAAATTTAATAGAAGAAATATCTTTTCAAACAAATCTATTATCTTTAAATGCTTCAGTAGAAGCATCAAGAGCAGGAGAGCAGGGACGTGGATTTTCTGTTGTAGCTCAAGAAGTACGAAATTTATCTATACATGCTTCACAAGCTTCACAAGATGCAGCTAAAATTATACAAAATTGTATAAAATCTATAAAATCAACAGATATTCAAACATATGAAACAAAAAAATCTTTAGATGAAGTACAAGAATCTATGAACAAAATAATAAAAATAAGACATAAAATAAACCAAGTTATAAATGAACAATCAGAAGAGACTAGTAAAATTCATGATAATATAAAAATAATAAATGACTCTATACAAGAAGATTATGCAAATATAGAAAATACAGCAACATCTATCGAAGAACTTCAAGGACAAATAATAATTTTAAAAGAAATGTCAGATGAATTTAAAATTTGTAAAAATTAAATATATGAGACGATAAATGATAAATTTATTACAAATTGTCAAAAAACAACACCGTATATTGAAACAAATATATGGTGTTGGTATTAAACCTAAAAAAGTACAAGCAGCTTTGCTTGTACTTTTTTTATTAATCTTGAGTATATGGAATTAATGCAATATGTCTTGCTCTTTTTATAGAAGATGTAAGAGTACGTTGGTGCTTTGCACAAGTACCTGTCATTCTTCTTGGTAAAATTTTACCTCTTTCAGAAATAAATTTCTTGAGTTTTGGAACATCTTTGTAATCTATAAAATCTGTTTTTTCAAAACAAAAATTGCAAACACGTTTTTTTCTACGACCTCTTTGTTTTTTTATCATGATATCTCCTTAAAATGGTAAATCTTCGTCATCATCATCCATAGGTTCACCCATATGCGAAAAACTGTTGTTTTCTTCCATATAGCTATTGTTTTTGCTTGGACTTTTTGTGGAATTTTGAAAACTGCCATAACTAGGATTATTCCAAGCTGAATCATCGCTTTTACCTTGTCTAGATTCAAAAGATTGTTTACTTTCGGCAAAATATTGTCTATCTACAACAACCTCTGTAGAATATCTTTTTTGTCCGGTTTCTTTGTCATCCCAAGAATCAACACGTATAGAACCTTCTACAGCAACCATCATACCTTTTTTGAACCACTTTTCAGCAAATTCTCCACCTTTACCAAAAACAACACAATTAATGAAATCTGTACTTTGGCTACCTTCACGTTTAAATTGCCTGTCAACGGCTAAAGTATACCTACAAACAGCCATAGGCTCAGAAGCCTGCGACCATCTAACTTCTGGGTCTCTTGTTAAACGACCCATTAAAATAGCTTTATTCATAATATCCACCTATATTGATTAGACTAGTTTATCATTAGTATTAAATATAAATTTTTCAATTTTTTAATTATTTTTGAACTTCGTTTTTTATAATTAAGTAACGTAAAAGATTTTCACGTATACGCATTCTATTTTCTATTTCTGCTACAACTGTAGCATTTGCAGTAAAAGTAATAAAACGATATATACCTTCATTTATTTTTTCGATTTCGTAAGCAAGCTTTCTTCTGCCCCAATCGTCAACTTTTTCGATTGTTGCTTCAAATCTATTTAACAGCTCCATTATTTGGTCTTGTTCTGTTTTTAAAACTTCTTCTTCTAAATTTGGTTTAAAAACAACTGTTAGTTCGTAGCTATTCATTAGTACCTCCTTATGGTCTATGGCCCATTTTTGTATTTTATAATTTTAAAATTATAAAATGAGCAAGGGTTAGTGAACTTTGACTCGAAATAGTTAAGTATCGATAATTTCTTATATTTCATCACTTTTTAATTGTTCACGTACTCAATATTTTATCATATTTTTTAAAATTATGCAAATTAAAATATCCAAAGGGTCATGAATCAATATTGAAAAAAACACCCAGAAAATATAATTAAATAAATTTTTTGAGTGTTTTTTAATGAGTATTTCTATAAAATTGAATTAATATTATTTTTCCAACCATTTCGTAACAGAGTCAGCAATTATCTTTAAATTCTCGGGTATAAAAGGATTTGGCAATCCTACTTCTTCTAAAAGCTCCAAGAAAGTCTTGGTACCAGAGAAACTTACTAACTTCTTGTATCTTTCCCATGCTTTATTATGGTCTTCTTGTTTTTCCGACCAAAAATAAAGTGCTACTACTTGAGCTAGGCAATAATCTATATAATAGAATGGTATCCTATATATATGCATTTGTGTTTGCCATGCCCTACCTTCACTATAGAAAGAGAAGTTGTCTAGGTCTACCCATGGTTTATATTTTCCTTCTAACTCCAACCAATAACTGTTTCTTTCTTCTATACTCATAGTTGGATTTTCATAAATCCCGTGCTGGAATTCATCCACCATTACACCCTGTGGCAAGAATGCTAAAGCAGATTCAAGATGCATTTCGTAATACTTTTCGGTATCTTTACCAAAAAATCCGTCCATGTAGTCCCAAGTTAGAAACTCCATAGCCATTGAATGGATTTCTGCTATGTCGAAAGTATAGTTTTGCAAAACTGTGGGTACAATATCTTTTGACATAAAACTTGCAAAAGCATGACCAGCTTCATGAGTAAGGACATCAACATCTGCAGCAGTACCATTGAGATTAGCAAAAATAAATGGCATTTTATAATGTGTAAGAGTATAACAATAGCCACCAACCCTTTTTCCATGCCTTGTTGTTACATCTATTAATTCATTGTCTAACATCATGTTAAAGAATTTACCCGTTAAAGGGTCTAATTTTTCATACATATCTTTAGCATGATTTAACATTTCTTTTTCCGTGCCAATCGGTTTCGGATTGCCATCTAAATATTTAAATGAAGTATCATATATTTTGATATTACCTACACCGATTCTTTTTGCTTGCATTTCTTTGAACTTAGTTACGACTGGTACGATATGTTCCAAAACTCCTTTACGAAATTCTGCAACCATTTTGCTATCGTAACAGTTTCTTTTGTTACGATAATAACCAAGTTCCACAAAGTTTTCATAGCCTAATTTTTTAGCTATAGTAGTTCTTAACTTTACTAACTCATTAAAAATTCTGTCTAATTTTTCTTTATTTTCAATATACCAATTAGCCATAGCAGTTAAGGCATTTTTACGTATATTACGGTTTTTGTTTTCAAGATAAGCACTTATTTGTGAAAGATTTAACGTTTTACCATCAAATTCAATCTTAGCACTTGCCGTTAGTTTACTATACTCTAAAACAAGTTTATTTTCTTCTTGTAATTCTTCTATTACTTTGGGAGATAATGTTTTTAATTCTATCTCTTCATTAATAAATAACAAGCTACCCCATTTTTCTTCTAATTCTTTTCTGAAAGGGCTTTCTAAAGTAGATTTAATCATTTCTTGAAACATAGATTCAAGTTTAGGTTGTATTTTATATCCATGTGCAAGTTCTTTTTCATAGTATTCATCTGTTGTATCTAAAGAATTTCTTATGTATGACAAGGCAAACATAGTTTTTATATAATCAACATATTTATATACTCTATTATAATTATCAATAACCTCATTAACATTAGTTGAGTTTTTAAAGTTATCAATTAAAGAACTTAATTTTTCACTCACTTCTTTATACTCTAAGTGAACATAAGGAATTTCGGAAAATCTCATATATTATAGCTCTCCTTTTCTTAAAATTTTTCTGACGGTACGACACCAATTCCATTTCCCCACCCCAAAGGTTTAATTACCGTTAATATAACTAGCATAATTTTTTTTTACCCCCTTAAAAAAATATTTTTTTGATTTTTGTCTAACTATACTATAATTAGACAATTTAATTTTATCATATTATATTTATTTATGTCAATAAAATTATTTCAAAAACACATACTAATCTGAATTTTCAATATAAGTGGTATGGGCAATACGGTTATATCGTATAACAGTCCATGTGATTCACCTAGATCTTGTATAAATGCTTGTTAACTATAAAATATACGCATTATCATTTTTTAAAACCGAAATTATCTCTTGCCAAAATCTCACCTACTTTCTGGTGTTATGTGCTAAAACAAATATAAATATATTTGTAATTCCTATTGACAAATACTATTGTATGTGTTATAATGTTCTCGTTAGGAGGTAAAGTATTGAAAAGTTACTCATCTAGAGAGGTTATTAAACTATTATGAGATGACGGTTGGTTTTTATTTAGCGTAGAAGGAAGTCATCACCACTTCAAACATTTAACTAAAAAAGGAAAAATAACAGTCCCTCATCCTCGTAAAGACTTACCGCCTAAAATATTAAAAGTTATAGGACAACAATCAGGTCTATCATTTTAGATAGGTCTACATTAAAGGAGTTAAGCATGAAATTGAAAAACAACTATTTATATCCTGCTGTACTTACCTATGAGGATGGTTACGACATTGCAGTAACCTTTCCTGATTTACCGGGCTGTACGACCTGCGTTAAAACTGAAGAAGAAGCGTTACAAATGGCAAAAGAGGCTTTAGGTAGTCATTTATGGTGCTTAGAAAAAGACAGCGATGAAATACCTCCTGCCACAAATTTAAAAGATGTCAAACTAGATGAAAATGAACAAGCTATTTTAGTCGATGTTTATATGCCGACTATACGTCTTGCAAATGAAAATCGCTCTGTAAATAGAACTGTTACCTTGCCTGCTTGGTTAAACGCCGCTGCTCTTGAAAAAGGAATTAATTTTTCTCAGACATTGCAGTCTACTCTAATGCGTGAATTAGGCTTAGTGCAATCAAATATAAATAATATGGATATACAAGTATAAAATCCAAATTTTAGCGGTAATCGAGTAGGAGGCTATCCATTAGTTGGATAGCCGACCTCTCACACCACCGTACGTACGGTTCCGTATACGGCGGTTCTTTAGTTTACTAGATAG
>WRGD01000131.1 GCA_009787355.1 Defluviitaleaceae bacterium | reverse complement strand
CTATCTAGTAAACTAAAGAACCGCCGTATACGGAACCGTACGTACGGTGGTGTGAGAGGTCGGCTATTCAATTATTGGATAGCCTCCTACTCGATTTCAAGACTAAAATTTTCTTCCAAAAAAATTGAAAAAAATTATTTGGTGTTAGAGGGGTGGTCATGATATAATAAGTATGTTAGGTACATATATAAAATTATTACTTAGGAATAAGAGAGATTTATAACAATAAGTTTCAAAAGCAAAGAACAATAAATATTTGTATCTAACAAGTAATTAACAAAATAAAAATTTAAGGATTTTATTTATGATTCTGTAGTCAAGGAGGCGAAAAAATGTCAAATACAATAGTAAATACAAATGTATCTGCAATAAACAGTCATAGGTCTATACTTTCAGTAGGAAGAAGATTAAATAGAAGTAGTGAGCGTCTAGCTTCTGGTATGCGTATCAACCGTGCAGCAGACGATGCAGCTGGTCTAGCATTATCCGAAAAAATGCGAAACCAAATAAGAGGTTTAGACCAAGCAGCAAGAAATAGCCACGATGGTATATCTCTAGTACAAACAGCAGAAGGTGCGATGGAAGAAATACATCGTATACTAGAGCGTACAAGAGAACTTACAAACCAAGCAGCAAATGATATTTATACAGATAATGACCGTGCCAATATTCATCTAGAGGTAAACCAATTGATGAGTGAAATAAATCAGATAACTCATACAACAGAGTTTAATACTATGAGATTATTAGGTGGAGCTAATCGTACACAAGAAGGTGTAAATAATATAAATGCAGTACAAAAACATTATAATCGAATAAGAGATAATTTAGACAGAGTTTTGGGAGAATACGCAGATGCTAGAGATTTGTATGATAGAGCAACAACAAATTTATTTACAGCAGAAGCAGAATTAGAAGCAGCAAGAAATTCTGACAATGAAACATTTGATAGAGCACAAGTAAATCTTGCAGCAGCAAGAGCAATACATTCTTTTGCAACAGATATAAGGGATGTTACACGTGATATTGCAAGACTTGGAAGCAGTGGCGGTGTTGCTTCAGATTTTGCTGTAGTTGTATCTAGACTTGACAATTTAATAACAGCTAATACAGTAGCGGATAGATTTAATCAAAATTTGAGCGGTATTAATTTTAGGACTACTTTTGGAGCTGGCATTTCTCCTTCTCCAACTTTCCCTTTAGCACCGGGTAGTGCAAATAATCCTAGTGATAATTTGCTTACAGGGGGGCTTTTTATTACTGGTTCAGGTAGTTTAAGTCTTAATGACCCTGCCCCTCCGGGTGGCTATGATAGAAGCATGAACGATGTAAATGCAATAAGCCGTACAAATAAAAATCTTATATCTGATATTACTTCTCTTGTTAATAATAGTAGTGCTGCTGATAATACAGCTAGTAACTTACAAGCTAATAATATAAACTTGTCTTTCATCGGTAATAATCCTATTAACGAATTTTCTGGTAGTACAGATACCGATGCTGTAGGTCATGGAGTTAATCGTTCTGCTGGACTTTTAGATTCTATGTTTCGGTTTGATGGTGGAGTAACTAATAGTCTTGGGGGGAGTATAATTGTAGAAGTACATCAAGGCAATTTTTTTCCTAATTATGGTACATTTACTATTGGTGGTAATGGTGTAATTACTCAAGCTGGTAGAGATGTTTTGGATAAGATAATAGGTTCCGTTGGAAGTAACACAATTGTTGTTCAGGATGTGAACGCTGTGATTCCTTATAATCCTTCAAACCAAGAATTGTTGAACGGGATTGCGACTTTAATGCCTGGTGCAAATTTAAGTTTATTAGGAAGCCCTCGTGGTTCTGGTATGGTAAATATATCTATCGTATTAGGTGCTATGGAAAATGCTTTCAGCCCTGCACTTGGGTTACAGATACAATCTGGAGCAAACAGTGGACAGCGTACAGATGTTCGTATAAATACTATGGATTTGTCTGGTCTTGGACTTCGTTCTTTTGCACATCAATTTGAGTTTGCATTATTACATGAAAATTCTGTACCTGGTGGTGGTAGAGATTTATCAGCTAGTTTAAATATGTTAGACAATGCTGTTAACACAATTTCTACACAACGTGCAGAACTTGGTGCTGTACAGAACAGGTTAGAGCATACTATTAACAATTTGCGGGTATCTTCTGAAAACTTGTCATCGAGCAATTCTCGTATTAGAGATACAGATATGGCAAGAGAGATGATGGCACTTACTCAGGCGAATGTGTTGCAACAAGCTGGGATGTCTATGCTTGCTCAAGCTAATATGGCTCCTCAGTCTGTTTTACAGCTGCTTGGATAATTTATCACGAAATATTATTTTTAAACACAAAAAATATATGGATTTTTCCATATATTTTTTGTGTTTAAAACCTTGTTTTTTTAGGATAAAATTCTAAGTTTTTACTATTTCAACTCTACAATTAAATCAATTTCTACAGCTGCATTTTTTGGTAATTGTGCTACACATATTGCACTTCTTGTGTGTTTTCCTATATCTCCAAAGATATCTACAAACAAAGATGAGGCACCATCGGCAACAGCAGGAGCATCTATAAAATCAGTTGTAGCGTTTACAAAAACTTGTAGTTTTACAAACGATTTTATATTTTCTAAATCTGTATGACTTTGTATAGCACATAGTGTATTAATAGCACATAGCTTTGCTGCTTCTTTTCCTTGTTCTATTTCTAATTTATAGCCAAGCTTACCAGAATACAAAAGCTCGCCATCTTTTATTGGTAGTTGACCAGAAATATATAATAAATTTCCTGTTTGTTTTGTAAGCACATATTTTGCTAGTGGTGCGGATGGGTTTTTTATTTCTATTCCTAGTTCTTTTAATTTTTCTAAAATTTTCATATTATTCTCCTTAGAAAATTGTACTATCATTCTATGTAATACCCTTATATTTTATATAATATTTTATTTTATGTCAATTTTATAAAAAATAAAAGTTGAAAAGGATTAGAACTTGTATAAATTTGTCCAAACTTTTTTATTGAAAAGTTGTATAAATAAAATTATAATATCCAATATGTAATACAAAAGATTTGAATAAAATTTTGGATAGAGGTTTGTCGTGGATGTATTTTCAAAAATATTCGAAATAGAAGAAAATGCAAAAATAATATTAAAAAAAATAGAAGACGATAAGAATAAAAAAACTGCAATTGTAGAGGAGCAAATAAAAGAAAAGAAAATAGAACTAGACAGAGAATACCGAATAAAATTTGAAGATTTGAAAAAAAAAATAGGTACAGAAACTGTAAGAGAAATGGAAGAGTTTACGAATATTCATTTAAAAAAACCGAGTATTGAAAGTAACAAAAATCTTGATACTAAGGTATTAAAAATATATTCTGATGTTTTAAAAAAATGCTTACAGATATAATTTTGGAGATTTTTATTGGTTATTACAAAGATTAAGGGATTAAAAGGAAAATTATTAAAATATGACGATTATAAAAATCTTTTAAATATAGGTGATTTTTCAATTATCAAAAATTTTTCGTCGTACAAATATTTAAAAGATTATGAATACCTAACAACAAATTTACAAAATGATTTGTATATTAGCCTTTTGAACGATTTCAAAAAATTAGATAGTATCTTAAAAAAAAGTAAGATAATTAAAATTTACAAAATAAAAATGCAAATTTTGATTATTAAAATATTATATAGTACGCTAGATGAAAATTACGATTTTGATGCTATAGACATAGGGATTGATACAAAAAAAATAAGTAAATCTAAAAATAAAGATGATTTTTTACAAGCTCTAAATGGTACTGAGTTTTTTGAAGTTTTGAAGTTTGTGAAAAGCTCAGATTATATTTTTTATCTAGACTTATATTATTATAAGAGATGTAGCGATTTTTTTTATAATAAACATTTCAAAAATATAATAAATAGTGAAATATCATTTTTAAACAATCGTATACTACAAGTTGTAAAAAAATATACAGTAAATACAAATGAATATTTAATACCAAAATATAGAGATAAAAGCTATAAATTTAATGAAAACAAGGCACAGAAAGATTATATAAATTACATGAAAAAATTGCTTAGGCATGGTATTAATTTTAATCTTAGTAATTCTATAGAATTAGAAGAGGCATATTTTTTTTATTATATTTTTTTGAAAGAATTAGAAATAAAAAATTTATTAATCGTTACAGAAGGAATAAAACATAAAAGAGATGTAAGTTTTTTGATAAATTTGTAGGTTGTACGCATATGATAGAAAAAATGTCTTTTATAAATATAGTTAGCCATAAAGATAATAGAGATAAGATTATTAATTATTTTCTAGAATATGATATTCATGTAGATTATGTTTTAGATAAAACTAATATTTATAGTGCACATATGGAATTTTTTAGAGACTTTCCGTCTTTTCTAAGAAATCCTACAAATATTATAGATATAGAAAAAGCTGTATACATATCGGATAAGCTACAGAGTGTAAACAAAGATGAAATAATTAAGTTAAAAGAAGCAATAAAAATATTTGAAAATTATAGTAATATAAATGTATCCATTGCTATGTTAAGTAG
The DNA here is from genome assembly GCA_009787355.1 of Defluviitaleaceae bacterium. Classification (GTDB taxonomy): domain Bacteria; phylum Bacillota; class Clostridia; order Lachnospirales; family UBA5962; genus WRGD01. Next base: position 22,574 of record WRGD01000131.1, on the reverse strand, counting down.
TCTTTCTTTTATTAAATATAAATTTGGATATATTCCAGTTATTACATATGGTCAAATAAAAGAAAATTTGAGAAGAGAGGGCTGTTTTTTTTATGAGAGTGAAATAGGTAGCAATGTTTATTTTCTTTGCTTTTTTACAAATTTAGATTCTCAAAATATAGAAATACTTTTAAAAAAATATAATTTTGTAGAGCAAGATTTGAACGAATACTTGGACGATAATTTATTTTATAAAAGTATATCTAGCATATTAAAAATTTTAAAAAGAGATTTAGAAAATCTAGAAAATGAATCTTGGGAAAATAAAATATCTAGTATATACCTAACAAATCAAAGTGTAGCAGAAGCGTACAATACAATTAATTTTTTTTATATAAAAAAAATTTTAGAAAATATGTGTGAAAACATATCAGAAAATTTTATATTGTATAAAGGTTATATGAGTGTAGAGCAGGCAGTTGATTTAGATAGAAAAACGGAAAACATAAGAGAAATATTATTTTGGAGAAAAGATATTACAGATGAAAATGCCAAAAATAATATAAAAAATATACCAGTTAAACTTAAAAATAATTTTTTTGTAAAACCATTTGAATTTTTTGTAAAATCATATTCGCATCCTTTGTACAACGAAATAGATGCAAGTTTTATTATAGCTGTCTTATATCCTATTTTTTTTGGGCTTATGTTTGGAGATGTTGGTCAAGGGGCATTTATAATAATATCTTCGATTGTACTAAAGCCACCTGTTCGAAATATAGGTATTACAATTGGCATTTCTAGTATGTTTTTTGGTTTTATGTATGGTAGTATATTTGGTTTTGAGCATATTATACCTGCATTTCTTATTATACCTGCTACAAATATAAGTAATATCATTCTTTTTTCTGTTTTTTTTGGAGTTTTTATAATAATATTAAGTATTTTAGTAAATGTTTTTGTTGGAATCAAACAAAAAGATTATGCAAGGATATGGGAGGGACCAAATTCTTTAGTTGGACTTTTGTTCTACATTGGTTTAGTAATGATTTATTTGTTCTCAATAAATATTTTTACTATTATTATCACTTTTCCTTTTTTTGCACAAATAATATTAGAAATAAAAAAAGAACCAAAAAACATTTTTGGTATCGTAATAGAAACTTTTGAATATTTGCTTGCTTATATTACTAATACATTTTCTTTTATTAGAATAGGAGCAATAATACTTAGCCATAGTGCAATGATGGGTGCTGTTTTTATGCTTACTAGAAATTTTGGTTTACTTAGCAGTATTTTGTTTATTGGGCTTGGTAATATTTTTGTAATGTCTCTTGAGATTATGATTTCTCATATACAGGCAATTAGATTAAATTATTATGAAGTTTTTAGTCGTTTTTATAGAGGTGGTGGAAAAGAATTTATTTCTGTAAGAGATATTGCTGTAGGAAAAAAACATGAGATAAGAATTTTTTAAAAGGAGGTTTAATTTTGATAATTATTTTGGCACTTGTACCATTTATAATTTTTGCTCCATTTTTTATTTATAAATTTAGTAAAAACATAAAAAAATCGCATATTAAAAAAATATTATTTATAAATATTTTGAGTTTTTTTGGAGTTTTGATATACACATCTTTTTTTATGGCAGTACAAGTGAATGCAAATACTGTAAATGGAGTAACCACAGAGCGTGGCATGGCATTTTTAGCTGCAGCACTTGTTACAGGTATGTGTACAATAGGTACAGGTATTGCGACGGGACAAGCAGCATCTGCAGGTCTTGGGGCAATTAGTGAAAACGAAAAATTGTGGAGCAAGGCACTTATTTTTGTTGGTCTTGCAGAGGGTATTGCAGTATACGGTCTTTTAATTGCTTTTACTATACTTGCACAAATTTAATATGAAAATGTTTCTTATATGCAGGGATTTACATACAAAAATACTTTTTGGGCTATCTGGTATAGAAGCTGTAGTTGTAAGTAATGAAAAGGAGTTGAAAGAGGAATATGAAAAAGCTATAAATAACAAAGAAATTGCTATTTTGATATTAGAAGACATTTTTTTTGATAGTATAGATATAAATATAGATACTCCTATTATTACTTTTGTGGAGGGAATAAAATTTTAAATTTATGACAAATGAAGAAAAAATTGAAGAGTTTGAAAAATATGTTGTAAATAAAGCTATTAATTTAAGAAAGCAAACTTTTAACGATATTAATATTCAGATAAAAAAAGAGGTGTTGGAAAAAACAAGAGAACTAGAGGATGAATTAAACAAAGATTTAGATAAAAAAATAAAATTATTATTATCAGAAAAAAATAAAATTTTGTATGAGCATAACCAAAATTTACGAAGAGATAAATTGAGCAATCAAAATATTTTTGAAGAAGTAAAAAAGAAATTGGAGGCTTTTGTAAATAACAAGGATTATGTAAATTATTTAATAAAATCTATAGAAAATAGCCCATACAAAGACTTTGAAATAATACTTACAAAAAGCGATATAAAGCATAAAACAAAGTTGGATGAAAATTTTAAATTGATAAGCTATACAGGTGATTTTATTGGTGGGTATATGGTTATATTGAATAATAAAATTTTTGATAATTCATTTTTAGGTGCTTTGAAAATTTTGCTTTAGACTGGGGAACTACAAATGAAAAAAACAGCTACAGTAAAAGGAATAAATGGGACTGTTGTAAAAGCCGTAGGATTTTCTATTATGGGAGAAATGGTTCATATAGGAGAAAAAAAATTATTGGGAGAGGTAGTAGAAATATCTAAATATATAATTATACAAGTTTTCGAAGATACAACAGGTTTAAAAGAAGGAGATGAGATTTTTGGGACAGGTAGCCCGTTGTCTCTAACTTTAGGTCCTGGACTTATGGGCGGTGTTTTTGATGGTATGGGTAGAAATTTGAAATATAGAGGAGAGTTTTTGGATGTTGGAATTTTTAAAGATATAACTAATAAGTGGAAATTAGATATATTAGTAAAAGAAGGAGATGAAATATTAGAAAATACAACTGTTGCTGTTATTTCTGAAACATCTCTTATAAAACATTATATAATGAGTCCTTTTTCGGGGAAAGTATCTTCTATAAATTTTCAAGAAGAGTACGATAAATCAGATACTTTATTATTATTAGAAACAAAAAAAAGTATTAGAGAAATAAAGTTACAAATTACATGGCCTGTAAAAATACCCAGACCTACAAAAAACAAAGAAGAGTTAAAAATACCTTTAATAACAGGTCAAAGAGTAATAGATAGCCTTTTTCCTATTGCACTTGGTGGAACAGCAGCTATACCGGGAGGCTTTGGAACTGGTAAAACAATGACGATGCATCAAATAGCGAAATATGCCCATGCCGATATTTTAATATATATTGGTTGTGGGGAACGTGGAAATGAAATAAAAGGAATATTGGATGATTTTGAAAAATTAAAAGATCCAAAAACAAATAATAGTTTAATGGAAAAAACAATAATAATTGCAAACACATCCAATATGCCAGTAAGTTCTAGAGAAGCAAGTATATATACAGGTGTTACAATAGCAGAATATTATAGAGATATGGGCTATAATGTTGTTTTAATAGCTGATTCAACATCTAGATTTGCAGAAGGGCTTAGAGAATTAAGTGGAAGGCTTAGAGAAATGCCAGCCGAGGAGGGATATCCTGCTTATTTATCAGCTAGGTTAGCTAATTTTTATGAACGTGCAGGTTTTTTCAAAAACCTAAATGGTAGCTATGGCTCTATTACTATTATGGGTACAGTTTCTCCACAAGGAGGAGATATGAATGATACTGTTACACTTAATACCAAAAGATATGTAAGATGTTTTTGGGAATTAGATAGAGCTTTAGCGTATAGTAGACATTTTCCAGCTATTAACTATTTAAATAGTTATAGCGAATATGTAGAAGATTTTAATGAATGGTATATAAAAAATTCTTCTAGTGATTTTTTAAAAAATCGTGAAAAATTGATAAATATACTTATATCACAAAAAAAATTAGAAGATATAGTAAAATTGATAGGTGAAGATGTACTACATGATAGTCAAAAGTTAGTTTTAATTATTGGTGAAATAATAAAAAAGGGATTTTTAAGTCAAAATGCTTTAAGCAAAAAAGATTCGTATACATCTTTAGAAATACAAAATAAATTTGTACAAATAATTTTGTATCTTTATGAAAGAGCAAGTAGTTTAGTAGATATGTATATTCCCGTAAGTATTATGAAAAAACAAGGTATTTTTACCAAAATAATGAATATGAAAGAAAGTGATTATACATATTCTATAGATTTGAATTACTATTTTAATGACATAGATTCTTTTTACAATAAACTAGCACAGGAGTATGAACAAGTATGGCAATAATATACACAAGTGCAGAAGAAATAAAAGGAAATATTATACAAATAAAATCAGAAGAATCTTTTTTTGGTGAAAAAGTAATAATAGAGCAAGATGGTATAATAAAAAATGGACAAGTTATAGCTATAGATAATGATTTAGTTTATATCCAGGTTTTTGAAGGTACTTTTGGATTTTCTTTAAATAATATAAGAGTAAGGCTTACAAAAGAGCCTTTTTTGTTAAATTTAAGCCCAGACATAGTAGGTAGGGTATTTGATGGATTGGGAAGACCAATAGATGGACTAGGTGAAATATATGGAGGGGTAAGAAAGAATATAAATACTCCAGCAATAAACCCTATATTTAGAGATTATCCTAAAGGTTTTGTACAAACAGGTATTTCTTCTATAGATTTACTTATAACACTTGTACGTGGTCAAAAGCTACCTATATTTTCTGTAGAGGGTATTTTTCATGATAAACTAGCTATACAAATAGTTTCACAGTCAAAAATATATGAAAATAATGAATTTTATGAATCTACTTCTGTTTTAGAAAATGATAAATATCCTATAGATGAAGATAATTATATTGTTTTTGCAGGTATTGGCTTAAAATTTGATACATATAATTTTTTTAAAAATTCTTTTATGGAAATAGGAAATACCAATATTGTAACATTTTTGAATTTGGCACTTAGCCCAGTTTCAGAAAGGCTTTTAATACCTAGAGTAGCACTTACAGCTGCCGAATACCTAGCTTTTGATTTAGGTAAAAATGTAATTGTAATAATGACTGATATGACATCTTATTGTGAGGCAATGAGGGAACTTTCAGCAACTAGAGGAGAAATACCGGGTAGAAAAGGCTATCCGAGTTATATGTATTCGGATTTAAGTAGTATATATGAGCGTGCAGGAATAATAAAAGGAAAAAGAGGTAGCCTTACATTAATACCAATACTTACGATGCCAGCAGGGGATATTACTCATCCAATAGCAGATTTGACTGGTTTTATAACAGAAGGGCAAATTGTTTTGTCAAATAATTTTAAATATCCCCATATTAGTATTTTGCCATCTTTATCAAGGCTTATGAAAGATGCTATAGGTAGTGGAAAAACAACGAAAGAACATCCTGTTATAGCAAAAAAAATTTTCGAGGCTTATTCAAAAGTAGGATATGCAAGAGATTTAGCACAAATAATAGGAGAAGATGAATTATCAAACGAAGATAAGCTATATATAAAATTTGGCATGGAATTTGAAAATGTTCTATTAAAACAAGATTATACAGAAAATAGAAGTATATATTCTACAATATCTATAGCAAAAGAGCTTTTGAGGATAATAGAAGATGAGTAAAGAAAAACTTATACAGACAAATAAAGTATTAAAATTGAGTATACAAGGTTATGAGCTATTAGATAAAAAAGCATTTATATTAAAAAAAGAGATAGATGATTTGAAAGATAGAAGATTAAAAACAAAAGAATCTATAAATGATTTATTAAAGACTATTAGTGAAGATTTTGTTTTATCAAGTATTAATATGGGTCTTAATAATATAAAAACTTTGACAAAAGATATAGAGGTAGATAATAGCTTTGAAATGTTAAAAACAAGTATAATGGGTATAGAAGTAAATATTGTAAAATGGCAAAAACAAGATACGGTAATAAAAGGTCTTTACAACCACGAGAATTTATATAAAACTGTATCAAATATGGAAGATTTGAAAGAGTTACTTATATTACTTGCTATGTTAGAAGATTCTATAAAAAAACTTGGTACTGCTTTTAGAAAAACTAGGGTAAGAGTAAATGCTTTGAAAAATATAGTAATACCTAGAAATGAGAAATTAGCAAAATCTTTAAAAGAGAGAATAGAGGAACAGGATAAGGAAAGGTATTTTTATTTTGGAGTTATATGAGATGTTTTTCAAAATATACAGTTACTACAATCATAAATAACATTATTTACTAGTTGCAATTTTTCTAGATAAAGTGTATAATATAATCTATTCTTTAGTCAATTTATAGATTTTTACTCCTATAATTAATTTAACCTACTTACCTCCTCTTGCCAATGGCAAGAGGAGGTATTTTTATTTTGATGTAAAGGTGGTGCACCTGCTACGCAACAAAGAATAGTGCAAAATGGATAATCATTAGTAAATCAATTTCCTGATAATCCTATTAGAAATGGTCATACATTTAATGGTATGAATAATTTAATTAATATGATATAATTACTATAAATTATATCATATTCACAACCTTATAAGGAGAAAAAATGTCAAAAGTATTATATATTATAGCTAATCCAAACAACGATAGCATAGGTGTAAAAGTTGGGGATGCTTTTATAAATGAATTAAAGAGGATAAATGAAGATATAAAAGTTACAACAGTAAATTTGTTTGACACATATGTACCAGAATTAGATGGAGATACGCTTGCAGCTTGGGGAGATCTTGCAAAAGGAAAAGGATTTCCCGAACTTACAGAACGTCAACAGCGTCATTTGAGTGGTTCAGATGCACTTTTAAACCAATTTTTAGAGCATGACAAATATATTTTTGTAACACCTCTATGGAATAGCAATGTACCTGTACGTTTCCACTCATATTTAGATGCACTTTGTGTACCTCAAAAAACTTTTAAATATACAGAACAAGGACCAGAGGGATTGGTAAAAAATAAAAAAGCTATACACATACACGCAAGTGGAAAATTAGTACAAGATGGAGAAATAGTTTTACCTCTTGCAATTGTACGTGAAGTAATGAACCTTATTGGCATATCGGATTATCATACTCTTTTGGTACATGGTCAACAACAAGAACGTGAACGTGCAGATGAGATACGTGAAGATGCTATTGCAAAAGCTATTCGTATGGCTAAAAAATTTTAATTAATTCAAAATGTGTCTAAAATAGATTCGGTTGTTTCATCAACTTTTACAAAGTAATAGTATAATCAATCAAAATTTTGATTGATTATACTGTTTTTTGAAATTTTTACTACAATTTTAACTCTTTAGCTTTCTCTTTTCCACTAATAATCCTAAATAAACCTCTTGCAAGTGCTTCAAGTTCATGTTCACCCGACATTACTACAACATTAGCTATAAATTTTACTTTTTCAGAAATAAAATTTGTAACAAATTTAGAGTTTGCTATACCTCCCGTTAATATTATAGAATCTATATTTCCATTTGTAACTGTAGATAGTGCTCCAATTGATTTTGCAATATTATAGCACATTGCAGAAAACACTAACTCTGAGTATTTATCATCATTTTTTATATTTTCTTCTATTTCTATGATGTTTGTTGTGCCAAGATGTGATACGAGACCACCTTTTCCACGTATGAGTTTTTTTATTTCTTCTTTTGGAATGCCGGAATCATAAAATTTATTTACAAATTTCATTAGAGGTATACCCCCACTTCGTTCTGGAGAAAATGGTCCTATATCGTCTCCTACAGAATCTTTTAATATACCTTTTTCATACAAAGACAAAGATATACCTCCACCCATATGTGCTACTATTATTGTTAAATCTTCAAATTTCTTTCCTGTTTTTTTAGCATATTCTATACACATAGCTCGAGAATTTAAAACATGTGATAAGCTTTTTCGTTCTATTTCTTTAAAACCTGTTATTTTTGCTATTTTTGGAATATCACCGGCAGATACAGCATCATATATGTAGGAATTACAATTTGCTTTTTTCGCTATTAAATCTGCTATAAGAGCTCCTAAATTTGATGCGTGTGAGCCTCCTTTTTCGTTTTCTAGCCAATTTTTTAAATCATCATTTACTATATAGCCACCTGTATCTATTGTTGGTAATAGACCACCTATACCTACAACTCCATTTAAATCTTCTATTTTAAATCCATGCTCTTCTATAGAATTTATTACAAGATTTAGTCTAAAATCTTTTTGACTTGGTATGTCTTTGAAATTTAATAATTCTTCAAATGTGTGCCTTATTGTTTTTTTAAAAATTGGATTATCATTTTCAAAAAGTCCTATTTTAGTAGATGTAGAGCCGGGATTTATTGCTAGTATTAAATACATATTTTCTCCTATTAAGTTTTTATTATTCACAATACATAATTATACATATATGAATTTTTTTATACAACGCAAAAACTATGAAATTTAGGAGGGATAGATAAGATATAATTCTCCAGAAAAATTTAATGTTAAAAACTTGTTTATTAGTATATTATAAATATTTACACATACTAATTACATCAAAATTGTTATATAAATACTGTTTTTTTAAAAGCTCATTTGGTATATATTTGTCATATTTGCCTTTAGAATTTATTTCTTCTAAATTTTCAACACTAATATTTATATATTTTTTTATCTCTCGTAGGTCTCTAAGAAGTTTTGAAATATTCTGATTTTCTATAAATTTAATACTAATATCTAAAATTGTATTTATCTCAACTATATATTTTTTCATTTTTAATGCTAAAATAAGTGTATTCAATTCTTTTGTTCCCAAAAAGTGAAAAAATCTATATTCTAGAGGTGTTATTTTTGAAATATAAAAATCTTCACATATTGAATTATTCAAAAACTTATTTACAATTTTTTTTATATAAACAAATTTTTGATATGCTAGGTTATCTAAATAATTGTAATCAAAATTATTTGTAACAATTTTTTTTATTTCGTTTATAACAGCCATATCGAAATTTTCTAGAGAATTTTGTGGTGCAAATTTAGTTTTTGCATTCGATTTTATAGGATTAACATATACTATTCTTTGTTTTAAATTTACAGAAGAAACTTGCCACGATTTTCCGTATAACAAAATTTCGTCTTTTTCTTTTACCTGTTTAGATATAGTACCTATTGTTCTATGTTCACATATTACTTTATATTCTTTTGGAGTATTAAAAACAGACAAAAAATCATATTTAGACGTTATTTTTTCTCCTATATCTGATAACCTTATATATTCAATATCGACTTTTTCAACAATTTTTATATTTATTAGATGTTTTAATAATATACGAAAATCATCTTTTGAAATATTTCTAAATATATATTTTGACAACATTTTCTGTGCTAATAATTTATAAGAAAATTTACCTCTGCTATGTATATATGATAACATTTGATGAAAAAATATACCAAAAGGAAAAATATCTTGCTTTATAGGTTCTTTAAAACCATTTTTGCAAAGTTCTATTTGTGATATGCATATAAGTATTTCTATATCTTCGTTGTTTAATATTTTATTATCTTCTTTTTCTTCGTTGTACAAAAAAATATTTAGTTTTGATATTCCACTTCTTCTACCACTTCTTCCTAATCGTTGTGTTAGGTTAGATACAGAATAAGCATAGTTATCGAGTGCCACAATATCTAAATCACCCAAATCTATACCAAGTTCCAAAGTAGTAGTTGCTCCTATACATATCTGTGTCTGCGGTTCTTTTGATTTTTTTTCTATATACTCTCGATTCTCTTTTGAAATATTACCGTGGTGGGTATAGAAAATTTGGCTATTGTTATTTTTTTTCGATAATTCTGTTAAAAATTTTATATTTTCTTCAACTCTATTTCTAGAATTTGAAAATATAATACTTTTTCTACCCTTTAAACTTTGGTAAATATCTTTGTAATGTTTATTTAGATTATTATTATATTTTAGTTTTATTTCCGTTTGTTTTATGTTATTATTTCCTAATACAACTTCACATCCGTTTGTAGTTTCAGCATTTATCCAATTTCTAGCCTCTTCTATATTACCTATTGTTGCAGAGATTCCTATACGCCTAGCTGTATTTTTTGTTATATCTGTGATTTTATATAATATAGAAGATAATTGTACACCTCTATCATTTTCTATAAAATAATGCATTTCGTCTACTATTATAAATTTCAAATTTTTAAACATCTTTAAAACTAATTCTTCATTTTTTAAAAGCATATTTTCTAGAGATTCTGGTGTTATTTGCAATATTCCTGTAGGTATTTTTTTTAATTTGTTTTTGTTTGAAATACTAGATTCGCCATGCCATTTTGTTACTTTTATATCTGCTTTTAATAGCAGTTTTTCTATTCTTTCAAATTGGTCGTTTATTAACGCTTTTAAGGGAGAGATATACATTACATCAACGCTATTATTTTTATTATTAAAAATTTCTGTAATAATAGGAAAAAAAACAGCTTCTGTTTTTCCAGAAGCTGTACCCGCAGCTATTATTAAATTTTTGTTTGTATTAAAAATAATATTACATGACTCTTTTTGAATATATCTAAGTTCTTTAAAACCCATCTCATAAATATAATCTTGTATAAAAGGTGCTAATCTATTTTCTATATTTGTACTATAGTTCAAATTTTTCATATTCTTCATCTATTTCATTACTTATTCTTTCATCGTCTTGTGTTTTGGAGTATTCAAAATTAGTATTTCCTTTTTCTATATTATCTAAAATATCTTCTATCGTTGTAAAGTTGTTTTGTGCAGATAAATTCAAAATATTAATAAAATCTGTTATAATTTCTCTTGGGGTTATTTTTTTTAGTGCATAAGACCTAGAATATTCATGGTCTAAAAATAAACGTATTTGATTAGTAAAATTGTTTGTAGTATCGTATTTGTATACTTGTGCGTGCATATAATATATTTTTTCTAGTAAAACAACTACTTCATCTTTTTCAAAGGGTTTTAAATATATTACTGGAGATAATAAGTCTACCATACCCTCTTGTACAAAATTTCCTCTGTATAATCTAGATTTTAATGCCTCGTAGCTATACAATCCTCTTTTTTCATTCTGCATTGCTTCTGGTGTTGCACCCATTAAAATACCCAAATGCTTTGTTTGACCTTGTAGTATATCATTGTACATTGTAAGAATAATTTCATAATTAGATTGTCTAGATTTCTCTATGCTTATTTCAGATAATTGTTTTATTTCATCAAAAATAAGAAGCAAACCTTGATATCCAGCTTCTTTTACAAAGCCTGCAATAATTCTAATATAATCATACCAATCTTTATCCGTTATAATCCTGCCTATGCCCGGCAAATCTTGTTTTGCTGCTGTTTTTGTTTCGTATTCGCATCTTAGCCATTTTATCACATTATCTTTTAATGTCTGATTTTCTGTTATATATGCTTCGTAATATAGTTCTATCACAGTTTTAAACTCGTAGCCATTGTTATAGTTTGATGCAAGTTCGGACAGTGAACTACTTATAAGTTTTTTTGTTTTAGCTTTTATATCTAAATCGCTTAAACTTTCATGTTCTTCTTTTATTTTGCTTTCTATATATCTTTGTATAACATATTCTAAAGCTCCACCATTTTTCCTTTTTTTTGTAGACATATTTTTAATTAATTCTCTGTATGTATTTGCACCTTCTCCATGACTGCCTATAAAACGTCTATTTGGAGATAAATCTGCAGAAATAACTACAAAATCGTTGTAATTTGTAAGTAGATGATTTCGTACAGCATTTAGCAAAAAACTTTTACCAGCTCCATAATTACCTACAACTACTTTAAAAGATGCATCTCCTCTTCTAATAGATACTATATCTTCAAGTATTGCCCTTACCTCTTCGGTTCTACCAATCATTAAATGGTTTAAACCATCTTTTGGCACAACACCAGCATTTAAAGATGTAAGAATTTTTCTAGACATACCTATAGCTGGCAATTTGTGTTCGACATCTAATATATTATTTTGTTCTAAATCTTCTAATTCCTCTTTCAAGATAATTCACCTTTTTGTAATTTTATAATTTTTTAAATACTAATTATTTTTTTTATTTCAAGTATATAATCCTCATAAATACATATTTCATCTATATTTATAATATCATCTCCTATAATATCGTGCGATTTTTCGTTTATATCGTATAAAATATTTTCATCTATATTTGATATTTCGCCATTTAATATTAAAATTAAAGTATTTAATTGTGTTTCGTCTAGCTCTTTTACAAAATATTCGTATTCATTTTGTATATTTTTATTTTTTTTATTTTGCAAAAATATATTTTTGTCTGATTCTAAAATTTCGTCTTCATCTGTTTTTAGTAGGTTCGCTACATTATTTGCTTCGCTTCTTATTTTGTTCATTTTTATAATATTTTTCAAATTTTCGACTTCTTTTAATAGTTGATTATTTTTTTTCTCTATTTCAAAAATACAATTTTCTAATTTTTGTATTTTGGATGAATTTATATTTTCTATTTCTTTAAATGAATACTCTAGCATTTCAAGTTTGGGTATGTAAATTGCTTCGGTTTTTGATTTGTATTCTTCTAAATATTTTATTTTTTCTTCTAGTTGCCTAATTTTATTTTGATTATCTTTTCCAATAAGTTTTTCAATGTATCCCATTTGATTACTCTTTCTTATTTATTTTTCGTATTAAAATATAGACTTTTTCTACATTTTATAACAATTATACAAAATTGTCAAACAAAAAAATAATTAAGACATAATTAAGAAAGTGTTGAGGTGTAATATATGGGTCATGTATCACTTTAAGTGAAGTAAAAAAAGATTTCAAAGCGAGTATAGTAATAACTAGTGCGAAACCAGAAACAAAGAAGTTAATAATAGAGATGGATGCAATGTGGGGAATATAATATTATCTGAAGAAGATTTAAACTTTTGTTGTTTTTTAGAAGAATAAAAAAGGCAAAAATTACAATAACCAAAACCATTGACAAAATGAAAAATATAGTGTAAAAATTAAATAATAAATGTTAAAAATATAACATATTAAATTTTCTCCAATAAGTATAAATATTCACTAAAAAATTACGATAGTAAAAATTCTAATTATAATTATGTTAATTATAACTATATCATATTCAATTTTTAATTTTATATCTAGGCTATGTTTTGTAAATATATCTCAAAAATCTATACTTAAAATGCGAAATGATGTATATTTACATATACTTAAACAACCATACAAATTTTTTATTAAAAATTCTATTGGTGATGTAATGAGTCGTATTATGAACGATGTAGAAAATGTACAAGAAAATTTTTCTAGTAGAATAGTATATATACTAGGTGATTTACTACGAATTATATTTGTTTTAGCTTGGTTATTTTATATAGATTTTAATTTAACACTAATTACTATTGCTATAGTACCTGTTTTTGTCATTTGTAGTAATTTTTTGTGGGGAAAAGTTGGTGCTATAAGTGCAGTTGTAGCTATGAAAAAAAGTGAAGTAACAAGTACTTTGCAAGAAACTATTTCTTCTGTAGAATTAGTAAAAATTATTGCTAACAATAGAATTTTTAAAGATAAATTAAATAAAAAATCTAAAGAATTAGCAGATTCTACAATAAAGGTCAGTAAACTAAAAATAATTGGGGAGAGTCTGGGTCAATCTATTATCATTCCTTACATTGTTGTTATATATTTATTCGGTGGTTTTTGGTATATGACATATGGGACACCCAGTATAGGAACTATTATAGCTTTTTCTAATTTTTTAGCCACTCTTGTGCCAGCTGTAATGGGGTTTATTGGTGGTATTATGTCTGTTGCTTCTAGTGTAGCAAGCGTTAATAGAATACAAGAATACTTGTCTTTTGAACCCGAAGAGAGTGGTAAAAAACTACTTAGCAAAGAAAAAGAAATAAAAATAGAATTTGTAGATGTATCTTTTTATCAAGAAACATCCGATTTTAAAATTGAAAACTTGAATTTAACAATAAATCAAGGTGATTTTATTACAATTGTAGGTGAAACAGGTTCTGGAAAATCAACTATAGTAAAACTTCTTTTTAGATTATACGATGTAGATAGTGGTTCTATTTTGATAAATGGTGTAGGTATTAAAGAATATGATATAAATGATTTAAGAAGTGTATTCGGTTACATACAGCAAGACTCGTATATTTTTAAAGACAGTATAATAAATAATTTATTATATGGAAATCTAAATGCTACACAAGATGAAATAAATGAAGTAATAAAGATTTCGGATTTGCATAATTATATAGAAAAATTACCAGATAAATACGATACTATTATAGAAGAAAGAGGAAGTACACTATCTGGTGGAGAAAAACAAAGATTGGCTATAGCAAGAGCTTTGCTCAGAAAACCCAAATTACTTGTATTAGATGAATCTACGTCATCTTTAGATTTAAAAACCGAAGAAACAGTTTTAAACAATATGAATGAAGTATTTGATAATACAACAATATTGTCTATAGACCATAGATTAACAACATTAAAAAAGGCAAATAAAATTATTGTTATAAATCATGGAAATATAGTTAATCAAGGCTCTTATGAAGAATTAAAGGAATCTTCTTCAGAATTTAATGCAATAATTAGTCGTAAAATAGATTTAAAAAAACAAACAGTTCAAGTATAATATAAGAATAAAAAAATGGTGATATTTTGAAAAATAAAATCACACCATTTTTTTATCCCATTAATTAATATTTAATAACGCCTTTAATAAGATTTTGCAAAAACAGCCATAACTTTAGCCGTATCTCCACAGAAAATGCAAGTATCGCTTAATTTCTCCTGTTCTTCTGGCAAGCATCTTGTAGAGGCTGCTGTTTTTTCTTTTATTTTTTCTTCACAAACTTTACTTTCACACCACATTGCTTTTATAAAACCCGGGTCATTATTCAGTATATTTTCAAACTCGTCCATTGTTGTAGCTATATGAGTTTTCTCATTCAATGATTTTTTAGCATTATTGTACATGGATATGTTTATTTCTTCTAATTTTTGTTCTATTGTTTTAGCTATGTTTTCTAAACTTACTGTTTGTTTTTCTCCACTGTACCTTGTAACAAGTACACATTTATTTTCGGCTATATCTTTTGGACCAATTTCTATTCTAATAGGGACACCTTTCATTTCCCAATCACTAAATTTAAATCCAGGAGTTTTATCTCTTACGTCTATTTTAGTTCTAAAGTTTTCAAGGCTATTTTCTATGTTAGTAGCTGTTTCTAATACACCATCTTTATTTTGATTTATAGGTACTATTACAACTTGTATTGGAGCAATTTTTGGAGGTAATACAAGTCCATTGTTATCTCCATGTACCATTATAACAGCACCTATCATTCTTGTACTTGCTCCCCAAGAACTTTGATAAACATAATTTAGATTGTTATTTTTATCTGTAAATGTAATATCGAACGTTTTTCCAAAACCATTTCCCAAGTTATGGCTTGTTGCAGATTGTAATGCCTTACCATCTTTCATTATACTTTCTATTGTATATGTTGTTACTGCACCTGCAAATTTTTCTTTTTCACTTTTTCTACCTCTTACAACTGGTATTGCTAATACATCTTTAAAAAGGGTTGTATATATATCTAGCATTTGTTTTGCTACACCATCTGCCTCTATTTCTGTTTCGTGTGCTGTATGTCCTTCTTGCCACAAAAATTCTGTTGTACGTAGAAATGGTCTTGTTGTTTTTTCCCATCTTACTACACTGCACCATTGGTTATATTTTATTGGTAAATCTCTATAAGACTGTATTATGTTCGAAAAGTGATGGCAAAACAAAACTTCTGATGTAGGTCTAACACATAGAGGTTCTTCTAAATTTTCATCGCCACCACTTGTTACAAGTGCAACTTCTGGTGCAAAACCTTCTATATGGTCTTTTTCTTTTTGTAGCATATGTTGTGGTATAAATAAAGGCATATACACATTTTCTATATCCACTTTTTTAAACATATTGTCTAATTCTTTTTGTATAAGTTCCCAAACTTTAAATCCATATGGCCTATATATAACACATCCTTTTATTGGTGCATAATCTACCATTTCTGATTTTTTTACTACATCTGTATACCACTGTGCAAAATCTATGTTCATATCTGTTATTGCGTCTAATTTTTTTTGCATTTTTCACCATTATTATAATTTATTATAGTCTTCTATAGATAAATTTATATCTTTTAGTATTTTACGTATAAGACTACGTTTTAAATCTTTAGAATGAATAGGAACAACAGTTGTACGTCCATCTATATTTTTATAAAATCTATGACTTCCTGTTTGTCTAATCTCTATAAATTTCATATTTTCTAACAGTTTACACATTTCAAAACTTGTTATAATTTTTAGTTTACTCATGAAATACTTCTACCTGCTGTACACCTATAAATTCATTCTGTACTATTTCTTCTTGCTCTACTTCTAAACATATTAAAATAACTTCTTTTATATATTCCAACAGTTCTGGTATTGTATCTGCTTGCGTATAACAACTTTTTATTGCCGGAACAGTTGCAATATAGCCACCATCTTCATCTTTTTCTATTAATACTGTATAGTTATGAGATTTCACTTTTTTACTCCTTTTTAGAAAATTTTTAAAAAATTTTATATACAAACAAAGCCATTTTTGATTTTAAAAAATGACTTTGTTCGTAAAATATTATGCTATTATATTCTTTGTTTGCTCTTTTGTTTTTCTTTTTTCTTTTTTACCAAGAAGCGGTCTATCTGGATTGTATACAATCTCTGGTTCTTTTTTATCTATTACAGTTTCTTTTGTTATAGTTACTTTTTCTACATCGTTCCTACTAGGTATAGTATACATTATATCTATCATAAATTCTTCTATGATAGAACGCAATCCTCTTGCTCCAGTACCACGCTCCACAGCTTTTCCTGCGATTGCTTTAAGCGAATCTTCTGTAAATTCTAGTGTAACATTATCTACTTCAAAAAGATATTGATACTGCTTTATAAGAGCATTCTTTGGTTTTGTAAGAATAGTAATAAGTGTATCTTCGTTTAGCTTATCTAATGTAACAATAATTGGTAATCGTCCAATAAACTCTTGTATAAGACCAAACTTTGTTAAATCATTTGGAAGAGGATTTGTTGTTAGATTTTTAGGCTTATTTGTAGTAGGTTCTGCACCAAAACCAATTAATTTTTTGTTCAAACGTTGTTCTATAATTTTATCTAAGCCAACAAATGCACCACCACAAATAAACAATATATTTGTTGTATCTATTTGCAAAAATTCTTGATGTGGATGTTTTCGACCACCTTGTGGGGGTACAGATGCAATAGTTCCTTCTAATATTTTAAGTAATGCCTGTTGTACACCTTCACCACTTACATCTCTTGTTATAGAAGCGTTATCACTTTTTCTAGATATTTTATCTATTTCATCTATATAGATTATCCCATTTTGAGCTTTTTCTATATCCCAATTTGCTGCTTGTATTAGTCTTAATAGTATATTTTCTACATCTTCACCTACATATCCAGCTTCGGTAAGAGATGTTGCGTCTGCTATCGCAAAAGGAACATTTAAAAGTTTTGCCATAGTTTGAGCAAGGTAAGTTTTACCAACACCAGTAGGTCCTATTAATAAAATATTACTCTTTTGTACCTCTATACGGTCATTTAAACCTATAGATGATATTCTTTTGTAATGATTATATACTGCTACAGCTAAAGCCTTTTTTGCATTATCTTGTTCTATTATATATTCATCTAAATTTTTTCTTAATTGCTCTGGTTTTGGAACATTAAATCCTACACCATTAGAAATAACGCCATTTTCTTCTATCAAATCTTCTTCTAATATTTCATTACATACTTCTACGCATTCATCACAAATATAAACATCGGATGGACCTGCAATTATTTTTCTAACTTTTGCTTGGGATTTACCACAAAAAGAACAAGTTACAATAACTTTTGTATCTTTTTTTGATGCCATTAATTAACTCCTTTTTTCTACAACTGAATCTATTAATCCGTATTCCATAGCTTCATTAGATGTCATAAAATTATCACGTTCTGTATCTTGTGCTATTTTTTCCAATGGTTGTCCAGTATTTTCAGCAAGAATTCTGTTCAAATCATTTTTTGCTTTTATTATACGCTCTGCTTGTATTTTTATGTCTGTTGCTTGACCTCTTGCTCCACCTAAAGGTTGGTGAATCATTATTTCAGAATTTGGTAATGCAAAGCGTTTACCTTTTGTACCACCAGCTAAAAGAAAAGCTCCCATACTAGCTGCTAAACCAACACATATTGTACTTACATCTGCTTTTATATGTTGCATTGTATCATATATAGCTAATCCAGCTGTAATAGAACCACCAGGACTATTTATATAAAAATTTATATCTTTTTCTGGGTCTTCTGCATCTAAAAATAAAAGCTGTGCTACAATTATACTTGATGTGTGGTCATTTACTTCTTCGCTTAGAAAAATTATACGGTCTTTTAAAAGTCTTGAATAAATGTCGTAAGAACGCTCTCCACGACTAGTTTGCTCTATAACATATGGTACTAATGGCATAATATTACCCTCCGATTTTGTTTTTTATATTTTATTTTTTTATATTATTTTTTAAATTGTTATTTGCTTTCTTCCGTTTCTTTTATTTCTTCTTTTGGTTCTACTTCTATAGCATTTTTTATAAGCATTTTATTAGCTTTTTGACGTTTTACATCATTTGCTAAACTTTGTTTCATTTCTGGGGTTACATATTGCGAGTATTGTTCTACAGACATTCCAAAAGATGTTGCTATTATTTTTAGTTCTTCAAGTATCTCTTCTTCAGATGCTGTAAAACCTTCTATTTCGGATATTTTGTCGAGTATTATACCAGCACGTACAGATATGCCAGCGTCATGTCTATACTCTGCTTTTATTATTTCTGGTGTAATACCTGTCATTGCCATGTAGGATTCTAATGTTTGACCTTGCTGTCTTATATTATTTTCTAGGTTTTGAAACATTAAATCTACTTCTGCATCTATCATTACTTCTGGTATATCCAATTTTATTTTATCTGTTAAATTTACTAATATTTCGTTTGAAACAGCTATTTCGGTTTCTTTAGTCTTTCTTTTTGTAATTTGCTCTTTTATACTTGTTTCGTATTCCAAAAGGGTGTTAAATTCGGAAACATCTTGTGCAAACTCATCGTTTAGTTCTGGAGAGTCCTTTTCAAAAACTTCTTTTATATCTACTATAAATTTCGCTGGTTTTCCTTTTAAATTTTCTACAGCATAATCTTCTGGAAAAGTTACATTTACTTCTACTTTTTCGCCTGCAGACTTGTTTACAAGTTGGTCTTCAAAACCATCTATAAACATTCCACTACCTATAGGAAGTTTATAATCTGCTCCTTTACCACCTTCAAAGGGTAGATCATCTACAAATCCTTCAAAATCTATTGTTGCAACATCTCCGTACATTATGTTACGTTCTACTGGCATTAATCTTGTATTTAAATCTCTTTGCTGGTTTATTACTTCATCTATTTCTTCTTGAGTTACTTCTATATCTTTTTGTTTTGTATATGTCAGTCCTAAATAATCTTCTTTTGATAGCTCTACAGTTGGTTTTACATAAACGGTAGCTAAAATTTTCGCTCCTTTTTTCGATACCTGCTCTACATCGAATTGTGGGTCAGATACAACAGTTAGATTTTGCTCTTTCAATGCATTTGAATATACTTTTGGCAATATGTGATTAATAGCATCAAAAAAGAAATAATTTTCTCCATACTGCATTTCTATTATTTTTCTTGGAGCTTTTCCCTTTCTAAAACCTTGTATATTTATTTTTAACTTTTGTTTGTTGTACACTGCGTTAATTGCTTCGTCAAATTCTTTTTCTGTGATATCTAGTGTTATTTTTACTTGGTTGTTTTCCAATGTTTCGTATGTAGAACTCATGTATCAGAATTCTCCTTCTTAATATTATTTCATAATTTCATTTAAAAAATCTTAAAAATCATTTTACCATAAACAAAAAATTATTGCAAAAAAAAGTAATATTTATTAGCCTTTTTTCGATATATAGATTAGTATAGACTATTATATACTAATTTATAAATGTTTAGTGAAAATATAAAAATTAAAAACCAGGGGTAAAAGAATGTTACCATATAATATAAATAGAGACATCCTTTTTGATAGAGATAATTTAAAAGAAATATATTTGGCAGGAGGTTGCTTTTGGGGTGTAGATGCCTATATGGAAAGAGTAAAAGGAGTTTATAGTACAGAAAGCGGTTATGCAAATGGACACAAATCGGGTGAAGTTACCTACAAAGAAGTATGTACAGGTAGAACAGGACATACAGAAGCTGTTTTTGTAAAATACGACCCAAAAATAATAGATTTAGAAAATCTACTAAAAGAATTTTTTTCTATAATAGACCCAACAACGCTAAATAGACAAGCTGCAGATATAGGAACACAATATAGAACAGGTGTATACTTTACAAACGATGAGGATGAAGAAATAGTTAAAAAATTTATAGAAAGTATAAAAGATAACTATAGAAGTCCTATTGTAACTGAAGTAAAAAGTTTAGAAAACTATTGTCCAGCGGAGGAGTATCATCAAAAATATTTGGAAAAAAACCCAGGAGGATATTGTCATATACAATTTTAATTTAATAAAAACAAAGGATTATATGGTAACAAATAATACAATTAGGACACCTACCTAAGGTAAGTGTCCTAATTGTGTTATAAAATAGCAGGTTAGATTACAAGGTATCACTTTTGAAATTTTCAAAACTACCACTCTTTGCAAAGTCAAGATGAAAGTAATCATCTCTTTCTTTTGTTAAGATGATACTATCAATTTCTAATTTATCTAAAATCTCTTTTGTTATTAGAGTTCTAGGTGGTAATTTCAAAACCTCACGTAAAATCCAGTTACCTAACAAGTTTCTTTCATAGTTTTTATTCTCCATGCACTTGGTTTACATTTTCAAGTGCAATAGAAATATTTGTCGCTATTCTTTCAATAACCGGTACCACAACAGAGTTACCTGCCTGTTTATACAAATGGCTTCTTGCTATATTTTTAGGAAGTTCAAATGTTGAAGGAAACCCCTGTATGTTAAAGCACTCACGCTCTGTTAATTTTCTAATACCAAAATCAGATTTTATCAACGGCACGTTATGACCACCAGTACCCATATTTGCAGTTAGTGTTGGACATACCCCACTTTGGTTTTCACGAACATATTTTCTTCGCCATTGATATACAGTTTCTTGAGATTTAACGTTTTCTTTGAGTTCATCGAAAAAAACATTTTTTTCTTCTGTATAATAGTAGTAATCATCTACCATTTTATCAAACTCTACAACATCGTTAAGTTTTTTTGATAATCTTATCATTCTTGGAAACTCAAAATGTTTGTAAGCTTCTAAACTTTTAAACGCAACAATATATATACGCTCTCGATTTTGCGGAATATTGCCATAATCTTTCGCATTAAGAACTTTATATTTGGGGTAGTAACCACTATTTTTCAATGTATCAATTATAACTTCAAACGTTTTACCCTTATCATGACCAACGAGATTTTTAACGTTCTCTAAAAACACAACTTCTGGATTTGTGTATTTCACAACTTCCATGGTTTCAAAAAACAAATGACCTCTATGGTCATCAAACCCTTTTTGGTATCCAGCAATTGAAAACGCTTGACAAGGAAAACCACTTGTAACAACATCTACTTTTGGTAAAAGATGTTTTTTAATCTCTTCAATACCCTTAACGTCTAGATGAACATGAGGAAAATTGAGTTTAAAAGTAATTGAAGCATTTGTATCTATTTCATTAGCATATACAGTATTGAATTTAGAAGTCAGTTCAAAACCTAAATCAACACCACCAACACCAGCAAATAGAGAGAGTACAGTTTTTTTACTTCCATTATAGCTATTTATGTATGGAGTAATATCATACTCTTTTTCATCATATATCGATGTTCCTAAAGCGACACCCATTGATTTACCTCCGTAAGTTACAAGATACCAATTATTATAGTATATAATAATATCCAAGACAACTTATTGACATAAAAAAAAGAGCTATTTAGCTCTTTTTTTTATGTTTTTTTCTTGCATGACCGTGGTAAGAAAAAATGCATATTTATACAACACCATTCTACTATATAGATTATTGCTTAGCTCAAAAATGATTGTATCACAGGTATCTAAAAAAGTCAAGCAAAAATATATGACAAATTTTGCCTAATAAATAATACAGTATACATTTAAATTTGAATAAATTACCTGAAATGAAAATTGTAAGTAATTATTTTAAAATGATATGGAAAATACTATGGAAGCAAGATATTATATGGGATACACAGCTTACAAAATTAAAAATAATTTTAAACGCAATATTTGACAA
>WRGD01000130.1 GCA_009787355.1 Defluviitaleaceae bacterium | reverse complement strand
AAATTTACAATTTATTGTTGCTCTTCTTTATTTTTTCAATCGCCCGAACAACTTTAATAATATATCATATGTTTTTGTGTTTGTCAACTGTTTTTTTCAATTCACAAAACTAAAATAATTTCGTAAAATTAAATAATATTATTATGATAACCATATAAAATCAAAGTATTCATTTTATATTTTCCCAAGCTTTTTGGGACGTTTCGTATAATATCATATATCTTGTTACTTTGTCAATAGAATATACAATGGTATTTTCAGGATACAGCTTAATTAAAAAAATAATACCTCCAATATAAATTAATTGCAGGTATTATTTCGAAATTTTATTTTTTATAATTCTTCTTTTAGTTTTTTCAATATCTCAAGTGCCTGTACAAATTCAAAATCTTCTACAAGTTCTATCAGTTCTTTTGTTTGTTGAGTATATTCTATTTTATTAATATAGTTTAATACATCTGCATTGTTTTCTTTTAGCAACTTTTCTATTTCGTATAATAAAATTTTTGTTTTTTCTATATTTGTTATTTTGTTTGGTACATCATTTTTTTCTTCTTTTTCAAAAATATTATTTAAAACTTTTTTTAGTTCTTCTTCGAGAATATATAATTGTTTTTCAGTTAAAGATTGACCATTTTTTAAAAACGCTTCACATTCCTCTGATATTTTCGCTAAAGTATTCTCTTTTATCAAATAACTTTGACCTTTTAGTGTATGAATTAGATAATGAGATTTTTTAAAGTCTTTTTCACTAATAGCCTCTTTAATTTCTTCATAAACATTTTTTTGTGTTTTTAAAAATTCTTGTTCCAATTTTTCTGAAACATATTTTTCATTCAAAAAATTATCAGCATCACTCAAAATCGAAGTGTCTTCTTTATTTAATAAATTTGGTTCAATAAATTTTAAAAGTATATCATTTAATTTTTTTGTACTAATAGGCTTAATTAGTATATCATCAAACCCATTTTTAAGTAATTCATTTACATCTGTGCCTAGTACATCAGCTGTAAAACTAACTATAGGATTAGTATATCCATTATCTCTTATTATTTTTAATGTTTCTATTCCATTTAGTTCCGGCATCATATTATCTAAAAATATAATATCATAAACTTTACCTTGGTTTATTTTTTCTATTGCTTCTTTTCCGCTATACGCTACTTCAATATTTAAATTATAAAAATCAAGTATACCCTTTATAACAAAAAGATTTGCTTCTATATCGTCTACTACTAGTATGCTAGCATTATTCATATTTAAGTGATTTATTTCAAAATCGTTATAATCGTTTAAATAATCAAAATGACTTAATTTTTTTACAAGATTTATACCAATAGGTGTATAAGAAACGGCATATTGTGGTATATAAATTGTAATATCCGTACCTTTGTTTACTTCACTTTTAATTTCTATATTTGCATCCATCATTTTTAATAATTCGTATACAATACTTAATCCTAATCCAAAACCTTTCGAATTAGATATTTGTTTTTCATGAAATCTAGTATATTCATTTAAATTTCGTAAATGTTCTTTTTTTATCCCTACACCTGTATCGGATATGGTTATAACTAACATAATTTTATTATCATCTATAACGTTATAATCGAAATTTATAAAAACGCTACCTTTTAAAGTATACTTGAAAGAATTAGTAAGTAAATTTAAAAGTATTTGCTCTATACGTATTTTATCCCCATGTAAAAATCTCGGAATATCTTTGTTAATATTTATGTTGTATCCTATGTTATTGTTGTGTCCATACGCAAAAGTATTTATAGAACTTATTAGATTGTAAAAATCGTAATTAGATGGATTTAACTGCATTTTACCAGCATCTATTTTTCCTATATCTAAAAGTTGATTTACTATGCTTTCTAAAAATTTACCAGAATTATGAATTTTTATAAGACTACTTCTTGTACTATCCAAAACTTCATTTTTATTTAACTCTATTTCTGTTATTCCTATTACTTGTGTTATTGGTGTACGTATTTCGTGAGATATATGAGATATGAATTTACTTTTAGATTTACTGCTTTGTTCAATTATTTCCAACCTAAGTGTTTCTTCTAGAGTTTGTGATAATTTATTACAAATACTATCTACAATACGTGCTATATCTCCTATTTCATCTTTCCTATGGATTCCGTATATCTTGCTTACTTCTATTTTCGATTCTTTTATTACAATTCGTTTAATACTTTGCATCATTTTTTGTAACGGAATCATAATATATTTTTGAAAAAAATAATTAGAAAAAATTATTGACAATACAAAAATCAAGAGGGTTATAATCAAAAACAAAATATAAAGTGTAAAATATATATTTTCTGAATGATTTGTCAAAATTACTACAGACCAATCAGTATCTATAATGCCAGATATACTTGCATACCTATATCTACTATTTTCTAATAAAATATTATCTCGCAAAAAATCCATACTAGTATTAAAAAAACTATTTTGAACCAAGGATAAATGCTCTGAAAGAGCAGTAGCCAAACTTGGATTATATTGCAATTGTGGTATAGGCTTTCTTGCAACTACCCCCGAAATATTTGTGTATATTGGATCTTCGCTATCGCTTAGTACATTGCCATATCTATCTATAATAAAACCACGTATAATTTCTGAATCAAAATTACCAAAAATAGTATTAAAAATATTGTTGTAATCAAATCCAACTGTAGCAACTCCTACAAAACGTCCATAATGATAAATACGATGATTGACCCATATTCTTAAAGTATATGCTACTATATTTCCATAGTCATCGAAAACAGGATTATCTCTTTGTATGTTAAAATAAAAAGGTTCTCTATTGTCCCGTGTTCTAAAAAACCAATCAGAAACAAGACTATCTGGATTATAATATGCCTCCAATCTTCCCCAATATGTAAAAGTATCCAATGTAGTACGTGGAAAATGATTATAAGCACGAAAACTATCATAAACAGTTATCATAAGTCTTGTATTTGGAGAAGAAGAATGAAAACCATTTATTTCTCTAAAAGCTGTATCTCTATATTCCTGGTTGTCTTCATTTGCTACCCATCTAGCTACAGTATTAGATAAAGCAATATGTCTCATAAGTGTAAAATGTGGTTGTAATTTCGAAGAAAAATTAACACTCGAGTATATACTATTATGTGTAGCAGCTTGCATAACATTTATATCACGAATCCTAATAAAAATATAAACGCTAAAAAATAATAATATTATGATAAAGAAAGAGGGTATTATTATATATACAATCTTGACTTTATTTGTTATTGTTTTGTTAAAACTAAATTTTGATACCATCGATTACCTCATTTATAATTTAACTATTACTAAAAATGTGTAATGGTTAAATTACATTTTTAAAATCTTAATTATTCCTTACAAAAATAAAATAATTTTCGTGTTGCTCTATTATACCAAAAATATCTCTAGTAGTTTGTATATATAAAATATTATTTTGCAAGCTCAATACAAAAAAATCTAAGTTTTCATCTATTCCAAAAAATCTATTTTCTAAATCTTCACTTAAAACAAAAGAGGAGTTGTTAGGGACGGGTTTTATATTAAAAAATCTAGTATCTGTAAAAGTTGCATTAAGCTTTCCTAAGAATGCCCAATCGCTAGATGATATATTTTCTAATCTATGTGGGCTACCGCCACCTGTTACATCGGAATATAATACTCTTGTATTAAAAATTAATATATTATCTGTATCACTATAGTCTGTTTCATTAAAAACCTGCATAAAATTATAAGAAATTTTATAATCTATTTCTTCCAACAATCTAAAATTATTTACTTCTGCAATATAAACAATAAAAAATGGAATTATAACTACAGCAGTAAGCAAAGGCTTTATAAATTTATTCCAAAAAATTTCATTTATAATATCTATTATAGTATCTAAAAAAAGTGCTATACCAAAAATAGAAGGATATATAACTCTAGGTGGTAATGTTTGTGGAGATAAGAGATAAAAAGGTCCAAATGGTGCAAATATAAGTATTATAGATATTATAATTCTTAAAACATAATTTTTTTCTTCTGTTTCCCAAATAACACGTATTTTTAGAACAAAAAACGATACTAAATTAAAAAAAACAAAACCAGAAAGAAAAATAAATATAAAAATACCAAATATGCTAAGCATTAAATTAATACCACGAAAAAATCCCAAATAACTTATTTCAAATGTTGTAAATGTTAGTAGATATAATATTCTAAAGGTCGTATTTATTATATGCGATGGTAAGCTATACAAAGATACCATATTTGCTCTACCCAAAACTCTACCGTATGGAGCAAGTACTATATAAAATACAACCATAAAAATTGTAACAACAATTGGAGTAAGATATATAGTTTTTAGATAATACCGTATTTTGTAATCATTTACTACTATTATTATAAGTGTAAAAACAAGGTTAAAAACAATTATCTGTTCATAAAAACCAGTAGAAACGAAGTTGAAAAATATGTATAAAAATAAATAGAATCTTGATTTATTATAATGCTGATTTTTTTCTATACAAAATAGCATAAAATAAACGCTAAGAATTGAAAAAAACATACCAGCTACAAGTCTTGTAGAAGCTCCTACCCAATATACCGATTCAAAAAGTATAGGACTTAGAGATATTATTATTATACCAAATATACCGAAATTTATTTCACTTTTCTTCATTATTTTATAGAAAAAAACTACAGTAAAAAAATGCATAGTAGTGTAAAATAAAAGTAAAACCCACATAGAAGACCAAAACCACTGTGTTACATAAGCATCTAAAAAAAAGGCAATGGGTCTCCATGTAAAATGTCTATAATGCATTATAATATTATTCCAAATATCATAGTTTAATCTGTAAAAAATACCATATGTGTTATAATCATCTAAAAATTTGAAATAATCTATTCCAAAATAAAAACTTCTAAGTAACATTATGATAAAAAGTCCTACCCAAAATATATAGGTATAAAGATTATTATTCTTATTTTTTTGATAATTCATTTTTATTTCCTTTCTTCAAAAAATTTTCTTTTCGTTTTTGAAATTCTACATTAACAAAATTAAACTCAAAACTAACAAGTGTAATGGATAAAATATATAAAATGCCAATTTTAATTTTTTGAACCCTTGTGTTTTGTTGTATAAAACCATAGGTATAATACTTAAAAGACTAACAGCAAAAAAATATGAATCAGTAGGAAATGGAAGATATAGGACAAACATAACTACGACTGTAAGGATGGATGCTAATAATCTTGGATATTTGGAGATTTTGCAATAATACATAAATAAAACAAATGTAACCCCCAAACCACCATAATCTACAGATATGGTATCTGCTAATATATACGAAAAGACAAAAAGAATTTTGAAAAAAAGCATATACAAAATATGTTTGCCTTCTATTAGCTTATATAGATAAATAAGAAGAACACCAAAAAATAATGTAAAAAGTATGTTCAAATTGTTTAATGCAAAAGGAATATTATTTGTAAGCATAAAATAAGGTATTTGTGATATAAGAGCAAAAACAAATAATCTTTTCATATATTTTTTTATATCTTTTGTGTGTAAACAACCTTCAGCTATTAAAAAAACAAATAGAGGAAAAGATATTCTTCCTATCTGTCTAAATAGTAAAAAATCCATAGGCCTTGTAGAAAAAGTAAAACCTATGTGGTCTATAAGCATTGTTATTGTTGCGATTAATTTAATAGTAAAAGCTGCCATGTTTCACCTGCTAGTTTTTATATTTTACATAATATCATGTTATGAGTATATTGGCAATTGAATAAAAAATATAGTCAATTTCTAAATATCAGAAATTGACTATATTTCCGTGGAAATAATTATAAACTATCTTTTTAAAACCTTTGCAACAAGCACAGTCATATCATCTCTTAAAATATTTGATTTTTCTTTTACTTTTTCTAAAATATAATTTGCAAGTTCTATTGGGTCTTTTATATCTGTATTTTCTAGTATTTTTGTTAAATTATTTTCTTCTTTTGTTTCTTGTGTTTCTATTCCGTCTGTTATCATTATTATTAAATCTCCTTTTTTCATTTTTCGTTTTACTATATCTACATTTATTTCATTTATAATTCCTATTGGTAAATCGCTATTTTTTATAATACTCACACCCTCATCATTTTTTATATATGTAGAAGATGAACCCATTTTTATAAAATCGCAGTATCCACTATACATATTAAAAAAACAAGCATCTAGAGTAGAAAAATATTCATCGTCATTTTTTAATATCATTACAGAATTTAAAATTTTTATTGCTGTTTCTTTTTGAAAACCTGTTTCTATAAGTTCTTCAAATATTTCTAATGTAGTTGCACTTTCCTCGTGTGCTTTGTATCCACTTCCCATACCATCACTAAGCATTATAAGAGCGTTTCCGTCGCTTATATGCATAACACAATGACTATCTCCACTTTTTGGAGCATTTTCTTTTGTTGCTTTTGCAATACCTGTTGAAATTCTAAAATTTTGTTCTTCTACTAAGTGTATTTTATAGCTTTGAATATTTGGAGATTCTATCATTTTTTTTCCTATAACATTTGATACAATATCTTTAACTTTAGATAAAATTTTTCTAGAACCTCTATATTTTATTTCTACCTCGCATTTTCCTATAGAATTTTCCATAACTATCACAGAATCCACCTCTATTTTATTTTTTTCTAATTCTACTAATATTTTGTTTTCTAAATATGGTA
Organism: Defluviitaleaceae bacterium; assembly: GCA_009787355.1. Lineage (GTDB taxonomy): Bacteria > Bacillota > Clostridia > Lachnospirales > UBA5962 > WRGD01. The sequence goes on along the minus strand of WRGD01000130.1, from coordinate 20,302 downwards.
TAAATTTAAGATTATTTTCTATATCATTTGCAAAATTTTTAAGAGTATATCCGACTTCTCTAAACTGTTGAGATACAAGCTCTCTAGTCTCTATGATTCTATTTTTCCAGTTAATATTATTTTTATAAAATCTATAAATATGATTTATATTTGATATCATAAGGTCTGGCCTAACACAAAAGTTATTAATACTTTGTATGTTAATTGAAGATTCTCCGTTTTTTTCATAAATATCTACTATATTTTTTATACTATCATATGTGTTATAAAATTTTTGTGTATCCCAACAAATATCTCTTTTATGACAATTTAAACAAGTTGCATTTGCAATATTATCTATAATATCACTATGTTCTTTTGTTGTTATTGTATATTTCTTTTCTATATCTTCAAAGTTTGAAGATATTTTTAAAAAAGTTGAATTAAATTTCCACAAACGTTTAGAGATATAATCTTTAGATTTTTCTAAATGTTCATATTTAAAATTTATCTCTTTAGACTTTGTAAGTTCTGGCTTTGGTGCTGCAATAAGAAGTATACAGCCTAAAGTAATACTTACCAAAATACCGAAATTTATAAAACTAGTATCTAAAAACAAAGACATTATTATCCAACCAAAAGCAAATCCTAAAATGTTGCCTTTTATAGTTTTACTAATACCAGAAATCATACCAGAAACACTAAGTATACCTATAAAAGAGCCTGTAGTAGCATTTGTAATTGTAAGTATAAGCCCTAAAACAACACCTGCTGTCGCACTTGTCATACCATTTCCTTTGTTTGCAACTACAAGTACGGCAAGGCTAGAAAATATATGTTTCAGTGAAATATTAGAAATATATATATCTGAAACACCGGAAACTAATAATGCCAAAATAATAGCTGCAGACAAAAGACTCTCATTGTCCAGCTCTAAATGTTTACCCTCCAATACTTTTATACCCTTGTCCATAATAAAAACAAGACCAAATGCCATTATACTTTCTAAAAATACTAGAAAAAAATAATACATTCCTCTATCTAAAAATAAATTTACTAATATACCAAAGATAAGTATAGAAATAGATGATATAATAGCTTTTGAATTTTTTGTAACTCGTATCTCCATTTTTGATGAAAAAAAATGAACAAATATTATAAGTGATATAGCAAGCGTATATTTAAAAAAATATGCATTAGAAAAACGTGTAAAAACTCCAATAGTAATAAAAATAGCTGCAAAATATATACGATAACCACGTAAAATATATGTAGATAAAAAAGCAATAGCAACGGGATTTATAGTACCAAAAATAGCAACTCTACCTAAAAACAATCCCATAACACCAACCATAGCTGTTATTATATCTTGTTTATTTAGGTGTACCTTTTTTCTTTCTCTTTGTGCAGCTCTCATAAAACCTCCTTTACAATTTAAAATTATATAAAATTTGTCCAAAAAATATTTAGGTATTCATATTATAAAAAATATAGAACTGATATTTTTGTAATATTGACTTATTTCCTATATTTCCCTTGAATTTTCGTATACAAAAAAACTACAAAAAATTTAAAACCCCTTGTAAAACTGTTGTTTTACAAGGGGAGTTGAAATTTAACACATATAAATTATTATTTTTTTTGATTATTAAATTTTATATATCTCTATTATGAGAGTGTCGTTCTTCTCTTCCATCGTAAGAAAAACGACCAAATAATGTAAGTGCATATAGACCAGATATACCTACAAGAGCATATAAGATACGACTTATTCCCATATGCATTCCACCAAAAATCATTGCTATTAAGTCAAATTGAAAAAATCCAACAAGACCCCAGTTTATAGCTCCTATAACTATAAGAGTTAAAACTATCCAATCTAAAGTTCTCATACTACCTCCTTGATAATATAAAATTATCTGCCTCATAAGAGATGTATAAGAAACAACAACTCCGTAAAGAGATGCAATTTTTTAATTATTTATGATAAAAATAATTAAAGCATTAAACTTTTTTAATGCGTTATTATTATTTACAATATCGATTTTTTTAAAATATTTAGTTTTGGGAAAAATGTTAAAATTGTGATAAGATATAAAATTAAAAAAATAATAAATCAGGAGTCCCATTATAACATGAGAAGCAGAAAAAAAACATACACAGAAGGTGTAATGCAAAATAATATATATATAGTTAAAAACCCGACTGAAAATAGGGGAAAATGGCAAGAAATTTTTAAAAATAAAAATCCTATACATTTAGAAATAGGTACAGGAAAAGGTAATTTTATAAGAAGCATTGCAGAGGAAAACCAAAATATAAATTTTATAGGAATAGAAAAAGAAAAAGAAATAATATCTATGGCTGCTAAAATATTAGAAAATACAGAATGTAAAAATGTATTTTTGATAAACTCCTCTGCACAAAAGATAATAGAAATTTTTGAAGATGGAGAAGTAGAAAAAATATATCTAAATTTTAGCGACCCTTGGCCAAAATCTGGTCATATAAAAAGAAGGCTTACATACAGTAGCTTTTTAGAAATTTACAAAAAAATATTGTATAATAATGGTGAAATAGAATTTAAAACAGATAATAAATTTTTATTCAATTTTTCTTTGAAAGAATTTGAAAAAAATAATTTTGAATTGAAATATGTAAGTAGAAATTTGCATGAAGATATTTTTCATACGTCAGGTCAAAACATAGTAACAGAATATGAAGATAAATTTTCAAATATGGGTTTTCCTATTTTCAGAATAGTTGCTAGAAAAATTTGATTTTTTTAATTTAAATAAGACGTATTCATAATAATAGTAATGCGTCTTATTTTTTTATTTTATATAGGCAATTTATCACTACGGATTTTATTTATTATATAATAATTTCATTTTTTACCAAAATTAAATTATCGACTTTTTTTAATTTATTTTATATCCTATTTACATAGATACTATTTGCTGATAAAAATGTCAGTATATTATAAAATATAAGGGCTTGAATTACTATACTGGAAATTACAAGGTCAATACCTTAGTATTAAGTATATGTAATTTAAAGCAATTATATTTATAATCAAAATTTTTTAAAAAGAGAGGATATTATGATAAATTTTAAGAATGCAAAAAGATTTACAAGCATTGCTATGGCAACTATTTTATTAATGCCATCTATAGATGTAAGAGCACTTGATACACAGTACAATTATTTAGATGTAGTTCATGAATTAGAATATGATTATTTAGATTTTAATCTTCCTGAATTTGATTCTGTAGAACTTAATTATCCGCTATTAGAGTATATCGAACCTGATTATTCAATGTACCTAACAGGAGCGTCAGAAGTTGACACTAGAGTAATATCCGCTTTAAATACTACACAGTTGGCACCTCAAAATGTTGAAATTTTTAATGGATTTATAGTACAGATATTTTCACGTTTAGGTAATAATATCGTGCTAGATGCAACTTCAGGTGGTCAAGTTGTTATCTTCAACAATCATAATGGAGCAAACCAACGTTGGGAATTTGTGCTTAACCAAGAAACTAATACATACAGCATAAGGAGTAACGATGCTCGCCATGCTGATCAATATTTGACAGAAGAACCAAGTTCAAGAACCTTGTTTTTTTCAAATAACAAATATTCTGCAAATGCTAGATGGAGAGTTGTAAGAGTTTCAGGAAATAATTTTCATATTATCAATGAAAATAGTGGAAATAGATTAGATGTTTTTGAAGCCAATTCTTCAAATGGAGCAATAGTTAAAACCTATTCAGGCAATGCAAGTAATGCCCAACTTTGGAGGATACAAAAAGTAGCTACAAATGTGAGAGATTTTGACGGACGAGTGGTTCGTATTTTTTCTACACTACTTGCTAATCTAAGAGATAGAGCCTTAATAGAAAAAAGTCCAACAACTAACGAAGTTCACCTTTGGAACGATAATAACCAATCGCAACAACGTTGGTATTTTGAGTTGAATCATGAAACTGATACGTACTATATTAGAAATGAACACCCAAATTTTTCAGACTATTATTTAACAGAGATAAATAACCAAGGTATATTAGGACTCGATAATAATAAAAACACTGCAAGTGCCAGATGGCGTGTTATTAGAGTACCAAATGAAATGCTTATAGATACCTTTAATATAGTCAATGAATATAGTGGACGAAGATTAGATGTTAGCAATGTAAATATTTCGTCAAACGGAGCAATTATACAAACATCGCATCAAAACAGAAATAATTCACAAAATTGGAGAACGGAGTCATCCGTAAATGCTGGTAGGCAAAATGAAATTCAGCAAGAAAGACATGCGATGGTATTTACTTCAGATCCTCAGTATAACAGAAGAGGTCAAACTAATGGAAATTGGCATGGTTATGTTCCTTTTGAACATGAACAGTTTGAAGAAGTAACTATCCAAGCTCAAAATCAGATAGCTAATCAATATAAGTCAATATTGCAATTTGCAGGAAACAGAACTCTGCCTATATTTATAAATGGAGACTATACAGAGTATGGACATCCATTCCAACTCAGGTTTATGAACGCTGCAACTGCTTGGCTTAGAGGTATACCAAGAAATCAAAACCTTACTCCTGGAGTTAATCATATACTTCAACATGACATTGATTGGATACCTGGATGGGAATGGACAAGTAGTCTTGGATCTAATTGGTGGATATATCAAAATGGTCAACCAATATTCCGTGAACAATTTCCAAATCAACGAGTATTTATAGGTCTTGGCAATCATGATTACGAGAACAACCTCAGTACTCTACGCACAAGAAATTCAGGTCTTTCAGTTAACGAGCTATTGTATAACATGAGCATGAATAATATTGTATTCGCTGATGTAATGACAAGAGGTAGTCTACCAGTACAACCACCTTTAAACCCACCTTTAACTTTAGATAGACCAACGGTTATGCTTAACTCAGCTTTAAGAGCGGAAGTTCAGTCTCAGGCAATGTCCATTCAGGAATTTATGCCATATGAGAGGGAACTTGATTTTGCAAATATATTTCCGGATATAGACCAAGAAAACTCTCAAATATTATCAAACTCAGTTGAATATTTCGAATTTTCTCCGAATGAGACTATTCAGTTACGTGAAGTTCAAGACGAAAAAGAAATATCAAATATTTTGAGTGAAATAATTATACCTGATATGATAGATATTGAAAATAACAACTTAGATGCTGTATTTGAAATAACCCCGAATAATTCACCTTTTACTACCCACCGTCATATAACAGGTAGTATGGCATATATGGTGTTTATTGGAGATGTAGCAATTATACAACTTAATAATGAACCAACATATGAGGTTGCATTTACTTCTACATTGGTTAACCCCACTACGCACGAACATTTTCATATTTACAACAGTCTGCATGCACTAGAGACATTCATGCAACTTGCTTGGCAAAATGATAAAAGAATTATTCTTAACATGCATAAACCTTATGGTTGGAACCCTAATGAATATTATCGTGAACTTATTCAGGAATATCGTGTATCTGCAATATTTGCAGGTCATTTCCATGAAATACGTGGACATGTAAATAACGCACATACAATAGCACGCCACGCAAATATACCTGTATTCGTTTCAGGATCTGCATATCAAGAAACATACATTATTACAGAACACAATGCAAACTCGATGGATGTTCATTTTGTTAGAAATAACAATCCTTCGAACAAAGAACTACAACTCAATATACCTTGGTCATTGTCAAACCGAACAGGTGTATCACAAGGTCTACAGCCAGCTTCTACTGGACACGTAAGCTTTACACTTAACAGAGACTTAAACCAATTTGTGGATGTTATAGAGCGTGCAAAATTCCGAATAAACATGGGTAATGGTGATGTTTACGAAATAAAAGGCCGTAACCTTGTAGCCATTAATGGTCGTGCCATAAACCCAATAAATATTACAACACAAAATGGAAACCTATATACCTATACTATCAATGTTGGCAGAACTAACTACAGTGCACGTTTAGAATTTATTATTCCAGCAGTTTCTCAATTATTAGATAATAACGCTACTCCCGAATTAGGTTGGGTAAAACATACAATCAACTCTATTATTGTTGTAGAAGATATCGTTACAGAGGAAACTGGACCTGAAACGGGTAGTGGCGGTTTTATAACAAATATAGCTGACCTAAGAGGACGTACAGTTGTAATATTCCCTCTGCTAAGCAACACACATGCAGTTACTCAAATAAGAAACACAGCAGCAGGTGTTTTTCCACATACTTTAAGGATGAGTCCATTGAATGCCGGTACAACACAACAATTTATATTCAGGCATGAACGAGATGACATTTTTAGAATTGAGTGGGCTTCAGAAAGAGGATTGTTTACAATGTGGGATAGCTTCGTGGCACCTGATTCGCTACTTGGAGGAGCGGGAAACCGTAACCATCAATATTGGAGAGTTATACCTGCAATTAATAGTGGTAATGGATCATTTATACTTCAAAACGTAGCAAACGGAAGACGCATGGACGCAAGAGGAGCTAACATTATAGACGGGACTATTATCCATTATCCAGCAAATAATAACGCTAACCAAAGCTGGCTATTCTATGCTGTTGAAGGCTCTAATACTGGTGATGAATCTAATGATGAATCTAATGATGAATCTAATATTCCAGTTTTAAGATTTTACGCTAATGTTAATGGAGGTGGAATGTCTTTTACTAGTAGCCAAGTGAATCCAGCCAATCTTTCTGGAATAAACAACGATATGATATCGTCAGTATCTGTGCCACCTCATACAACTGTAACTCTGTTTGAGCATGTTAATCATCAAGGAGATAGTGTGGTTCTAGAGAATAATACAGATTCACAGAGACTATTCAATCTGACTTCTTCTCCATATAATTTTAATGACCGCACATCATCATTTACTTCTATTAGTATAAATGTTATATTTTATCATGATACTAATGCAAGAGGACAATTTTTCCATAGTAGTACAACCAACGGAAATAATCTAGTTGGTAGTCCTCACAATGATGTAATATCCTCCGTATTTGTTCCACCATACACGACAGTTATACTATTTGAACACGATAATCACCTTGGAGCTTCAATTGTTCTAGCTAATAATTCAAATTCAGAAAGGCTATTCAACTTAAACTTTGCTCCATACCTTTTTGACAATCGAACATCATCTTTTATTGTTTCTGTTTCAAATATTGAATAATATTTTAATACTATTTGTAATGCTCCTTTTTAATATCGCCTTTATTAAATAAAGGCGATATTAAAATATGTCAATTTTATACAATGAAAATTTTGCTATTTACAAAAAAACTATTCTATGTTAAAATGTTAGTTATAACTAACATTTTCGATTTAGAAATTAAGTTTTCTTCATTAAATTTTTAATATAAACGGGAGAATATTTTATGTTAATAGCATTTTCACTAACTCTTTTTGCAGGACTTGCTACTGCAATTGGTGGTTTAATCGTACTTTTTCAAAAGAAAACAGATTTAAAATTTATGTCGCTGTGCCTTAGTTTTGCAGCTGGTATAATGATATATATTTCTTTTACAGATATATTTTTTAAATCTATGGAAGCATTACAGTATCATTTTGAAGATACTTATATGTTAATTGTAACAGTATCTTTTTTTGTTGGGCTTGGTATAATGGCTATTATAGAAAAATTTATTCCACAATCTGAAATATCTACTAAAGAAATGTTACAAAAAGATATAAACGAACATCTATCAGTAACAGAAGAAAAGGAACTTAAAAAAACTGGTATTATGTCTGCAATTGCTGTTGCTCTTCACAATTTTCCAGAGGGACTAATTGTATTTTTGGCAGCATTATACGAGCCTGCTGCGGGTGTTATTTTAGCCATTGGTATTGCTATACACAATATACCCGAAGGAGTTGCTATAGCATCCCCTATATATTACGCAACAGGTAGCAAAGCAAAAGCATTTTGGATAACGTTTATCTCTGGTTTAACAGAACCTCTTGGAGCACTTTTAGGATATTTTATATTATCCAGTATATTTACTTATGCAGTAGAGGGTATATCTTTTGCTTTTGTAGGTGGTATAATGGTTTTTATATCTTTTCACAAATTATTGCCAACAAGTCAAAAATATGCAAATCATTCTACAGTAATGAAAGGGCTTTTTGCAGGTATGGCAGTTATGGCTATAAGTATTGTACTTTTAACTTAACAAAAAACACTTCAAACTATTTACAAATTATAATAGTTTGAAGTGTTTTTAATATATCATTTAATCAATATAAATGCATATATTTATATATAACAAATACATATTTTATAAATGGAGGCAAAAATGAGTTTATCTATTCACCAAAACCATGTAGAGCTAACAGATAAAAGTTTATTAGAAATAATAAACCAATCTATAAGCAACAAAGTATCCGACATAGAATATTATACAAAAATGTCTAAAAATATTGTACATAAAAATAACCAAGATATGCTTAGAGAAATAGCTACCGAAGAAACAAAACAACAAAAATTACTAACTGATATTTACTTAACATATACAAAAAAAATGCCAAAAATAGAACAGGAATATAGGCATATAAGTAACAACTTTACAACAGCATGTAAAGATGCTTATCAAGAAGAACTAAAAAGAATAGAATTTTATAAAAGTCTGTACCAAATGATAAAAAATGTAAATGTAAAAGATATTATACTAGACATGATAATAGAAGAACAATTGCATTGTAAAAAATTATTATTTATGATGATGCCATAAAAATTTTTTTATATAAAAATAGAAACCATAGCTAAAAGCTATGGTTTCCGATGCAATAAAATTTTTTGAAGAAAATAATCTTCAACTACATATAAGTGTAGCTCTTATAAGAAAAGGCGTATTCCTATAATGTATCCTATAGAAATGGGTTTATCTCTTTCGGAGTTTGAAGAGTAACTCCGATTGCAGGGGCAGGATTCGAACCTACGACCTTTGGGTTATGAGCCCAACGAGCTACCAGACTGCTCCACCCTGCGTCAATATTTTATATATACCATTATAACCAAAATATAAAAATATATACAAGTTTTCTAAATATTAATTAAAAATATATGGGGGAAGAAGGATTCGAACCTCCGAAACATAAAGTAGCGGTTTTACAGACCGTCCCCTTTGGCCACTCGGGAATTCCCCCACACAAATTCATAAATATCTTCTAAAAAACTACTTCAATAATATATCATAGTTTTGAAAGCTTGTCAACATATTTTTTGAAATTTTGCAAAATTAATGTTTTTTGTGGGTTTTCAGTATCCTTGTTGGCTTTTAATACTTTATTTTTAATATCTGAAAATTATTATATCTTAAAAATGTTTGTTTGTCAACAAAAAAATTAAAAAAATTTTTTAGTAAAAGATTTGCTCATGTACTATAAAATTTCAAGTATATATATAATATATGTATTAATTTTAATGTATATAAATTGTTGGAAAAATATGTTGCAAATTTAATATTTATATGTTATAATGTATTTATTAACCAAAATTTCAAATTTGGTAACAAATTAATAAATACTTATGAAAGGATATGTTAGAATGAATAAAGAAGATAAAGCCATTAAAGAAAATCTTCTTAACGAATTACTTTCTCTTGAAGGAAATCATAAAACAGAAAAAATTGCAGAATTAAAAGAAAAATTTTTAAAACATATTAGTAAAAATGAATATACTATGATGGACGATGAACTTCAAGATGGATTACGTATAATTAAACTTTACGAAGAAGAAGCCAAGCATAACGATTTTAATAAATTATGCAAGATTGCAAATCCAGTTTTATATAGACTTGTAAGTTTAGATAATTGGAATGCTAGAGATTTGGAATTTTTGTCTGTAGTTATTTCTTATACAGAAACAGTTGACCAAGCTCAAATTTTGTTTAGAAAAGCTTTCAAAGAGCTTGAAAAATACGAATCTTTTAGTGAGTGGAATAGTAATACGAAAGCTTCGATTTATAACAGTTTTTCAGTAAGATTGTTTAGAATGAATTCTTTTGAAATACCAAAATATACTGATTTATTTGAACAAACAATTAAAGATGCACTAAATTTTTTTGAAAAGAATAATTTCAAATTACATAAAAGTTTAATGCTTATAACAAAAGGTGTATTCTTTGATGATAAAAATTCTATAGATGAAGGTTTATCTAAGTTAAAAGAATCAGGAGAACATAAAGCTTACGAAATAATGCTACAAACAATAGAATACTATAAAAAAAGGAGGGAAATCTAAATGATTTTTAATTATTTAATTAACACTTTTACTGTTATAATTGGTGGCGGGGGCAATGCACCTAGACCAAATTTTTAAATTTTTTTTGTAAATAAAAATAAAAAATAGTATACAATTTAATGTATACTATTTTTTATTTTATTCGGTCTTCTTTACTGCAAATAAACCTTAGAGGCTTCATCTAAAAACTGGTTTGTATACAACTTATGATAATGCCCTTTTAACTTAAACAATTCCTTATGGCTACCCATTTCTATTATCTTACCATTTTCAAGAACTATTATTTTATCACAAGATTTTATTGTACTTAACCTATGTGCTACAATAAAACTAGTTCTACCCTCTAATAATTTGTCTACTGCATCTTGTATTATCTGCTCTGTTATTGTATCTATAGATGCTGTTGCTTCATCTAATACAAATATTTTAGGATTTTTCAAAACTGCACGTGCAAAAGAAACAAGCTGTTTTTCACCTACTGAAAGTTTAGAACCACCCTCTCCAACTTGTGTATCAAAACCATGTTCCATTCGTTGTATAAAATCATATGCATTTACTATTTTCGCAGCTTTTATTACTTCTTCATCTGTAGCAGATGGATTTCCGTATCGTATATTTTCCATTATTGTTGTACTAAATAAATGAGGCGCTTGTAATACATATCCTAAATTTGACTGTAACCATATTTGAGAATAATTTCTATAATCTACACCATCTATCAAAAGTTCTCCCTCTGTTGGTTCGTAAAAACGGCATATCATATTTACAATTGTAGATTTTCCTGCACCTGTATGCCCTACTAATGCAACTTTTTCTCCAGCTTTTATATTTAAATTAAAATTATTAAAAATTTCTTCACCAGTTTTATATTTAAAACCAACATTCTTAAATTCTATATTGCCTTGTATCTGTGGCCAATTTTCTGTTTTTGGATTAAACAAATCTCCGTATTTATCTATTATTTCTTTGGAATCCTGTACATCCGGTTCTATTTCTATAAGAGATACTAAACGTTCTGCACTTGCCTGTGCCGACTGTATATTTGTAAGCTCGCTTGCTATTAGTTGTATAGGGTCGAACATATTTAGTGTATATGATATAAATAACGATAATGTTCCAAAACTAATATTTCCTAAAATTGCTTGATTACTACCTTGCCACAAAACAAGACCAATTCCAATATTAGACAAAGAAATAACAACAGGGTTGAAAAAAGAATTTAAAACATGGGCTCCTACACCTAAATAATTCATTTTTGCTGTCATTTCATTAAATTCTTCAAAATTTTTGTCTTCTCTTGTTAGCGTTTTTGTTGTCCTTGCACTATTTATACATTCTGCAAATCCAGATGTTATTTTAGAATTTTGCTTTCTTATCTCCCTTTGTTTCTGCAACATTAGTTTTTTAAAAAAATTTCTAAGTAAAAATAAAAACGGCATAACCAAAAGAGAAATAGCAGTCAAAAAAGGGTTTATAAAAATCATTACAGATATGTAAATAATAATTATAGCAACACCCCAAACAACATGGGTTAAACTCCATGCAACAGTCGTTCCCAATTTATTTGCATCTGCCGTTAATCTTGCCATAATATACCCTACATTTGTAGTGTCATAAAATGAATAACTTAATCTTTGCAAATTTTCAAAAGATTTTTTTCTTACTGTATACGCAATATCTGTTTCTAATCTCCCTGCAAAATTTACCATAAAAAACACTAAAGCAGAAAACAGAAATGTTAACCCTATGTAAAAAATACCAAATATATTTATAGTATCTAAACTATTTCCTATAATAAGTATATCTATTGCATACCTTGTCATAAGTGGAAAAATTGCTTCCGTTATAGCTATCCCTACGAAAGTAAGAATTAAAGCTACTATTATTTTTTTGTGTTCTTTTAAATGGAAAAAAAATTTTTTCCACACATTCATTTCAAATTCACCTAGATAATCATTTTCTTCAAATTCATTCATAAAAATTCCTTTTTATTTTCTAATCTTTTATTTCTATACGTTTATGTGAAAATTTATAATTTTCAATTCTTTTTTTTTTGCAATTTCATAAATATCTTTATCTATTTCAAATCCTATAAAATTTCTATTAAGTTCCTTTGCAGCTATTAAGGTTGTACCACTACCTGCAAAGGGGTCTAATACAGTTTGACCTTCTATTGTTATTAACTCTATTAATAATTTCATAAGTTCCAAAGGTTTTTGGGTAACATATAACCCTCTATCTGCCACTGTTACGTTTACTTTTATCATATTTAACTGATTTAATATATTTAAATTTTTGTTGTATTTTTTTAAAGAATTTTCATTCCATGCACCTATCTCATTTATTAGAATGTTATCAGCTAACGTTTTTCCAGTTGGATAAGGTTTTTGAAACCAAAGTATAGGTTCAAATATTGGTCTTAAATTTGAAACTCTCCAATTATTCCATTTATCCCTATTATTATAATCTCCTCTTCTTTCATACACTAAAGAAATACGTTGTGCTCTATGAGGAGCTTTATCTCTTTCCCAACAAAGCATATCTTTAAAATCAAATCCTATATCTTCCATAGATGTAATAACTCTGTGTGCAAATCTTCTACCAGCAAATATAAAAATAGATGCGCCAGACTTTAAAACATCAAACCAAGAATAAGACCATGTTAAAACCCAATTGCCATATTCTTTTGATATTTTTTATCATCTTCAGACCAACCATTTAAAGGCTTTCCTCGTCTTTTAAAAAGATTACTCTTTTCTCCAGATTTAGAATTTTTTCCTAGACTGGAATTTTTATTATTGTGAAGTATATCCCATTTATCATAGCTTATTCCATAGGGAATATCAGATATAATTGCATGTATAGATTCTTTTTCTATATTTTTAACTCCAACAATAGAATCTGTATTATAAAAGATATTTTGGTTTTGCATTTGAAATACCCCCTAAATATTTATCTATTGTAGTGGTTTTTCCTTTAATTTTTTTGTATAGTAAAAGCTCATTTATCGCTTCTTCTTTTGTCAAATTTAATATCCTATTTTCTTCACTTGTAAAATATTGTTTTTCTGTCATCGCTCTATATGAAATTTGCTTAACTTCTTCATCTAACAATTTTGAAAAAGTTTCTTTGGTTATATTTATATTTTTACAAAACCATTTATTAAATTCATTAAAATAGTTTATATCATCTTCACTAAGAATAGTTTTTTTACTTTGTTTTAATGGAAATTTCCAAATTTGTTCAAGTGTGAAACTTTGATTTTCCTTAATACCTAGTTTTAATAATATAGATAAATGTTCCCAACTAAATAATAATACATTATTTCTAAGAGATTGAGAAAAAATTTGACTATCTGTATTTGGATAATGAAAAAGTGGTGCCACTAAGACCGCATAACCTTTTTCACGTCTCCAGTCATTTAAAGCGGATATCTTGTAATCCTTTTGATTTTTTGCTGTTCTACTTAGTCTAAAAGATTTTGTATCGGATACCAAACTATATTGTCGTGATATAGATTCAGCTATAATATCTGCATCATTACTTCTTCCAGATATAGCTTTTGACTTCATATTTAGTAAAATAAAAGCTCTAGCTACAACTATATCACTTATTTTTGTAAATATTTTTTCATTAGTAGAACTAACTGGTATTTTCTCTGGTATTATACCCATATTTTGAACTAATTCTATTGTTTCATTTAAATTTGCATCATAAATAATTTTTTCAATATTTGATAGATTATCAAAATTGATTTTATCTTCAATAATATCTTTTAATAATATTTTAAACATAATTGTGTATTACACCGCCTCCAACTCATCTTCCAAAGATGTTTGTATATCCCAAATTTTTTTATACAATGTTTCTTTTTTTATAAGCTCATCATGAGTTCCTATATCCGATATCTTACCATTTTCCATTATAAAAATTCTATCTGCTTCTTTTAATGTTGTTATTCTTCCTGATATTATAATAGTTGTTGTATCTTTTTTTCTTTGCCTTAATGCGTTTCTTATTTGACTATCTGTGTCAGTATCTACAGCACTTAAACTATCATCAAAAATAAGTATATCGCTATTTTTTATTATTGTTCTTGATATTGCAAGTCTTTGTCTTTGACCACCGGAAAGTGTTACACCTCGTTCTCCTAAAACCGTTTCATATTTATTTCTAAAAGCTTCTATTGTGTCATGTATTTTTGATATCTTTGTAGCATTTGTCATTTCTTCAATTTTTAAATTTGTTTTTGACATTTTCAAATTTTCTTTTATTGTTCTGGAATATAAATAAGAGTCTTGCAAAACTATACCTATTTTTTTTCGAAGTGTTTCTTTTTTTATATTTCGTAATTCTACACCATTTATTTTTATACTACCACTTTTGTAGTCATACAATCTTAAAAAAATGTGCATAAGTGTAGATTTTCCACTACCTGCCCTACCTAATATTGCAATTGTTTCTCCTTTTTTTATTTGAAAAGACATTCCATCTAATATATTTTTGGTTTCATCATATCCAAAGCTTACATTTTCGAATATTATATCTGAATTCAAATCTATATCTACGGCATTTTCTGTATCTATTTCAAGAGGCATTTCTAATATTTCATTTATTCTATCAAAACTTATAGACATTCTACCCATATCTGCTATTATTCTTGCCATATTTCTTATTGGCCATATAAAATTATTGATGTATGTCAAAAATATCATAAAAATTCCAAGTGTTATTATCCCATTAAAAGTTAAGTTAACTCCAATAATAATAACTATAAAAAGCTGCATCATACAAAGAAAATCGGAAGTTCCCCAGTAAAAAGCTCTTATTTTAAAAAGATTTCTAGATGTATCTCTAAATTTTCTATTTTTTTCATTAAATTTATCCATTTCAAATTTGGATCTACCAAAAGCTCTTACAACTCGTATACCAGATAAATTTTCTTGTATAGTAGAAAAAAGTGCAGATTCCATTTCTTCTTGTATATTAAATGATTTTTGTATTTTACTATGAAAAATATAAGAAAAAATAAATATAACAGGTAACAATACAAGCGAAAAAATAGCAAGTTGTAAATTTAAATTTATAAGTATAAAAAATACTATAAAGCCCATAATAGTAGTTCGCATAAGTTCTATTAACTGATTTGATAAAAACATACGTATGTTTTCTATATCAGACGTACAACGTTGTATCAAATCTCCTGTTTTTGCTTTTACATGATAATCATACGGTAATCTTTGTATATGATTGTACAAATTGTTTCTCATTCTTTTTGCTATATTTTCCGAACCTATTCCATTATATTTTATAATAAAATGTACAAATATTATACGTATTGTAGAAAGTCCAACTATTAATAAAAACGGTATCCATAAATTACTAGATATATAATAAGCACCACCAAAAAAATTTATAATATTATTTACAAAATCATTTGTCGTATTACCCATTACTATATAATCTACAGTAAAACCAATAATAATAGGTGTCGTAAATACTATACTCATAGTTATTATAGAAAAACATCCAGTTAATATAAAATATTTAAAATCAATGCCTATTATTTTTTTTAACTTCGTAATCAAATCCATAAAGTTTATTTTCTCCTACTAAAAATCTTAACTAAATTATAACATATTCGAAGTAAAAAAAGACTTTTTGTAATTTAAATTTAATACATCCCAAAAATAACTTTTGTAAATCAAAAGTGCTAAAATTTATTGTATTAAAATTATCAATTTTTTGTGAATACAAAAATTTTTTTATAAAATGGTTTTATAAATCCTATAAAATTCATATATTTAAAATAATAAGTGCTAATAGAGTTCAGTGGCTTATAACTTTTACATAGTAAAAATCACGAACATATAAATATACATATTAAAATTTAAAAATTCCATGCTCGGAGGCAAAAATGAGCGAAATACTACAATTATTTGGTCAAATATTTTTAATAGCAATTATACAAATAGTTTCCGACGCTTTTATAGACAAAGGCAGTATGGCAATGCAATCTAAACTAGTAAATATAGCTTGTTTTTTGGGAAGCTTATACTTAGTTTTAAATTTTTTATTTACATATATTTTTGGTAATTTTTCTACAGCATTTAATTTTCCAGCATTTTAAATCTGCAAAATTTTATTTTTGAAAAAAATGACCTCGTTAACCATTAAAATTGCAAAATAATTTTAATGTACTTGCTAAAAATATATTAGAATATTTAAAAATTTTAAACGATAATGTAAAGAGGGAAAATGAAAAAATCAAAATTATTATTGATACTATGTTTCTCTATTATGTTTACAAATACAACTTTTGCAAACAATTTAGGAAGATTCAGTACAAAATTCAATATAAATAATACACCAAGAGTAGAGAATTTGAAACTAGCTACTAATGCTATAAATGGAAAAGTAATAGAGCCAGGAGCTGTCTTCTCTTACAACGAAACAGTAGGACCAACTACAGAAGAAAGAGGTTTTAAAAAATCAAAAATTTTTGTAGACGGAAAAGAAAAAGAAGGTTTTGGAGGAGGAGTATGCCAAATAAGTTCTACACTATACAACGCCGCTTTAAATGCAGGTATGGAAATAATAGAACGCCACAAACATTCTAAAGATGTTGCATATGTGGAAGAAAATAAAGACGCAGCTACAAGCTACGGTGTTATAGATTTAAAATTCAAAAATACTCATAAATATCCAGTTGTTATAAATGCATTTATACAGGAAAATACTGTAACAGTGGAAATACTAAACCCTACTCATTTGAGTAGGGTTTAGTATTTCTACGAAATTTACTTTAAAAACTGTTTAATTAATTGTATATTTTTTTAAAAAATAAGGAAGCCAGTGCGTTTATTTATCATAAATAAAATACTGGATGAATTAAGACTTACTTTAATTATGGACATTAGCAAAAGGGTAATCATTTATAATACAAAAAATCATGGGCAACTGCTTTAAGTTGTTGCCCAAACAACACAACAATTAATACTCCTATCAATCACCTTCTATTTCAGCTTGTTCTCTAGTAACATGTACAGTACCTTTTGGATGGTGCGGAGGTGCATAAATCGTATAAATTTTTAAATCTTCATTGCCTGTATTTACTATATTGTGCCAAGTTCCAGCTGGAATGAAAACTGCACTATCTTCAAAAATTGGTTGAACATATGTTAAATTGTCTTTAGATTCACCCATTTGAACTTGTCCACTTCCTTTCTCTATTCTTATAAATTGGTCTGTGTTTGGATGAACTTCAAGACCGATATCTGAACCTTCTTTTATGTTCATTAAAGTGGCTTGAAGATTTTCTCCAGTCCATATTGTCCTTCTATAGTCATCATTTTCTTCTGTAGCTTTTGAAATATTAAAGCTAATAGGATTTTTTCCAAAGTCGACAATAGGTTTAGCTACAGGTGTAATTTCATTTCTATTATTACTATTAACATTTGAATTAGCTTGTACTAATTTGTTTCTTAATAGTAAACTATTTTTTGTAGAATTAGGTTTGATAGAATTATTTCTCATATATAGGTCTCCCAAAAGTAGTTTTAATAATACAGTTTATTAATTATTTTATTGAAATGTGCTTGAGATTAAAATATTTGGCTATGATATTAAATAGGGTAATTTTAAATAAACTTTTATTTATTTATCTAAATTTTTGTACTTCGTCTCATGATTTAAATTTTTCATATGAAATTTATCAAAATTTATTAGATTTTTAATATAAAATTTGCTATAATTTCCGTAGCTCTATAAAATTAAAAAATAAATAGCAATAACTGGATATTCTTTCGGTTTTTGTAATGAGGATATAAATGTTTACAAGAGATTTTGTAGTAAATGCCTTATCTCATATAAAAGATAGTGTTTCTGAAAAGCCAATAATAATAGAAGGTGTTTCTGGAAACGAAGAAAAAAGGCATATAAATGTAAAAGTAGCAATAACAAAAACGTCTAACGATAAAAAACAAGAAATTGAAGCACAAATTATATATAAATTGCGAAAAGAAGGAGCTGCAACTGTTGGTGTTCTTTTTACCGAACTTCCTGAAGTAGTTAAACCAAAAGAAGATACAATTCTTACAAGTAGTCATCGTCCAGAATTTATAGCTATTGCAAGTGGTAAGGGTGGAGTTGGTAAATCTACCGTAACAGTAAACCTTGCTGTAGCTCTTGCAAGGTTGGGCAAAAGAGTAGGTATTGTAGATGCAGACATATACGGACCAAGTATCCCAAATATGATGGGAGTTGACGAAAAACCATTATTACAAGACGAAAAAATTATACCAGTTGTTAAACATGGTGTAAAAGTTATAAGTATGAAGTTTTTTAAAGAAAATGACGACCCTGTAATGTGGCGTGGACCTATGCTTGGCAGAATGATAGATGTTTTTCTAAACCAAGTTAGATGGGGCATTTTAGACTATCTTATTTTTGATTTACCACCAGGAACAGGCGACGTAGCTTTAGATATAAGTTCTAGAATACCAACTTGTAAAGAAATAGTTGTAACAACTCCTCATCCTACAGCATCGTATATAGCAAAACAAGCTGGTGTAATGGCAATAAAAACAAACCACGAAATATTAGGTATTATTGAAAATATGGCTTATATAGAAATAGATAATAAAAAACATTATGTATTTGGAAGTGGTGGTGGAGAAGATTTAGCAAAAGAGTTGGGAACAAAAGTTCTTGGAAGTATACCAATGGGGCAGCCAAAAGATTTAAAAGCGTCTCCATCTGTTTACGAAGATAATAGTGAGATAGCTAATATTTACAAGCAAATTGCTGAAAATTTAATATAAATATAATAAATTATCTTTACTTCGTAAAAGTAGCTAAAGATACCAAGCTTATTTTATCACATATAGAAAAACAGCTTGAAGCTTAATCAAAAACTAAACTTCAAGCTGTTTTATTATTATCTAAAAAAATTAAATCTTGATTCTATTGTATCTGTAGCTACTGCAACTGTTGGAAATTCTATTTCTTCTACATTTTCTATTTCATAATATTCTTCGATATCTACAAAATTAGTATTCAATACGCTTGTTATAAATATATCATTATTTTCGTTACTATTTGTATTATTATTATTTCTTGCCTGCCACATATCCAAAAATCTAAACCTTACATTAAAAACTTCTCTATATTCTCTCTCTGTTAAAACATCTTCCAAAGTTTCTCTTAATTCTTCTGTAGGCCTTGCACTTCCTTCTACAAAGCATAGCATAGGAAACATAACACACCACCAATTATCACCCGTGGCATTGCCTATAGATATTGTTAGTGATTCATAATATCCTTTGGGTAGTGTCATATTCCCATATGTTATGGTAGGAAAATAAACATTTGTCAAATTAGCTACAACTGGCATATAATTGATTTGATTTACTACATTTAAAGCTTCATTTTCTATAAATTTTAAATTGTGTAAAATTATATTTCTTGTTGTTTCTATATCTCTAGAATCTTTTATTAAGTAGCCTATTTTTTCAAGAATTGTTTCTTTTACTTTCATTTTTACATATTGGTCATATTCACTATTACTATTAGCTAAAACATGAAACCTTATAATTTCATTTGCTATTCTTTGTTGCTTCGTACTCTCTTCTGCAAAAGCTTGTATAGCTATTGCAAGTGTTATTATAACACCAATTAAAAACGCATATGCAAGTATCTGTATTTTAAATTTTTTCATCTTATCAATATAACATATGCCATAATTTTATATGTAAATTGGCTTTGTTATTCTCCTTATATATTTTTTATATTAAGATTATTGACGTGAAAAATTTATTTATACTTTTTTTGAAATATTTTTTAAAAAATCATATGCTAAACTTATTACATAGAAAACAAAAAAAGTTTTTGTTAAACAGCATATTACTTGCAAGGAAATATAAAAAATACAAAACATCATTCTTACTGAATGAAAAAGAAAGGATACATTATGAACAACAATGAACTATTTGAGTATTACGATGATAAAGA
>WRGD01000129.1 GCA_009787355.1 Defluviitaleaceae bacterium | reverse complement strand
ATCACAGTTGCATATTTATGCATCCCCATTCTATTATATCGATTATTGCCTGGCACAAGTAGTAGCATTATACTTGTGGGCAGAAAAACAAAAAAATCATGACAAAGCATGGGAAAGATACAAGAAATTAGTAAGTTTCTCTGGTACTAAAACTTTCTTGGAGCTTTTGGAGGAGGTAGGATTACCTAATCCATTTGTATCTGAAAACCTTAAAGTAATAGCAGATGCTGTTACAAAGTGGTTGGAAAGGTAATATTGGAGGATTTTATAAAAATATAAATTAAAATAAGCACTCGAAAATTTATTATATTATATGTTTTTTGGGTGCTTGTTTTTATTGCTTGTCAATTACAAAATGACTTTTAAAAAGTAAAATAAAATTATAAGGATGTGTATTTATGGCAAATGTATTAGTTGTAACTGCTTTTGGTTACGAAAAATTAGAAAAAATGATTAATAATTTAACAGAAAAGTTTCCTGATATAGAATTTGAATTTTATATCATCAATGAAACTTTCCAAAAAGAAAGTTCTGCAAATATAAAATATCCTCATTATATTTCTTTAGAAGCTTTTGAAATGACTTCTGTTAAAGAACTTCTTGAAAATTTTCCTTATGAATGGCCGAATATGGATTTTGCAATACAAACAGATGAATATGCAATATATGTTTTAGCTATGATTAGCTCGAAATTTGGCTTGAAAGGAATTTCTGTAGAACATGCCCACTGTTTTCGTGATAAAGTGCGAATGAAACAACGATTGGGTAATGACATATGTAAACCAAAATTATATAATATTGAGGATGTGAGATATGGTTTAATAAGCTATCCCGTTATAGTAAAGCCACGAACATTTGCAGCAAGTCATGGTGTATATATAGTTCAAAATCAAGATGAGTTATATAGTAAAATCGAGAATAAAGAAATTAATTACGATAGAGATTCTATAGATACTCTTGAAGACATAGAAATCGAAGAATTTATTGATGCTGAGATTTGTCATATTGATGGTTTGGTATTTGATGGTGAGATAGTATTCTGTAATGCATCGAAATATATTGGTTCATGTTTTGATTATGCTAAAGGCAAAACTTTAGGTTCAATTAATTTACTTTCTGATGAGCAACAACAAGCACTCGAATTTGTTAAGAAGATTCATAGAGATTTGATTATTCCAAATGGAGCCTTTCACTTAGAATGTTTTTACAGAGATGGAGAATTTGTTTTTTTGGAAATCGGTATGCGTCCTGGAGGTGTTGGCATTGTTCCTTCTATAGAAGCTGCAACAGGAATCAATCTTGCAGATGAGCATATTTATTGTCAATTAGGAATAAGCCCCAAAATAAATGTAGATATGAGTAACAAGTATTTTGGCTACATTTGTTTTCCTAAACAACCTAATGGAAACTCTGATAAGTTCGTTAAATCAATTAAATTTCCAGACGGCAGTCATAAATCGCTATATTCTTCAGTTATACCTAAATCGGGTGAAAATGCTATTATAAAAAACATTATGAATTATGAAGATACGCTTGGTAATTTTATTTTTGTTTCAAATAATCGTCATCAGATTGAAGCTGACATTGATGCATATTTGAATGGATATATAGTTGTGCTATCTTGATATGAAAAAAATTTTAAACATAGATTTTATAAATTCATTTTTATTAATTTTAGCCTCGATTAGTACAAATATGGGTAATACTTTATTTTTACTTGGTATTAATTTATGGATTTTACAAACATATGATTCTATAAGATTGCTTGGAATTGTTTCGGCTGTTTCTACTATTCCCATAATATTATTTTCTTTAACTGGTGGAGTACTTAGTGATTTTGCTAACAAAAAATATATAATAGTTATATGTGATGCTTTATCAGGGATAATATGTTTAATTTTTTTGTTGTTTTTTGAAAGAATAGATATTACATATGTTATTATTTTAACAATATTGTTAAGTATTATACATTCTATATTTTCATCAGCAATAAGGTCCTTACCACCATACGTTATAGAGCAGAATAACATAAAAAAATTCAATTCTGCTCTTAATTTTTCTTTCCAATTTGTAAATATTGTAACACCTATGCTATTCGGATTTATAATATTAGTTTTCGATTTTAGTCTAAGATTGTTATTATTGTTAAAAGGATTATCTTTAATTATATCTGCATTTTTTGAGATGTTTTTAAAAATTAAGTATTATCATGAAAAAGAGAGAGTAGATAAACTAAGAGTTGTTAATTCAATTGTTTCATCAATTAAATATCTTAGAAAACAAAAATATATATTTAGTGTAATTTTATTGGCTTCTTTCGTAAATATATTTATAGCCGGTTATAATATTTTTTTACCGTATTATGCTGAATATTTTGAAGCTTCTCATTTTTATGGTTTTTTTCTATCAATAGAGTCTGCCGGTGGAATAATAGGTAGTATTTTAACTATGTTTATATTTAAAAAGGATATTAAAATATCAATATATCTAGCTATAAGTGGATTATTTCTTATATTAACATTTTTTGATTATGATATTGCTTTTATGTCTATAGCTGTATTAGGTTTTGGTATATTTTTGTCTGTTTTCAATATAACGTTTTTTAGTTACTTACAAAATAATATTTCTGTAGAATTTTTAGGTAGAGTAATTTCTTTAACAAGTTCTTTAGCATTAGTGTTTATGCCAATCGGAGATTTAATATTTGGATTTTTGATTGAGGTAATAGGAATAAACTCTTTTGGTTTTATTGGTTTATGCATTTTACTTTTATCTACTTTACATTTGTTATTTCTAAAATTTTATAAAATTTAAATTCGTTTTTATTATGCTGAATAGATTTTTGTTTATTTTTAAAAAATATGATAAATTTTACATACAAACTCTTTTCTCTTATTAAAATTTGACATAGACAAACTAATATGATACCATTTTTTAGTACAAAATAATTCTACATAAATTAAAAGGAAGGTGATACATGGAACTTTCAAACTTGAAAATAGATATTTTTTTAGAAAAACTAGCCTCTAAAGAGCCAGCACCCGGGGGAGGTGCCGTATCTGCCCTGTGTGGTGCTTTAGGTACTTCACTTACTACTATGGTAGCAAATTTAACAATTGGCAAAAAAAAATATTTGGAATACGACGAAGTGCTAAAAGAAATGGTACAAGGTTTATCGAAAATAAAAGATGAACTTATAGACAATATAGAAAAAGATGCTGTTTCTTTTACAGCCGTTACAGATGCAATGGCATTACCAAAATCTACAGAAGAAGAAAAGATAAAAAGAACAGAGCAAATTCAAGAAGCATTAAAAAATGCCTCAAAAGTGCCTGTAGATATTATGTTACTCTGCAAAAAAGGATTAGAGCTTAGTAAGATTGGAGTAGGTAAATCGAATCCACACGTTATAACAGACCTCGGAGCTGCTGCTATAATGTTTGATAGTGCTATAAAAACATCATTTTTGAATGTATTAATAAATTTAGCTTCTATAAAAGACGAAAATTTTGTAAATGAAATTAGAAAAAAAGCAGATGAGTTGCTTAAAAATGGAGAGGAATTATCAAAAGAAATACATGAGTATTGTGTAGATTTAATATTAAATTAGAATACAAAAAGCCTTTTGAAAAAATTCAAAAGGCTTTTTGTATTCAAAAAAATTTTCTAAATATTAAAAATATGTGATATACTATACATAATAATTTTTATAAAAATATGGAGGAAAAATGAAAAGAGTAATAGCCATCGCAAATCAAAAAGGGGGCGTTGGAAAAACAACTACATCTATTAATTTAGCAGCTTGTTTAGCAAAGCAAGGTAAAAAGGTGCTTATAATCGATAGCGACCCACAAGGCAATACTACGAGTGGTCTTGGTGTAGCAAAAGACCGTTTGCCAAAAACTTTTTACAATTTGTTACTTGGTGGATGCTATATAGAAGAAATATTAATAAAGACTAAAATAGAAAATCTAACATTAGTTCCATCTAACGTTAACCTTGCAGGAGCTGAAATAGAACTTGTAGATTATGAAAAAAGAGAATATTTATTAAAAAAAATAGTCAAAAATTTAAAATATTTGTACGATTTTGTTATTATAGATTGCCCTCCATCTTTAAGTATGCTTACACTCAATGCTTTAACAGCAGCAGATAGTATAATTGTTCCAATACAATGCGAATATTTTGCCCTAGAGGGTCTGAGTCAGCTATTACATACTATTAATCTTGTTAAAAAAAAATTGAATAAAAATCTTGAAATAGAAGGTGTTGTTTTTACAATGTACGATTCAAGAACAAATTTATCGTCTCAAGTTGTAGAAGAAGTAAAAAAACATTTAGATAAAAATGTATATAGAAGTATAATACCAAGAAATATAAGACTAAGTGAAGCACCAAGCCATGGATTACCTATTATAGAATATGACCCAAAAAGTAAGGGTGCAACTTCCTATATGGATTTGGCAAAACAAGTAATAAAAAAAAGAAAGTCTTTGAAAAAAATAGATATTGAGGATAAGGAATGAAAAGAGGTTTAGGTAAGGGATTAGGTGCCCTTATTGAAGAAAACATAACAGAAGAATCAGATAATAACTTAAAAGATATAGACATAACATTGATAGAACCAAATCCAAATCAACCACGAAAAATTTTCAAAAAAGAAAATTTAGAAGAACTAGCTATATCTATAAAAGAATACGGAATTATACAACCTATAGTAGTAAACGAAGTAAAAACTAGCGAGAGAACTTTTTATACAATAATAGCAGGAGAACGAAGATATAGAGCTAGTAGAATAGCAGAACTTTCTAAAATACCATGTATTGTTAAAACTTTTTCTCAAATGGAAGCTTTACAAGTAGCACTTATAGAAAATATACAAAGACAAGATTTAAACCCAATAGAAGAAGCTATTTGTTACAAGAAACTTCAAGAATATTTTTTTCACAAGAACCAAGAAATAGCAGAAAAAGTTGGGAAAAGTAGAAATACTATATCTTCAAGAATAAGTCTTTTAAATTTATGTAAAGAAGTACAAGAGCTTATTTACGATTCAAAAATAAGTGCAAGCCACGGTATTTTGCTTTTAGGATTTTCAGAAGAACAACAAATAAAAATTGCAAATGAAATTATAGATAAAAATATGAGTGTTAGAGAGCTTTTAACACTAATAAAAGAAAAGGATAAAAAAAATAAAGAAACAAATGTGTATAAGAACATTTACAGACCGTATGTTAAAATAGAAAGTAGTTTAAAAGAGAGCTTGGGAACAAAAGTAAATATAAAAGATAAAAATGGAAAAGGAAAGATAGAAATAGAGTATTATTCTAAGGAAGATTTAGAGAGGATTATTAATATTATTTCTTGATTTTTAAAATTTTTAATACAAGAAAGAAATGAAAAGGTAAATTAACAATGAATATATGGACGAATAAAAGTATAGAATTAGCAAATCAACGAGATTATTTAGACCAATTATATAGAATTTATCCTATGGCAAATAATCTTAAAAGAGAGCTTTCAAACGATTATATATTAGAAATACAAAAATATTTTGATACAAAAAACAATGTAGAACTTATAAAAACACTTTTAAAATCAGAACTATTTCCTGTAAAAGATTCTTATATTGCCTATTTTAAAAGAGATAAATCTGCTATAGATAGAAACCCACTGCAAGTAGATAGAATAGCAGGTATGGTCTATGAAATGGGAGTATATGAAACAATAAATGCTATGACATTACCGAAAGAAACAAATAGACAAATAGGACCACTTTTTAGAAATTGGTTAAAAACTAAAGCATTAGGTGTAGAACTTATAAATAATTCAGAGGATTTTTTAAATTCTAAAAAGAATGCAGTTTTAAATTTGGGAGATTCAAAACTTGAAGAATTTGCAAAAACATATATAGGATATTCAAATAATAAAGGTTTAGATTTTGTTGCTAAATTTAATAATAAAATAATTATAGCAGAAACGAAATTTTTAACTGATTTTGGAGGACATCAAAATGCACAATTTAGCGATGCGATTGCTACACTAAATAATAAATTAAAAAAAACAGATTTTGAAGTTATACCTATTGCAATACTTGATGGTGTTTTATATATAAAATCTAACTCTAAAATGTATAAATCTTTGGAAGAACACGATGGAATAATGTCTGCATTATTTTTACGTGATTTTCTATATTCTTTGTAGGAAATACTATGATTGATATAGAAAACAAAATAATATATGGTGATAATTTAGAAATATTAAAAAAATTTATAGATAAAAACTTTATAGGAAAAGTAGATTTAATATATATAGACCCACCGTTTTCTACAAATAATGATTTTATAGTAAATGATAGAATTAGTACAATAAGTATGCCGAAAAATGGAAATATAGCTTATAGTGATAAATTTTCAAAAAATGAATATTTAAAATTTTTAAAAGAACGTTTGATACTTTTAAATCATATGCTATCCGAAAAAGGCTCTCTATATTTACATATAGATGTAAAAATAGGACACTACGTAAAAATATTATTAGATGAAATCTTTGGAGAAGAAAATTTTATCTCTGAAATAACAAGAAAAAAATCAAATCCTAAAAATTTTTCAAGAAAAGCGTATGGAAATGAGAAAGATACTATATTTTTTTATGCAAAGAAAAAAGGTAATCATATATGGAATGATGTAACTATACCATATTCTGATGAAGAATTGAAAGTAAAATATCCTAAAATAGATAATAATGGTAGATATTATAACACAGTTCCTATCCATGCTCCAGGAGAATCACTTGGAGAAACAGGAGCTATGTGGAATGGAATGTATCCTCCAGAAGGAAGACATTGGAGAACAAGTCCTAAAGAGCTTGACAGATTGAATGAACTTGGATTAATAGAATGGTCAAATACAGGAAATCCTCGTATGAAGAAATTTGCAGATGAACACAAAGGCAAAAAAATACAAGATATTTGGCTAAATTTTAAAGACCCTATGTATCCCATATATCCAACAGAAAAAAATTCAGATATGTTAGATTTAATAATAAAACAATCATCTTTAGAAAATAGTATTGTAATGGATATTTTTGCTGGTAGTGGAGGTACACTTATTTCTGCAAAAAAAAATAAAAGAAGCTTTATAGGTATTGATAATTCGGAAGTAGCAATAAAAACAATGTTTAGCAGGGGTTTAAATATTTTATCGTTATTGTAAAAAATAGAAATTCATTTTAATTTAGTGTGTATTCCTGCTAATGAATAAGTAGGAACACACACTAATAAAAAATGAATTTCCACGTGTGGCAAACGCTACTTAGGTTTTACTATAGCAAAAGTAGCCGCCTTTACACTTTTCTTTTTCCTATTTCACTATATAAGGACACGACCCTTGCAGCTATAAATCTAACTTTCAATGGTAAAAAAAATCTTTGGCACAGGTAAATAGTAACTAGTGTTTACAAATATAATAAAAATTATTCAAAATTTTGTTGACAATTGAAAATACTTATGGTAAAATATTAATAATTCCAATTCCAACTTGTTTTGTGAAATCTTATAAATATACTTGAAAGGAATTGTCATGAAAAATATAAAAAAAGCACGTCTACGGCGTTGTGATTTTTGTTTAAATAACAATAGAATTTAAGAAATGCCTAAACCCTGTTCTGGAAAATAGAAATTTAGACATTTCAAAAACCTTGTACATAATGCCATAGAAATATGTTTTTGTCAAGGTTAATAATATTTCAAAATAATACAGAATTATATTGTGTTATTTGGATGTATTACTAAAACTGTTTAAATAACGGTAACAAAATTATATCATAAAGGAGAAAAACATATGAAAGTTAAGAATATGTATGTTGTTTTGTTAGGATTTTTATTTAGTGTACTTATAGGTTCTCAAGTATACGCCAATTCAGAAGCACAATTAAGTAACGGTCGTTTTACAACAATACCTGTAGAAGTGGAAATTTCATTTGGTGATTTAGTTTATAGGGAAATAGATATTTCTGAATTACCAATTGGAGCTGAATTAATAGAATTGACAGAAGAAGAGTATCAAGAATTTTTAAAACAGTTAAATTTATTAGATAGTATATCTGAAACAGTATACCTAGAGTTTGATAATTTGTTAAGAAGAAGTGTTTCGAGAGTATCAACATCTGGAAGAATCGTAGGAGCTTGGCCATTCATTCAACCCACGTTAACGTTTTATGTATACGTTGAAAGTACTAATGGAAGAATAGTTGCTGCAGGTGATACGGGCTGGTCTTTAACGGGCGTTACTATTAGTATGTCGATTACCAACCCATCTGGTCACGCTTCTGTAACAAATGGTCGTGTTAATGCATCTGGTTCAGTAACTGTAAATTACTATTTATTAGTTTCTGGAGGAATTAGAATGTATTCTGCACCAGCGACTGGTTCAATAAGCACAGCAGACCCGCATTTTTCTAATATGAATTAATTATATGATTAATAATAAATATGGTATAGGCGTAGTAAATCTTGAATCTCAAGGTGAATTTTTGGGTATTCAAATAATTAATACGATAGTACTTATTATTGTTGTCATGTTTTTGTATAAACTATGGATTTGGCATAGAAAAAAATAATAAATTAAATGGCGTATCACTTTTATATGGTGGTACGCCATTTAATTCACGATTAAGGTGATACAGTAACAAAAAATTAGGTAACCTAAAGAATTTGAGAATTGCCACATGTGGCAAACGCTACTTAGGTTTTACTATAGCAAAAGTAGCTGCCATTACACTTTTGGCACCGTTCTTATAAAGAATATTTGCACAAGTATTCAACGTACTTCCCGTTGTAAATATATCATCTACTAGCAAAATAGTTTTTCCTTGTATATCATATTTTTTACTTATATAAAAAGCGTCTTCTAACATATTTATACGTGAAGAGGGACTTAGGCTTGCTAGTGGTTTTGTATCTTTTATTCTAAAAATTAAATTTGTAGGTTTTTGTATTTTTAATATTTTTGTTATGCCTAATGCTATTAGGTACGCTTGATTAAATCCTCTACTTTTTAATCTATTCCTATGTACCGGTATAGGTACTATATAGTCGCTATTTCTAAAAATATCACCTCCAATAGATTTTAACATAGCAAAAGACATACCTTTTGCTATGTTCGCTCTTTTTCCATATTTTAATTTATAAATTAAATCTTGAGAAAGTCCTGTGTATGCAAAAGAGCTAATATTTTTTTCAAAAATATTATTTTTACAATTTCTACATTCATTATATTTTACAAAACATTCGCATAGTGGAGAAAAATTGAGTAAAGTAATACATTCATCACAAAAAAAATTGTCTATATTTTTTAATATCTCCGAACAAGCCGTACATTTTTTGGGATATAAAATATTGATAATATGTTTAATCATCGTCGCTATTACTCCACAATTTATCCATTTTCTTTAATCGATAATCTAAAAAAGAATTTCGTTCTTCTTCTTTATCGTTATCCACCATTCTAAATATTGCAGAATCTACACCAACAAAAATAACCATTTTTTTAGCTCTTGTTATAGCTGTATACAACAAATTTCTTGTGTACAACATAGGAGGACCAAAATATGCTGGTATAATAACAACACCATATTCACTTCCCTGCGATTTATGAATTGTTATTGCATAGCTTAGTGTAAGTTCTTCCAACTGTTTGAAACTATAGTCTACAATTTTTCCATCATAAAAAACTACGGTTAGTCTTTTGCTATCTTCATCTATGTTTTGTATATAACCCTCATCACCATTAAAAATACCTTTACCGTAAATAGTTTTATTATCTATATTTTGTTCCCATTCTATTTCATAATTATTTTTTAGCTGCATTACTCTATCATTTTCTCTAAAAATTATATTTTTTAAATGTACTTCTTTTTGTGTTTCTTTTAATGGATTTAATGCCTCTTGCAATTTCTCATTTAAGTTTGTTGTACCAACTATATTTTTTCGCATAGGACAAAGAACTTGTATTTCAGAAATATCAAATCCGTATTTTATAAGTCTATTTTGGCACAAATCTAATATTGTAGAAAGTCCGTCTTCTTGGTTTTTTCTTGACATAAAGAAAAAATCCCCATTTTTATCATCTAGTATAGGATAAATTCCAGTATTTATACGGTGAGCATTTGTAATAATAAGACTTTCTTTTGCCTGTCTAAAGATTTCTTTTAAATGTACGACTTTTATTAATTCACTAGAAATAATATTTTTTAAAACATTACCAGCTCCAACAGAAGGTAATTGATTTTCATCACCAACAAAAATAATGCGAGTACCAAAGGCTATAGCTTTTAGCAAATGATTCATAAGTATCATGTCAAGCATAGAAGTTTCATCTATTATAACAATATCTGCTTCTATTGGATTTTCTTCATTTTTATCAAATATTTGATTATGACTATCCTGTGCAAAATTTATTCCAAGCAATCTATGTATAGTTTTTGCTTCTACGCCTGTTGCTTCCGTCATTCTTTTTGCAGCTCTCCCTGTTGGAGCTGCAAGCTCCACTTCCTGACCTTCTTCCATCATAAGTGTTATTATTGTTTTTATTATTGTTGTTTTTCCTGTACCTGGTCCACCTGTTATTACAAAAACACTTTCTTCTAAAGCTGATAATACTGCAATTTTTTGTTCTATTGCAAGTTTTATTTCTAGTTCTTTTTCTATTTTTTCTAATTTATTTTCTATGTTTTCAGTAAATTTTTTTCGTGCTTTGGAAAGCTCCAAAAGCTTTTTAGCAACATAAATTTCACTGTAGTAAAAATATTTTTGGTATATAAAAGTTTCACCATTAATTTTTTCTATTGTTATGTCTTTTTTTAATTGTAGTTCCACGAGACAATTTTCTAATAAATCCGTAATATTATTTTCAGATGTATTTTGTTTTTCAGATGTATCTAAAAGAATAAAAAAATCCTCTCTTAAACTTTCTTTTCTTATACAAACATGACCTTTGTTTGTACCTATAGAAAGAACGTGTAATATACAAGCTTTTATTCTATAATGTGAAAAAGGGTCAATGCCTACGCTTTTCGCAATTTTATCTGCCGTTTTAAAACTTACTCCAAATATTG
Organism: Defluviitaleaceae bacterium; assembly: GCA_009787355.1. GTDB lineage: Bacteria > Bacillota > Clostridia > Lachnospirales > UBA5962 > WRGD01. The sequence goes on along the minus strand of WRGD01000129.1, from coordinate 15,016 downwards.
TACTAACAAGGCTATATGGATTTTCTTTTATTACTGATAAAGAATGAATTTTATATTTTTTATAAATAGCTATAGCAACATTAGGTGTTATGTCGTATTCACCTAATGCAATCATAATATTTCTAAATTCCTGATTATCTATAAAAGAATTGTGTATATTATCTGCTATTTTTTCTGTTATCCCTTTTATTTCTGTTAACTTTTGAGGAGTTTTTTCAATTATTTCTATAGTTTGTTCTCCAAATTTTTCTACAATTTTTTTAGCTCTAGCCTTTCCTATACCCTCTATTATGCCACTAGACAAATATTTTTCTATACCTATAGTGCTTGTAGGTACAAATTCTTCAAAACTAGATACATTAAATTGATTACCGAATTTTGGATGATTCGTATATTCACCTTTTATTTTTATTTCTTCATTTACTTTCAAGAAAGGGGAATAAGAAATACAAATAATATTTTCGATACTATCATTTGTTTCCATAGAAAAAACAGTGTATCCATTTTCAGAATTAGTAAATATTATATTTGAAACTCTTCCTTCTAAAGTGATTTCATTTTCTTTTTTCATACGCCCCCTAATTTTACAAAAAAATTTTAAAATTATAGCTTTCTAAATATTTTTTCAATTGATTTTCCTTTTGCAAGCTCATCTACAATTTTATCCATTTGCCTCATCTTTTTTACTATGTCATCTTCTATTTCTTCTATTTTGTAGCCACATATTGTTCCTGTTATTTTTGATTCATCTTCACTGTAATTTGTCGCATTTTTAAAAAAAATTTCAAAATTACTTTGTTTTTCTATATGATTTTCTATTTCATCGTTTGTATAACCCGTTAACCATTGTATTATTTGGTCCAATTCTTCTTTTGTTCTATTTTTTTTTAACACTTTTGCTATATATAAAGGATAAACATCTTTAAATTTCATACTATAAATTCTTTTTAATTTTTTTTCATCTAAAATCATAAATTCACCTACTTATAAATATCATATGTTTTTTTTAGCGTTTCTTCTATATTGAATATATTTTTTACACCTTTAATAGAATTTTCAGAACATACTGTATAAACATCTTCTTTTAATATATCTTCCATAGCCTTGGCTAATTGTTCTTTGTTATTAAATTCTACCAAAATGCCATTTTCAGCATTCTTTATAATATCTGTGTTACCACCAACATTTGTTGCAATTATAGGTAGTGAAAACGACATTGCTTCTAGTATACCAAAACTAAGTGCTTCGCTACTAGAACAATTTATATATACATCTGCATTTTCTAAGAACTCTTCTACATTACTTATGTGCCCTAAAAGTTCTACATTTTTCAAATTGTTTTTTTGTATATGTTCTTCTAATTTCCCTCTATATTCTCCATCACCTGCAATTTTTATTTTAAAATTTTGATTAGAAATTTTTGCAGTTTCCAAAAGAAACTCTATTCCTTTTTCTTCAGATAGTCTTGATAATGTTACAAAAATTTTATCTTTATTATTTAAAATTTTAGGTTCAGATTCTACATATTTTACACCATTAAAAATAATATGTATTTTATTTTCAGGATAATTATTTTTTATAAGTAACTGCTTTACAGAATTGCAAACAGCTATTATAGCGTAATTTTTTTTTATAAAGAAATAATTTGTAAATTTCCAAAAAGAATTATTTTGCAAATTTATATGTGATGTATATACAACTTTACATTTAGAGCCAAAAATTTTTGAAAGTATAGCAATATAATTTTCACGTGCAAAATGTGTATGAATAACATCAATTTTATTTTTTTTACATATTTTATTAAGTTTAATGGAAGCAAAAATATCGAAAGGAGATGACATCTTTATTTTAAAACAAGTTACATCTAGTTTTTTTAATTTATCTAAAAGAGGACCTGAATTATTGAAAGCAAAAAAAACTTTATCACCTCTTTTAAGTAAATCATTTATTAAAATTTCTATATATTTTTCACTTCCACCAGAGCCTGCATAATTTATTAAATGCAATATTTTCATACTATCTCCCTTTTTTTATTTTTTTCATAAATAATAAAAATATATCTTTTGCTCTTTCAACTTTCAACAAAATAACGCATACAAAATAAACAAAAATACCAATAAGAAAAGGTACAAACAAGTTTATTATTCTGTGTATAAATTCATTATTTATATTATGATTTACAAAAAATATTAAGAAATATAAAGTAGTAATAACAAAAACAGACATAACTACAGAAGCAATTAAAAACTTAATTAAATTTACTAAAAATCTCTTGTTTATAATCTTTACATCTTTGTTTATACTAATAAAAAGTCCTATTACGCCAATACTAGTGCTTATTACAAAAGATATAGGCATTGTTAAAAATCCAAATATATCCCATACAAACAAGCTAAAAGTAATATTAATAACCATGATTATAAAGCCAAAAATACTTGGTATACCAGAGTTTTTTTTTGCATAAAAAGCTCTGTCCAAAACTTCTTTTAGTCCTATAAATACTATTCCAATAGCATATAAAGATAACATAGCACTTGAAATATTAACATCTGCTCTATTAAAATTGCCCCATGCTGCAAGTAATTCTATTATCTGTTCACTTAGAAAGAACATACCGAAACTAGCTGGTACTAAAAAAAACAATACTATAATTATTACATCTTCAAGTTTTGTTTTAAAACTGTCTTTTTGGTCTTCTTGCCATAGTTTTGTAAGTTTCGGTAAATATACATTTGTAATAGAATACACAATTGAAAGTATTATAACAAGCATAAGATTTTGTACATAAGACATTATTGTAACCAAACCTACATTACTAGCAAGAGTTGCATTAAAAATAGTGTTTATTTGAAAACTAACAACACTAAGTAATACGGGAACGGACAATTTAAAAGCTTGCTTTATATTTTTATTTTTAAAATCTATCGAAATTTTATATTTTACATATTTTTTGAATTTCGGGAAAAGTATAATAGCCTGAAAACTAAGACCAATAACAGTTGCATAAATAAGCCCATTTATATAAAAATAATCTTTTAAAAAGAATATATAGGACATAACAATTATGCTTGTGAAAACTGGAGATATTGCAGGCAACAAAAAAATATTGTGAGAGTGTAAAACACCCTGAAAAATATAGTGAAAAGCATAAAAAAACATAGAAATAAGCATAACTCTTAGTGCATATGTTACAAAATTTTCGTACATTTCAAAACCAGATCCCACACTTATCATTGGAGCTAAAAAATAGCCTATACCTATCAAAACCAAAACAGATATACATATAATGGTTATAATGTTATTTATAAAAACTTCACTATCTTTTTTATTTTTAGTTAAAAGACCTGCATATATAGGTACTACAACAGCAGATATAATAGTACCCAAAATATTAAATATTGTATTTGGTATTATTAGTGCATAGGAATATATATTTATATAAATATTCTGTGCACCAAAAGCCGCCATATATACTTGTATACTTAATAGAGATAGAACTCTTGATAAAAGCGTAATAGTTGTAACAGTAAACAAAGTTTTAGAAATAGACATTTAAATTTCCTCTTTCAAAAAATCATTTTCTATTAGTTTTTCTTCTATTTCAACTTCTTTAACTTCATACAGCTTTACATTTCCAGATAATTTGTCAATTTCATCTATATATTTTTGTATTATAAAATCTATAACATCACTTTTTTTATCTTCTTCACCTATTAGTATAAGTTCGTTCCATATTGTATTATGACCTTCATCAAGCTCCTTTATTTTTTTTTCTAACCTTTCTTGTTCCTTTTTTAGTTCTTTGAAATATCTTTGTTTGTCTTCTATATCTACAGTTTTAGAAAAAGCTTCTATTGTAGAAGCACTATGCTTTATTCCATGTTCTTTTATAAAAAAATCTATTTGTTCTTCTACCATTTTCAAACTATTTCCTATTGCATCGTATCTTACTAATATTTTTTTATATTGCTCATAATCTTTTATATTTTTATTTAATTTTTCTGAGTTTTCTACATTGTATTTTTTATATATGAAATTTAAAAATTTTGTATAATGTGTAAAAACCACACTCTTTTTATTAAACAAATCTACAGCTTTTTTTTGTTTTTTCAAATTTATAATAAGCTCTCGTTTTATACGTCTTTTGGTATATTCTATAGATGGAAAAAGCACAAGCATTATAATAGATATAATAATCATAGCCACAAAAACATCTAACCTAAAAAAAACAGCAAGAACAGACATAGTAAGTATACAAATACCCAAAAATGTAATAGAGAATAAAGAAAATTTTCTTATAAAAATTTGGGCATTTAAAAGATTTTCACGTTCATAATTAAGTGCTGTTTTTTCTCCTTCCAAATGTCTTAGGTCATTTTTAAAATATCTTTGTTTTTTTTCTGCATCATGTACATTTGCGAGTATAAATTTTGCGTCTTCTTGAAGTTTTTCCATTTTTCCTATAGACCTATCAAAATTCGCTATTTGACTACGCATTGTTATTCTATCCTTAGAAAAACCCATATATCTATCTATCAAATTTCCCAAATATTCTATATCTTTATCTTCTAAATTTTCATGATAAGCAATTTCTTTTATTTCAGAATTTATAATCTCTAGTTTACCCTCTGTTAATAATTTTTCTTTAGATAAATCTATTGCTTTATCACATAAATCTGCAACTTTTTTTACGTTTTCATATATCGGGTCAGTTTTTTCTACAGAATTTATAAATTCTTCAAAACGAGATATACTCTTTTCTTTATATACTTTCTGTTTAAATGTTTTTCCTAAAAAATTTATAAATTTAGAAAACATAATATCTCCAAATCGGTTTTTTATTTTTAATTGTGATAAAAGTATATCACTACGTGCCAAAAAGAAGTTTGGTGGCTTTAGGCTACTTTTGCGGAGCAAAAGCACTGATTACATTATTATCAAAATCTTTGTACAACATACTTGGTTGTATTCCTGTATTTTTTTGATATTTGCCTTTTTCATATTTTTCATAATTTCCTAAAATAGTATGGTAATATATTTGACATACTTCTATATATGGATATATTATAACTGGTTGTACACATTGCAATTCTAAAGTCCAAAATCCTTCAAAACCAACATCTCCAAAACCAGCAGTAACATGTATATAAATGCCAAGTCTCCCAATAGAAGAACGACCTTCTAACATAGGTATAAATTTGTCTGTTTTTGTGTACTCCATAGTCCTACCAAGATATAAAATACCAGGCTTTAATTCTAATCCTGTGTCTGGTATTGTAATAATTTTTAGTTTGTGTTTTTTTTTCATATCCAAAACTAACTCATCATATACAAGTAATTCGTTATGTAGCCTTAGATTATAACTATTTGGATTTAATCTTGTTTTGCAAAAAGGCTCTATATTTATTTCATTACCTATATGTTTTTCAATCTCTATTCCAGATAAAATCAATGTTATCTCCTTTTATTTTATAAGTAATACAAGTATATAAAAATTTTCTAAAATGTGCAATTCTTAATTTTATAATCGAGTGTTTTTTGTAAAAAACTCGGTCATGTATCAAAACAAGTTTTTTGGAGTTAACACGACCCTTTCCAAAAACCTTTACAAATATATATTAATATGATATTGTAAAAGTTAAAAATTTACACACTTTTAAAAATGGAGAGATTCTATGAAAAATTTATTTTATCTATCGCTTGTATTTATTGTTGCTTGTGGTACAGCACCTATACAAAACGAAAACATATCAAATTCACAAGAGCAAAATAATAATACAAACCAAAATGAAACCGTAGTATGGCTTACTACATCTGACCCTATAAGTATGGATCCACATCGTGTCGGAGACCATCCATCTTGGAATGCACAAGCTCAAATATTCGAAGGTCTTACATATTTTAATAGAAATAATGAGCTTACCCCCCTACTTTCAGAAAGCTTTGAATTAATAGAACCGAATATATGGCAATTCAATTTAAGACAGAATATTTATTTTACAGATGGTTTTCCTTTCGATGCATACTCAGTTGTACTATCTTTAAACAGACTTTTAGACCCACAAATAAACAGTCCAGTAGCTCCAACTCTTTTCGATATGATAAGTTATATAGAAGAAGTTGACAATTACACTGTAAATGTACACACTTATTTTCCATTTGAACCACTACCTAGCCATCTTTCTCATATGGGAGCCTATATTATTTCCCCAGGAGCAATTTACGAAGAAAATAATGGCGGTGTACTAGTTACAGATAATCCAATAGGAACAGGACCTTTTATATTAGAAAATCGTATACACGGAGATAGATTATATTTTACTCGTAACGACAATTATTGGAATGGTGCAGTAAGTTTTGAGAATTTAATATTTAGAACAGTACCAGAAACAAGTACACGTATATCAATGTTAGAAACTGGTGAAGCACATGGACACCAAGGAGTTTCTACAAACATACCTATATACGATAGTCTACCAAATTTAGATTATTTTATTATAGTTTCTAGTTCTATAGATTATATTGGTTTTAATCTAAAAAATGAATATCTATCAAACAATTATCTAAGACGTGCAATAAATGCAGCAATAGATAGAGATGCAATATTCTTTGTTACAGAAAGGCATTCTACACTTGCAACATCTACAGCAAGCCCAGTAGTAGACTTTGCACCACAGGGGCTTGTACTACCACAAAGAGATTTAGAATATGCAAGAAGTTTATTAGCAAACACACCTTGGCCAGAAGGTGGTATAACGTTAAACTATTGGTACAATGTTGGAAATGCTGCTAGAGGTCTTGTGGGTGAAATATTACAAGCAAACCTTGCAGATATAGGTATAAATATAGAAATAACAGCCGTAGAATGGGGTGCATATCTTGCAAGTATATCTGCAGGAGAACACGATATATTTAATCTTGGTTGGAATGTTGTTACTATGGATGCTGATAGGGCGTTTTTTGGTTTGTATCACAGTAGTAACTATGGAGCAGCTGGGAATAGATTTTGGTTTTCCAACGATAGAGCAGATTATTTAATAGATAGAGCAAGGAGAGAGTCTAATCATGAACAAAGGCAATTACTTTACAATGAATTAGGAGAGCTTTTGGCTTACGAGCTACCACTTATACCACTTTTCCACGGACATAACCCTTTCCCTACTACTGGTATAACAGGATTTTTTGCAGATTTAAGATCTGTACCTATGTTTCATGAAGTTGTTTTGAATTAATTTAGTTATAATCAAGGAGTTGTTCTTAAATCGATTTTTATTCAATCTTTTGAGTTTTGTTTTAAATATAAATACATAAAATGAACCCCCAAATTGGGGGTTCATTTTATGTATTTTTTTTTGTTAATTTTTTAGTATAAAAATTTACAATTTGTCATATAATAAAATTATTTGAAAAAATATAAAAAAAATACTTGACAACTCACTGCGGTATATGTATAATAGTCTTTATAAGAGTTCCAAGTCCACGAAGTCAGTCCACGAAGTCAGTCCACGAAGTCAGTCCACGAAGTCAGTCCACGAAGTCAGTCCACGAAGTCAGTCCACGAAGGATTAACTGTACTGGTGATTTAAGTAGATTTTGACACATGTGTATTTTAGTGTACTCTTATAAATATATTTTAAAGAGAGGTTTTATATGAGAAAACGACGGCGTTTCCATGCTCAAAATTTTAAAAGTCGTAATTCAAGAAATGTCTAAAGTTATTCGGTCAAAAATAGTATTATAGACATTTCTCAAAAAACTTTGTACATAATATCATACGTGCAAGGTTTTTTCAAGAAGTTTTTTTTGGTATAAAAATAAAAAATTGAATTGGAGAAAATCGAAATGAACAAATTTTTCAAAAAATCTTTATTAACACTAGTAGCAATTACTCCTATGTTTTCTTTAGCTAATGTTTATGCTTTGGATAATAATCAAGTAAATATTGATATTGTAAACGAAATTAATAACTTTGATTACGAAGAAAGAGAATATACAGATTTTAATGGTGAAGTTAATACTCGTGATACTAGAAATAATATCCTACTTTTAAATAATGAAGAAGTTTGGGGCAATAGTGGAACTTGGGAAAGGTCTTTTCAAACACTTAATCGAGAATTTGGTTCAAGACTAAATGTTTGGCATCGAAATAATACTCCAAGACCCGTTATTGTAAGAGTTGAAAGAAGAGTAAACAATGCATGGATTCTTGTTACTAATTTTACAGTTCCTGCAAATGATCAAAATACAAGACAAATAGCAATGTTATCACATGAGTTTAATCAACCAATGAGAATTACTGTATCAAATGCTTCAGGTGCTTCTGTAAATGGTGTTGTTTCTATAAGACAGACAAATAATCCTTTATAATCATTATAAAAAAAAATACCTAAGTAGTGTTTCAATTATGAAACACTACTTAGAGAAATTACATATCAAATTTTGATAAATAAAAAATCGAATTGGAGAAAATCGAAATGAACAAATTTATAGCTAAAACTTTAGTATTTTTCTTGATTTTAATTAATTTAAGCAATATTAATGTATTTGCTTACAATGATTTAAGCATTGAGTCGTTATATCCATTGTCTTCTAATTCTATAATCGAATCTTTAAACGATTTAGACTTCGGTATAGATGTAAATTTCTCTACAATTATTAGCAATCCTTTTGCTAGAAATAATGAACATTTATTAAGTTTTGATAGTATTGAAGAATTTCAAGAATTCTTTGAGAAGCTTATTTTATCGTTACAAGAAACTAACAATATTGTTATTCCTTTAGACGAAGTAGAGCTAATTAAAGGTTTAGATTCTGAAATTATTTCTAGATCTTTAATAAATAGTAGCGTTACATGGAATGGTGCAAGTTCTCCTTGGGGTGGCTTATTCCATAATAGGCATATCGGTTTCTCATTTACTAGAGATTCCTCAGGTAGAGTAAATTCTGCTACAGTAACAAATTCATGGATAACAGGTGTATCAGGACTTAGTTGGACTCATAGGTATGGTAATGTTACACATATGTTTCCACTTATAGGTAATATAATCGTTGAGGCTAATGGTACTTGGTTGTTAGGTGTTTCCATAAATGGTTTTAATATTGGTGCTACTTGGAGTGATACATGGACCAGAGGTGTAGAAGGTCTTAACAGATAATGAGGTTATTTAAAATTAATAATAATTTAAAAATGTTATTAATTTCATTTATAATAAATATATTTGTTGTATTTTTACATTTTAAAATAAATTATGAAGCAGATACGTTTGGATTTCCTTTTGGCTTTATTAGTTTTCCTAATCAATACTACTTATATAATCAAGAGGCTACAATCTTAAATCGCTTTTTATTCAATCCTTTGGGTTTTATTTTGAATATAATCATATATAAATTTATTTTAAAGCGGTTGCTGTCGAAAATAATATAGTTCATTTACTTAATGACTTCAATCATAAATATATAATTAAAAATTTGAAAGAACTCCCGATATCGGGAGTTCTTTTTATATATTTTGTTAATTTTTTAGTATAAAAATTTACAATTTGTCATATAATAAAATTATTTAAAAAAATATATAAAAAATACTTGACACTTTATTTTGTTAGATGTATAATAATTTTTATAAGAAGTCTACTAAGGATTAACTGCAATGACAATTTGAGTGGACTGTATACTTTAGTGTACTCTTATAACTTAGATAAATTACATATTGAATTTTGATAAATAAAATAAAAAATCGAATTGGAAAAAATAAAAATGAACAAATTTTTAAAAAAATCTTTAATAGTATTAGTAGTAATAACTACCATTTTTCCTTTAACTAAAACTTATGCCTTAGATAACAATCAATTAAAAATTGTAAATGAATTTGATGAGTTTCTTTTTATTAAAGCAGGAAATCAAATGCTTGTAAGTAATGAAGAAGTTTGGGGCAATAATGGTTTTTGGGAAAGGTCATTTCAAACCGTTTCACCTGCTTTTGGAACTGGAATGAATGTTTGGTACAGAAATGATACACCTAGACCAGTTATTGTAAGAGTTGAAAGAAGATTGTGTAATATGTGGTCTACTGTTACGGAATTGATAGCTCCTGCAAATAGTCAAAAAACAAGGCAGATTATGCTATCAATGTATGAGTTTAATCATGAAATGAGAGTTACTGTATCAAATGCTTCAGGTGTTCCTGTAGATGGTGAAGTCGCTATAAGACAAACAACTCAACCTTTAAGCTAATATAAAAAAAATATCTAAGTAGTGTTTCAATTATAAACACTACTTAGATAAATTACATATAAAATTTTAAAAAATATTTTACTAAATTTTAAGTTCCACATCGGAAATTATATTTCTCAAATTTACTATATCCTCAATCTTAACACCTTTCATAGTTTTATAAGTAAGATATGGAAATTCTGATACCGTAAAAAGTATATTATTGTTTTTTGTAATACAATCTTTCATTTTTTCCATATCTATTTTTGCATTTGCACTAAATAAAACAACTACATTATTCCCTTTTTGATTTATTTCTTTTACCCCTACTTTACCTGCTAACCCTTTTAAAAGAGCAATATTTAATAAATTTTCTACAGATTTTGGTATATCTCCATACTTATCTTCTATTTCTTCCCATATATCATAAAAATCTATTTCACTTTTTATATGTGATATTTTTTTATATATAAATAATCTCTGTTCTTCATTTGTAATATAATTAGGAGATATATATGCACTTATTTTTATATCTACAGAAATTTCTATTTGCTGCTCTATTTCTTTTCCTTCTATCTCTTTTACTGCATCTTCTAGCATTCTTGTATACATTTCATAACCAACACTACCCATATGCCCACTTTGTTCTGCACCCAAAAGACTACCTACTCCTCTTATTTCTAAATCTTTAAGTGCTACTTTAAAACCCGAACCAAACTCGGTAAAATCTCTAATTGTTTGTAGTCTATTTGTTGCAACTTCACTAAGCACTTTATCTTTTTTGTAAAGTAAATAAGAATATGCAACTCTATCACTTCTACCTACTCTACCACGTAGTTGATAAAGCTGTGCAAGTCCCATTCTATCAGCATCTTGAATTATTATTGTATTTACATTTGGTATATCTAGCCCTGTCTCTATTATTGTTGTACAAACAAGAACATCTATTTCGGCATTTATAAAATCTATCATTACATTTTCTAGTTCTTTTTCACTCATTTGACCATGTGCAAATGTTACTTTTGCATCTGGTACAATGCTTTTTATAACTTGAGAGATATTTGATATATTTTTAACATTGTTATATAAGTAATAAACTTGTCCCGCTCTTGCGAGTTCTCTTGTTATTGCTGTTTTTATAAATTCTTTTTCGTATTCTAGTACAAATGTCTGTATGTTTTTACGAAGCGTTGGAGGCTCTTGTAGCAAGCTAATATCTCTTATTCCACTTAAACTCATATGCATTGTTCTTGGTATAGGAGTTGCTGTAAGAGTAAGAGAATCTACATTTACTGTCATTTGTTTTAATTTTTCTTTGTGAATTACACCAAATCTTTGTTCTTCATCTACAATTATAAGCCCTAAATTTTTAAAAATTATATCTTTTGAAAGCAATCTATGGGTACCTATTACAATGTCGCAAAATCCATTTGAAATTCTATTAATTGTTTCAGCCTGTTCTTTTTTGGAACGAAAACGACTCAAAACTTCAATACTTACAGGGAAATCTTTCATTCTATCTATAAAAGTTTTATAGTGTTGCTGTGCAAGTATTGTTGTTGGTACTAAAAAAGCAACTTGCTTTCCATCTTGTACTGCTTTAAATGCTGCTCTTATTGCAACCTCTGTTTTACCAAAGCCAACGTCTCCACAAATTAATCTATCCATTACTTTTTTGGATTCCATATCCTTTTTTACATCTTCTATTGCATTTATCTGGTCTTCTGTCTCTTCAAAAGGAAAGCTATCTTCAAATTCTTTTTGCCAAATACTATCTTCAGAAAATTCAAAACCAACTTTTTCATTTCTTTTTGCATACAATTTTGCAAGCTCTTTTGCAAATTCCTGTACCGCTTCCTTTACTTTCGACTTTGTCTTTTCCCACGAATTTGTACCTAGCTTGTTTAAAGGTACATTATTACCTATATATTTTTGTATTCTATCTAACTGAGTTACTGGTACGTACAACTTTCCATTGTCTTTATAACTCAATTTTAAATAATCACGTGAAACATTATCTACTATAATAGTTTCCATACCATCATATATACCTATTCCATGATTATCGTGTACTATATAATCCCCTAGCTTTAAATCTGTAAAATTTTCTATTTTTGCAGATTTTCTTCGACTTGTTCTTTTTTTATTTTTTATAAAGACTTCTTTTTCAGATATGAACATAATATTTTCAGATATATATTCGAAACCTCGACCAATATTTCCTGGATATATTATATTTATTTCTTTATCTCCCAAATATTTTGTATAATCATTTTCTGTATATAAAATAGGAACACCAATATTAGTTAGCTCTTTTGATAGATATTCACCTTTAGTAGAAAATATTATTATGCTCTTTTTATTTTCATTTTGAAATAATATTTCTTCTCTTAAATGTTCTATACTGTTTTTTGGAAAACTTATTTCACGTGTTGGTATTTTAGATATAGAATTTACTTTAAAATCTATAGGTGTAGCAGGAAAAGTCATTAGTAATATACAAGTAAATTTATTTATCTCATCTAGCAAATAATCATAAGAAAAAAGAATGTCTTGCTGAGTTTTTAATATATATCCATTTAAAAGTTTAGTTTTATTGCTTTCTTCAAACTCTGCGTATACAGCACCTACATGATGTTTTACTTTATTTGGTTCATCTATATATATTATCCAGTCTTTATTTATATAGTCCAAAAGACTACTGCCATTATAAAAATAAGCAAAAAATTTATCTATATCGTCGGCTGTTTTATTTTGCTTTAAAATTTCTAGCGTTTCACCTACATATTCTTTCAATCTTCTTTTTTCTTCTTCACCCTGTAATAATTTCAAATTTTTGTTGTATTCAGATTCTATTTTTTTAATAGAGCTTTCAAAAATTTCTTCTGTATATAAAAGCTCTGTAACAGGAAAAATTGTTATATCTTCTACTTTCGATACAGAACGACCCGTATTTATATCTATAGTTCTAATACTATCTATTTCATCGCCAAAAAATTCTATTCTATATGCCTTACTTTCTATATCTTCGCATACCCAAGTAAATATGTCTAATATTCCACCACGTACTGCAAAATGTCCCTCTGCTTCTATCTGGTCTCTTTTTCTGTAGCCTAACATTCTTAGTTTTTTTACTATATCTTCTATTTTTAACTCTTCACCATTTTTTATATTTATTCTAAATTCACTAAATATATTTGGTGGAAGAATTTTATCTAATAATGCTTCTGCAGATAGTACAATTAATTTTTGTTTGTTTTTTGAATTATTTGTATTAAGTATAGATTCCAGTATATAAAATCTTTCAATTGTTATACCCTTGCTTTTTACATCCGAGTTAAAAAAAAGTATATCTTTAGATGGATATATATTAACATTTTCATCTGAAAAAAAACTAAGTTCTTCATATATTTGTTTTGCTCTAAGCTCGGAATGTGTTATTACAAGTGAAGCTCTATCAGTTTCTTTGTATAGCAGAGATATTACATGAGATTTTGCTGTATCTGTAAGATGGGTTATAAGTGCAGGGGATTTATTTTCATTTATTATATTTTTTATGTTTGTAAATTCACTATTTGGTTTAAAAAACATTGATTGTTGCTCCTATTGTATTACTTTATCTAGCCTATTTTTTAACAATTTTTATAAACTTTATCATGCTACAAGTCTATTGTCAATTGGTTTTGTTGTTTTGGAAAATTGTACATATCGTAATTTATTCTTTAAAACTTTTATCAAAAAAAAGAAAACGACTAGGTCTAATGACTTAATCGCTTTAATTAATTCTATTGATATTATGTTACCTTATTTTACTTTATATATGTTAATATGACAAAATCAAAAAAATGGAGTAGTTTACAAAAACAATAAATAACTTGTAATAAAATATAGAAAATATTAATTTAAATATTTTTGTATTGACAACGTATTTATATAATAATACAATGAGTAAAAAACAAAGGTGGTATGTATGAGTAAACAAGTTAGCATTAATATAAGAATGGATAGTGAAATTAAAAACAGTGCAGAAACTTTATTTAATCAAATGGGATTGAATATGTCTGTTGCTGTTAATGCCTTTATCATGCAATGTTTAAGGGAAGAAGCAATCCCTTTTACTATAAAACCATATGATATTAAAGCCATTAAAAATAAAGAATATTTGGACAAATTAGATAAATCTATTAAGCAAGGTGAAGATGGAGAAGTTATAAGCTATACCTTAGATAGTTTAAAATCTTTTATAGAATAATAAATATGAAAATAGATTTTACAAAAATAGCACATAAGGAATTGTCAAATTTTAAAAAGTATGATAAAAATACAGCTAATAAAATTTATAAAATAATAGAAGATATAGTAAACAACGGTTCTTTAGATGGAATAGGGCATCCAGAACAATTAAAGTATTATAAAAATCCACCTAGATTTTCAAGGCATATAAATAAATACGATAGATTAGTGTATAGTATAGATATAGATATAGATATAGATAATAATATTTTATTAATAATATCTTGCAAAGGACACTATGAAGATTAGAAACATTTAAAATAATACTAAAAATTAAGTCCCCATTTTAGTATAACTTTATTTTAAACGATTTAAAGAGCTAAATAAAAGAAAATAAACTATATGTAGTACAACAGAGCATATTCCAAATAGGTATATGCTTTTTTTGTACCTAATTTTTAAGGAGAAAAGAAATCGTTTAATATTTTTGTTAGAACTTCTCATATATTTAAGCAAGTCATAATTAAAGTGTAAATAAATACATACAAAAAAAAAAAAAATCATAAGACATATA